>CAYNUW010000131.1:0-9220 GCA_964400455.1 uncultured Akkermansia sp. | reverse complement strand
GTTCACTTCGGCCCCCAATCCGCCGGTGAAAGCGGTGATTGGTATGCCCGCAACCTCTACAAACCCGGCCACATCGCCAACCAGAACCACCTCGCCCGCTACGGTCACCCCTCCGAGGTGGGCTACAAGGAGGTTCTCCGCGACTGGAATCCCTCCAAGCTCGACCCCGCCGCGCTGACCGAAATCTACAAGGACGCCGGCGCCCGCTTCCTCTTCGTTCAGGGCGTGCACCACGACCAATACGACATGTGGGACTCCGCCTACCAGCCGTGGAACAGCACGCGCCTCGGCGCCAAACGCGACCTCGTCGGCGAGTGGGCCCGCGCCGCCCGCTCCGCCGGTATCCGCTACGGCATTACCTTTCACCACGAATACAGCTGGTGGTGGTGGCAGACCGCCTTCATGGCCGACTCCACCGGCGACAAGGCCGGCGTGCCTTACGACGGCCACCTCACCTTGGCCGATGGCGTCGGCAAGTGGTGGGAGGGTCTGGACCCGCGCTTCCTCTACGGCGTGGACCTGCGCCGCTACGAAGGCGTCACCAAGGCCGCCCTCTCCGGTTGGAGCCCTCCGCCCGCCGGCTTGTTCCAAGAACACGCCGCCTTTGCCCAGTGGTATGCCACCTGGTGGGCCCTGCGCATGATGGACGCCGCCGCGAAATACGACCCGGACTTCATCTACACCGACGGCACCGTGCAGGGCCCCTTCACCGGCAATGGCACCGGCACCGGACTCAAGGCCGACGCCATCCAGCGCGTCATCGCCGACTACTACAACCGCACCCTCGCCCGACGCGGAAAGGTGGACGTCTTCAGCATCGTCAAGTTCCGCCGCCAGACCAACGGCACGGTCAACACCGAGGAACACGGGCTGCCCAATCACATCAAGGACGACCAACCCTGGATCGCCGAAGCTCCGATCGGCGATTGGTTCTACGCGCCCAACTTCACTTACGACAGCGGCATGATGATCCGCTACATCATCGAGGCCTCCGCGCGCGACGGAAACGTCGCCTTGTGCGTCTCCCTCCGACCCGACGGCTCGATCGAACCGGGCGCCCTCACCATGCTCAAGGGCGTGGGTCAATGGCTCCGCACCAACGGCGACGCCATCTACGGCAGCCGCGCTTGGGTCATCCCCGGCGAAGGCCGAAAAAACGCCGAAGGCCACCTCCTTAAAATCCCCGGCGGAGCCCTGCGTCGCCCCCACGCCGACTTCCGCTACGAGCCCGAGGACTTTCGCTTCACCCTCGGCAAGGACGGCGCGCTCTACGCGTTCTGCATGACCGTGCCCGAGCCCGGCGCTCAGTTAAAAATGGTCTCCCTCGGCCTAACCGCCAACCGCCTCGGCAAACCCATCACCGAGGTATCCCTGTTCGGTGCCTCCGCCGACACCCAGCTCACCTGGCGCCAAACCGACGACGCCCTCGAAATCACCCTCCCTGAACTAAACGAAACCGCCGCCACCGCACTGGTTTTCCGCGTGGCGAGCGCGAACTGATTACCCTCCGCCGCCGTCTGTAAGCGTCGCCCGCGCACTCAATTGTTAGACTCCTGCGGCGGTTGTCCGAGCCGCCGCAGGTCGCCCCTTTCGGATCGGCCCCTGCGCCACGCCACCACCCCCGCCCGCCCCGAGTCTCCCCATGATCCGTCCACTTGTTTTTCTGTTCGCCTGCCTCGCCTCTCTAACCCCGAGCCTGCCCGCCCAAGAATCTCGGCGCGGCGACCTCTCCTTGCCGGTCGAGGGTGGCCACCTGCTCGTCCGTCCCCTGCTCGACAACGCCGTGCGGGTGCGCTTCACGCCCACCCCGACTGCCATCCCGCCCAGCCAGGTTTTGAGTGAAGATGTCTCCGCCCCGCGCGCCCGCCTGCGCGAGACGGCGGATTCCCTCACGCTCGAACTGCCCCGCCTGCGCGCCACCGCCGACCGCCGCACCGGCACCCTCACCTTTACCGATGCCGACGGCCGCGTCTTCCTGCGCGAGCTCCCCGGCTCCCGTCGTCTCACCGCCTCCACCGTGCAGGGCGAGCCCACCTGGTCCGTCGCACAGTCCTTTGACTCGCCACCCGACGAGCGCCTCTACGGGCTCGGACAATTTCAGGACGGTTTTCTCAACGTCCGCGACCTGCCCCGCCGCCTCACCCAGGTAAACACCCAGATCGCCATCCCCCTTCTCCATTCCAGCCGGGGCTACGGCCTGCTCTGGCACAACTACGGCCTCACCGAGTTCAACCCCGCCGACACCTCCGTCGATCTTCGCCCCGCCGGCGCCGTGGGAGCCGCCACCACCGTGGACGTCACCACCACCGAGGGCTCGCGTCGCGAGGTTCGCCAGGACGGCGTCTTTATCGGACGATTCACCGTCGAGCGCACCGGCCGCCAAGCCTTTTTCCTCGATGTCGGCCAGGCCATGGCCCGCCGCTGGCAGGTCGAGATCAATGGTCAACCCGTCATCAAATTCGAAAACCTCTGGCTGCCGCCCACCACCAGCTGGTTCCTCGACCTGCCCGCCGGCGAACACACCGTGCGCGTGGTCGGCGTAAAGGAGGATCGCCCTTCGCTGCGTTTCCGCGCCGCCCGCGCCGTTACGGAGTTCAAATCCCCCGTCGCCGACGCCATCGACTACGTCGTCTTCGCCGGTCGCGGCGACGATATCACCTCCGCCTACCGCCGCCTCACCGGCCCCGCGCCGCTCATCCCGCTCTGGGCCCTCGGCTATATTCACTGCCGCGAACGTTACAAATCCCAAGCCGAGCTGCTCGAAAACGCCGCCGAATTTCGCACCCGTCGCCTGCCCGTGGATGTGATCGTTCAGGACTGGCAATACTGGGGCCGCCACGGCTGGAACGCCATGCGCTTCGACGAAGAACACTACCCCGATCCCGCCGCCATGGTTCGCACCCTGCACGATCAGGATCTGCGCCTCATGCTCTCGGTCTGGTCCAAGATCGACCCGCGCTCCGAACTGGGTCGCGCCTTCACCGAACGCGGGCACTACATCCCGGGCACCCAGTGGGTGGACTTCTTCGATCCCGCCGCCGCCGCTTTTTATTGGGAAAACTTCCGCTCCAAGCTGCTCCCCCTCGGCATCGATGCGTGGTGGCTCGACGCCACCGAACCCGAGAACGACGACTTGCTCGGTCGCCGCACCCACCTCGGCCCGGGCGAAAAGGTGCGCAACATCTACCCTCTCATCGTCAACCGCACCGTTTACCAAGGCCTGCGCCAAGACGACCCCGACCGCCGGCCGCTCATCCTCACCCGCAGCGCCTTCCCCGGCCAGCAACGCTACGCCGCCGCCACCTGGTCGGGCGACATCGGCAACAGCTGGGACACCCTCCGCCGCCAAGTCGCCGCCGGCCTGAACTACGTTGTCACCGGCCTGCCTTGGTGGACCACCGACACCGGAGGTTTCTTCCGCCCCGGCGGCGGTCAATACCGCGACGCCGGCTTCCACGAGCGTTTCCTGCGCTGGCTGCAATACTCGACCTTCACCCCGCTCATGCGCGTGCACGGTTACCAGACCGACACCGAATTCTGGCGCTACGGCCAACACGTTGAGACCGAGAGCCGCCGCTGGCTCGAACTGCGTTACCGCCTCTTGCCCTACATCTACTCCGAGAGCGCGCGGGTCAGCTTCGAGCACACCACCCTCATGCGTCCGCTCGTCATGGATTTCCCCGGCGACGCCACCGCCCTCGACCAGGACCATCAGTTTATGTTCGGCCCCGCCCTCCACGTCGCCCCCGTGCTCGCTCCCGGCGCGGAGCGCTGGCCGGTGTATTTACCGAAACACGACGCCGGCTGGTTCGACTTCTGGAGCGGCGAACACCGCGCCGGCGGGCAAACCGTCGAGGTCGCCGCGCCCATCGATCGCATCCCGCTGCACGTTCGCGCCGGCTCCATCCTGCCCCTCGGAGCCCCCGTGCAGCACAGCCGTGAGAAACCCGGCGGCCCGCTGGCCCTGCGCATTTACCCCGGAGCCGACGCCACCTTTACCCTCTACGAGGACGACGGCGAATCCCTCGCCTACGAACGCGGCGAACGCGCCTCCGTGCTCCTGCGCTGGGACGACCGCCGCCGCACCCTGCGCCTCGCCGCGCGGCAAGGCACCTTCCCCGGGTTGAACAAACAACGCGAAATCACGGTCGTGCTCATCGGCTCCGATTCCGCCTCCGCCACTCGCACCGTCACCTACACCGGCCGCGCCACCACCTTCCGGTTCTAAGCCCCTCCCCGCTACTTCCTCCTATGCAATCCCGCCTCCTCCCCTCCCTGCTCGCGTTCAGCGCCGCCTCCTGCCTCCACGCCGCCAATCCCATCATCCAGACCATCTACACCGCCGACCCCGCCCCCGTGGTCCACGATGGCGTGCTCTACGTCTTCACCAGCCACGACGAGGACGAACTGGTGAACAACTTCTTCACCATGCGCGACTGGCGCTGCTTCTCCACCACCGACATGGTCAACTGGACCGACCACGGCGCCGTCGCCTCGTTGCGCAACTTCACCTGGGCCGGTTCGGGTTGGGGCGGCGGTTTCGAAAACGGCGCTTGGGCCCCGCAAGCCATCCAGCGCGATGGCAAGTGGTATCTCTACGTCCCCCTCCACGGTCGTGGCATCGGCGTGCTCGTCGCCGACAGCCCCTTCGGCCCCTACACCGATCCCATCGGCAAACCCCTCATCGCCGGCGACCACATCGACCCCAGTGTCTTCATCGACGCCGATGGCCAGGCCTACCTCTATTGGGGCAATCCCAAGTGCTGGTATGCGAAGCTGAATCGCGACATGGTCTCCCTCGACACCAGCATCGGCGACAAGGGCCTCGTCGCACTCGAAATGACGCCCGCCGCCTTCGGTCCGCGCAGCAAGCCCGACGAGAAACGCCCCTCCAGCTTCGAGGAAGGCCCCTGGCTCTACCGTCGCGGCGGACTCTACTATCTCTTCTTCGCCGGTGGACCCTTGCCCGAACACCTCGCCTACTCGACCGCCGAGTCTGCCATCGGCCCGTGGACTTATGGTGGTGTGATCATGCCGGCGCAGGGCGGCAGTTTCACCAACCACGGCGGCGTGGTGGACTACCAGGGAAAGACCTACCTTTTCTACCACAATTCCGCCCTACCCGGCGGCGGAGGCTTCAAACGTTCCGTCTGCGTCGATGAGCTGATCTTCAACCCCGATGGCTCGGTCGTAAAAATGGACATGAGCAAGGACGGCCCCGCCCCCGTCGCCGCACTCGATCCCTACCGGCGCGTCGAGGCCGAAACCATCGCCTGGACCAACGGCGCGGAAACCCGCCCCGTCGGCGACCGCCCGGGCAACCTCGCCGTGCACGACCTCGACGCCGGCGACTACATCCGCGTTCGCCACGTGGACTTCGGCGCACACGGCGCGGCGGAGCTCATCCTCCACTTCGCCTCCGCCGTGGCCGGCTCCCGGCTCGAACTTCGTCTAGACCGCCTCGACGGCCCCATCGCCACCACCCTCGATCTTTCCGACACCCAGGGTGCCTGGAGCCAGATCAAGGCCACCGTCACCGGCGCCGTTGGCATCCGCGACCTCTACCTGGTCTGCCGCAGCGGCGACAAATCCGTCCAGCTCGACTGGTGGCGCTTTCTGCCCGCGTCCCTACCCTGAGCGTCGGACTCAATGGCTCCGTCCGACTGGTCAATTGTTAGAACCAGTTGTTATTTGTGAAGACCGGGCGGTGCGTAAGGTTGCAAATCGTGCGCGCTGCCCGCGCCACGTGCCCCCGCCATCGTTTCCCCCTTACTCGTCATGCTCTTCGCCCCTTCCGCCCTGCGCGCCTCGCTCGCACTCGCCTCCTTCGCCGCGTCCGCAGCGGCCACGCCCGCCGTGTTCGACTGGTTCGAATACTCGGGCACCGATGCCACCTTCACCCGCCCGCTGGCCACGGGTGAGTATCACAACCCCATCCTCACCGGTTTCTACCCCGACCCAAGCCTCTGCCGCGTCGGCGACGACTATTACCTCGTCAACTCCACCTTCGCCTACTTCCCCGGCCTGCCCATTTTCCACAGCAAGGACCTCGTCAACTGGCGCTTCATCGGCCACGCCATCGACCGCCCCGACCAACTGCGCTACGAGGGCCTCACCGTCTCCAACGGCATCTTCGCCCCCGCCATCACCCACCACGAGGGCCTCTTTTATCTCATCTGCACCCAGGTCGGCTCCAACGGCAACTTCCTCGTCACCGCCAAGGATCCCGCCGGTCCTTGGTCCGACCCCGTTCGCCTCCTTTTCAACGGCATCGATCCGTCCCTCTTTTTCGACGACGACGGCCGCGTCTGGGTGGTCAACAACGACGATCCCGAGGGCACGCCGCTCTACGACGGCCACCGCGCCATTCGTATCCAGGAATACGATCCCGTCGCGAAACAGATGATCGGCCCCCGGCCCGTGCTGGTCAACGGCGGCGTCGATATCTCCACCAAACCGATTTGGATCGAGGGACCCCACCTCTACAAACGCGAGGGCTGGTATTACCTCTCTTGCGCCGAGGGCGGCACCGGTCCCGGCCACTCCCAGGTCGTTTTCCGCAGCCGCTCCGTCACCGGCCCCTACGTCCCGTGGGACAAGAACCCCATCCTCACCCAGCGCGATCTCAACAACCGCGTGCCCGGTGCCGTCACCTGCGTAGGTCATGCCGATCTTGAAGTCGGACCCGACGGTAAATGGTGGGCCACCTTCCTCGGTGTTCGCCCCTACGATGGCGACGCCTCCCCGATGGGCCGCGAAACCTTCCTCCTCCCGGTCGAATGGACCGACGACGGCTGGCCCACCATCCTGCCCGATCCAAAGGCCCGGGTCCCGCTTTACGCACCCTCCCCCGCCGGCGCCACCGTTCGCCCGGATCCAGCCTACCCGCTTAGCGGCAACTTCACCTGGCGCGACGACTTCACCGCCGACCGCCTCTCGCCGGTCTGGATCATGCTCCGCACCCCGCCCACCACCTGGTGGCAGACCCGGGCCGACTCCACCAGCGGCCTCGCCCTCACACCTCGCCCCGAACGCCTCTCCGGCCGCAGCAATCCCAGCTACCTCGGTCGCCGCGTTCAGCACACCCGCTACAGCGCCTCCCTCGCCGTCCAGGCCCCCGCCGCCACCGGCGTCTCCGCCGGCCTCGTCGCCTTCCAAAACGACCGCCACCACTACTACCTCGCCGTCCGCCGGGACACCGACGGCCTCCTGCTTGCCCTCGAACGCGCTTCGGGCGGCGAACCCGAGCTGATTAACTCTACCCGACTACCCGGCGACACCAACCAGGTCCGCCTCCGCATCGAAGCCGCCGAGGCCCGCTGCTCCTTCTCCTACGCCCTCGGCAATGCCTCTTGGCAGGTTCTCGTGGCCGACGCCGATGCCCGCATCCTCACCACCGCCGCCGCCGGCGGCTTCGTCGGCGCCACCGTCGGCCCCCACGCCCGCCTCGACTAAACTTTCCCTGCATCCCCATGCATCGGCAACGGCGGGAGAACGATTCGGACTGGATAAACCTGACCCTTCGCTCTCCCGCCCCCCCACTCACCATGCGCCCTCTACTTAAACTCCTCCCCCTCACGATTGCCCCCTTCCTGGTCCAAGCAAACCCGGACGCCCCGACTCCCCTCGGCCCCGCTTTGCGCAACGCCTACGCCGACCACTTCCTCATCGGCGTCGCCCTCAACACCCGCCAAGTGGACGGACGCGACCCCAACTCCGCCCGCCTCGCCGCCCACCATTTCTCCAGCATCACCGCCGAGAACGACATGAAGTGGCAGTCCATCAACCCCGAGCCCAACCAATACAACTTCGCCGCCGCCGACGCCTACCTCGATTTCGCCGAGAAACACCGCATGGAGGTCATCGGCCACACCCTCGTCTGGCATAGTCAAACCCCGCGCTGGGTATTCCAGAACGCCGAGGGCCAACCCGCCTCCCGCGAAGAACTGCTCGCGCGTATGCGCAAACACATCGAGACCGTCGCCGGCCGCTACAAGGGCCGCATCAAGGGCTGGGACGTGGTCAACGAGGCCATTGCCGATGGCGGCGCCGACGCCCCCGTGCTGCGTAATTCTCCGTGGAAACGTATCATCGGCGACGACTTCCTCGATCACGCCTTCCGCATCGCCCGCGAGGTAGATCCCCACGCCGAGCTCTATTACAACGACTACGGCATGTTCCATCGCGAGAAACGCGCCCGCACCCTTCAGATGCTGCGCGGCCTGATCGAACGCGGCGTGCCCATCGACGGCGTCGGCATGCAGGGCCACTACCACCTCGGCAGTCCCCCGATCGAGGAGATCGAACTCGCGATCCAGGAATTCGCCGCCCTCGGCCTCAAGGTCATGATCACCGAGCTCGACATCGACGTGCTCCCCTCCCGCGGCCCGGTCGGCAACGCCGAGATCTCCCGCCGCGAGGACTACAACGACTCCATCAATCCCTACGTCGACGGCTTCCCCGACGACATGCAGCAGCGCCTCGCCCGCCGCTACGGCGAGATCATGGCCCTCTACGTGAAATACCGGGAAAACATCACCCGCGTCACCTTCTGGGGTCTGCACGACGGCCAGACTTGGCTCAACGGCTTCCCGGTTCGCGGACGCACCAACCACCCCCTCCTCTTCGACCGCCGACTCCAACCCAAACCCGCCTTCCAGGCCGTTCTCGACGCCGCTCGATGAACCCACTGAGAGCACTCCTGCTCAGCCTGCTGTTGGCCGGCTGGTTCTCCGGCTCGGCGCTCGCACAGAGCCAGACTCCGCCCCGCGAGCGCCTTTCGCTTCACGAGGGCTGGCGCTTCCACCGTGGCGACCCCGCCGGAGTGGATTCGCGTTCGCTGCTCTACGACTTCCGCCCTGAATCACGCGGCGAGGACCAGCGCGAACGCCTCGCCGAAGCCACCGCCGACGCCGAACAGGTTAAACGCGCCGCGCATCGCGTGCTCAAACCTTGGATACTGCCCACCGCCAATCCGTTCATCAAGGATCCCTCCGCCCGTCACACCCGCCCGGCCGGCGACCCCGGCTCGGAGTATGCCGTCACCACCGCCGCTTTCGACGACTCCGCCTGGCCGCCGGTTGAGCTCCCCCATGACTGGGCCATCGCCGGTCCGTTCAACTCCGACACCACCGGCGGCGGCATGGGTCGCCTGCCCAGCCCGGGCGTGGGCTGGTATCGCAAGACCCTTCACCTCCCGGCCGACGACGCCGGCAAATCC
>CAYNUW010000130.1:0-9229 GCA_964400455.1 uncultured Akkermansia sp. | reverse complement strand
GGTCCAGTTTTGGTCCGGTGCGCACGGTCACCGCCTCGCGAGGCAATGTGCTGGAGCGGCTCGACGACCGGCCCGCGCTGGATCTTTACCGTGAATACTTGGGCCCGGCCGCCGCCGGTCTGCCCGCCGCCGCCCTGCGTTTCCCGTTGCACGTCGCCGCCACCCCGGAGGGTTCAGGCGTGGTGCGCACCATTCTCTCGGTCGATGACGTCGCCGGCACCATGACTTTTGCCGGGGATATTCCGCTCCATGCCTTCGTGCGTTTTATGCGCGCCTCTTACGAAGAGCTGATCGACGGGGCCGAGCAGGCCGCCCTCCAGGCGGCCGCGACCACGCCCGCCCAGCTCGTCCTCTGCGTCAGCTGCGTCGGCCGGCGGATCGTGCTTGGCCAACGCACGGAGGAGGAGCTCGACGGCGTGCGCGCCGCCTTCGGGCCGGCGTCCATCGTCACGGGTTTCTACTCTTACGGAGAATTGGTGCCCGAGCCGGGGTCCGGGGCCTGCCGGCTCCATAACCAAACCATGACCATCACGGTCCTTTCCGAGATCTCGCCGCCGTGAGCCATCACCCCTTGCTTGCCCGCCAGCTTCGACGAGCGTTTGGCTCGGCTTCCGCCGCCCCCGCTTCCCTCGCTCCCCTGCTCGCCCAAGTATCCGCCGCTTACGAACAGTTCGACCAGGACCGCCGTCTCCAGGATCACGTTCTGGAGGTCAGTTCCCGCGAGCTCACCACGGTAAACGCCCGCCTGCTGGCCCAGAGTCGCCACAACGAGGAGTTGCTGGCCCGCCTGCTCCAAACCGTGCGCCGCTTGCATCCGCATTCGCTCGGTGATGACAACGCCGACCTGCTCCGCATCGCCGAGCAACTCGAGTCCCTCGTCGCCGCCCGTCAGGCCGCCGAGGCCGCTCTCGTCGCCGCCCGGGACGCCGCCGACGCCGCCAATCGGGCCAAGAGTCATTTTGTGGCCAACATGAGCCACGAGATACGCACCCCGCTCAACGCGATCATCGGCATGACCAGTCTCCTGCTCGATCGCGAGCTCCCACCCGTCGAGCGCGACTATGTCGAGATCATCCGCCAGGGCGGCGAAGCCCTGCTCGACACCATCAACGATATCCTCGACTTCTCCAAAATCGAGGCCGGCCGGATGGAGCTGGAACTCATCCCCACCGATCCCCGCGCCACGGTGGAGCAGGTGCTGGATTTGCTCTCCGCCGCCGCCGCCAAAGTCGGGTTGGAACTCGGAGCGTCGTTTGCCCCGGACCTGCCCGCCACCGTCATCACCGATCCCACCCGCCTTCGGCAGATTCTGGTGAATCTGGTGGGCAACGCGATCAAGTTCACCCCCAGTGGCGGCGTCGGTATCTTCGTGACCGGCCGGCGTGAAAACGACGCCTGGACGCTGGAGTTTGTGGTCGAGGACACCGGCATCGGCATACCCCCGGACCGCATCGACCGTCTTTTCAAGGCCTTTAGCCAGATCGACGCCTCCACCACCCGCCACTACGGCGGCACTGGCCTCGGCCTCGCCATAACCGCCCGCTTGGTTGCCTTGCTCGGCGGCACCATTGACGTGCAAAGTCAGCCCGGCGAGGGCAGCCGTTTCCGTTTCCATCTGGTCGCCGCCGCCTGCTCCCAAACCGTCTTCCCGACCAGCGAGGATGTTTCCGCCTTGCGTGGCCGGAGAGTGCTGGTGGTCGACGACATTGCGATCAATCGCCGCATCCTCGAAAGCCAGCTGGCCGCCTGGGGGGTGGAGACCACTCTCGCCGCCGATGCCCAACTCGCGCTTTCGCGTGGCTTGGATCCCCGCGGCTACGATGCCATTCTGCTCGATCACGACATGCCGGTGATGGACGGCCCCATCATCGCCCGCACCCTCGCGCAGCGCCTCGGCGGTCGCCTCCCACCCTTGGTTTTGCTCAGTTCTCGCGGCGCCGATCTTGGTGCGGAGGCTCCGCTCTTCGCCCGCCGTTTGGTCAAGCCGGTCAAGCCCACCGAGCTGCGTGACGTGTTGGTGGGGCTGCTGGCGGCCTCGCCGCGCAATGCCAGCCCGGCCCAGCCGGCCGGACCGACCATGATCGATCCCGATTTCGCCCGCCGGCATCCGCTGCGTATCCTCGTGGCCGAGGACGTGGCGGTGAATCGCAAGGTCATCCTGCTGTATCTCAGTCGCCTCGGTTATCACGTCACCGCCGTCGGCGACGGTCAGGAGGTCCTCGAACAGCTTGCGACTGAAGACCCCGACCTCATCTTGATGGACATGCAGATGCCGGTGATGGACGGCCTCGAATGCGCCGCTCGCATCCGGGCCCAGCCCGGTCGTCAGACTCGCCCGCGCATCATCGCCCTCACCGCCAACGTGCTGCCCGAGCATCAACGCGCCGCCTCCGAAAGCGGCATGGACGATTACCTTGCCAAGCCCCTGCGCCCCGATGCCTTGGTCGAGGCGCTGCGGCGCGCGCACGCCGCCTTGTTTTCGCGCGCCTGACGTCCGCTTTCGCGCCGCTCGTCCCGGCTTCGTCCCAAACAAACCCGGTTTCGTCACTCCGGGACAGACAGCGCGTGTTCCGTCGCTTGCGGTGGGTCCAGGCCCGCAGGACAGGTCCCGCGGGCTCTGCATAAAAACTCAACCGGAACATCACCATGAAAACCTCCACCCGTATCGCCCTGTTCGCCACCGCGGCCCTCGCCGCTTCCGCCACCGTGCTCGCCGCCGCCGCCGAATCCTCCAAACCCGCCAAGGGGCCCAGGGGCGCTCGTCCCGATGCCGCGACCATGGCCGCGCACCTCTCCGCCGTCTACGCCGTCGCCGCCCCCTATGATTTGAACGTCAACGGCACCCTCGAGGCCACCGAACTCGAGCAACTCGGCGACGCCCTCGAAGCCGGCACCGTCACCCTGCCCAAACCCGCCGCCGCGCCCGCCGATTGTCCCCAGCCTCCCGTCGAACGCGCGCTGCCCCGGGTGGCCGGCGCCTATGCCGCCGCCGCTCCTTACGATGCCAACGTCGACGGCACCTTCAGCGCCACCGAGCTCGCCGCGCTGCAGGCCGCGATCGAGTCCGGCGCCGTGCGCCCGCCCGCCCACGGCGGCCAAGGTGGCCCCGGTGGCAAGGGCGGCCAGGGCAAACGCGGTGGCGCCCCTGTAGAATAAGCCCCGGCGTGCCCGGCCGCCGCCGACCGGTTTCAGCCTGGAAGGATCCGCGCCCCGACCGGCCGCCGTGCCGGCGGGGCGCGTTTGCATTTCGCCCGCCTCGTTTGCCACCGTGCCCCGACGGGTCATACTGCGGACACTCGACCATGTTCGCGCCCTTCTCCCGTATCACGCCCAGCCGTCCCGAGCCCGCCGCCTTTGTGCGTGAGGTCCAGGTGGAGCATCCGCGGGAACCACGCAGCCGACGCTCGGAGTTGGTGCTGGGCCTGGGTTGGGTGCTCATCGTGGTCAAGTGTCTCGGCCTTCACTGGCTCTGCCGCGCGTATGCCGTGCCGGTCAATCCGTGGTGGGTAATCGCGCCGACCCTGCTGTTCGCCGGGGTCTGCACCGGACTTTATCTGCGCCGGCATTGACCCCGCCCGTCCCGGCGCGCTGTGCTGCCGTTCATGCCACACGTCCCCGGACTCCGCAGCCCCTACGCCCGCGTCGGGCGTCTCGTCTACTTCGGCCGCATGCTCGACAAGATACGGCTCCACGCCCGCGGCGCCCTGCCGCCTGATTACGTGGAGAATCTCGGCGACGCCAAGCCCACCGTCTTTGACGGCCGCCTCTGCCGCTTTCTGCGTGTATCCTTTTCGGAACTACAGGCGCGCGTGCTCGCCGAACCCGCCGCCTCGGACGCGGAGCACCTGGCCTGGGCCGAGGCGCGGGCCGTCTCCGCCGGCCATCCGGCGCGCACCGACGAGGAGTGCGAAATCTTCAACGCCTTTTTGAGCAAACGCGGCTGGCGCGACGCCGGTTCGCCCATCCTCGCCCAGCGCGCCGCCGAGCCGGGCGTGGTTGGCCGGCCCATCGCCACCATGTTTGATTACCTGGATTACGACGAGGGCCGCGATCCCGTGGCCAACCGCGCTTGGGAGGTGAAGCCCGAGGTCGTGGTCGTCATGGGCGTCAGCGGCGCGGGCAAGACCACCCTGGGCCGCGCGCTCGCCGCCGCCCTCGGCTGGGATTTTGCCGACGCCGACGATTTTCATGCGCCCGCCAGCCTGGCCAAGTTGCGCGCCGCCGTGCCCCTGGATGACGCCGACCGCGCCCCCTGGCTCGATGCTTTGCGCGCCGAGATCCACCGCCGGCTCGTCGCCGGCGCACCGCTGGTGCTGGCTTGCTCCGCCCTTCGCCAGGCCTACCGCGACCGCCTCTGGGTGGATCGCTCCCGCATGAGGTTGGTTTTCCTCGACGGCTCGCGCGACACCCTCGCCGCCCGCCTCGCCGCCCGAACCGGGCACTTTATGCCGGCCGCCTTGCTGGACAGCCAGCTGGCCACCCTGGAGCGTCCGGCCGATGCGGTGCGGGTGGGGATCGAGTCGGACACTCCGGCCCAGCTGGCGACCGTGCGCGCCGCGCTTGGGCTTTGAACCCCGCCGGCGGCGCTTTCCCCTTCCGGTCAGGCGCCGATCTCGACCTGCCGGGCGGCGCGCGCGCGCAGATTGGTTTTTTCGCGCTCGGTCAGATAGGCGGTCAGATCGGTATCATACGCGCCCCGGGCACGCTGCCTCAGCAAAGACAACTCCGAGGGTTTCAGAAGCGCGAGGTAGTCTGCGGGGGCGTAACCATGGACGTCGGTGTGACAGTCTCCACCGATCTCGGCGGTTTGCGTGACGACCACGGTGGTGACCGGGGGCGGCGGGCAGGACTCGACCACCACCACGCGGCGGGGCGGAGGCGGCGGGGCCTGCACCACCACGACGCGTTCGCGCCGATAGTTTCGGTAACCGGTCTCCGGGTAGCGCTGCACCACCACGGTCTCGCGGCGTTCACGACCATGATCGTAAAGATGACCGGCCAGCGCCCCCGCCGCCACGCCCACGGCGGCTCCGGCCAGGGCTTCATTGGATTGGTGGCCGATGACTCCTCCGGCGATGCCGCCGAGCACCGCGCCAAATCCGAGGCCTTCGCGGGCCTGGACGCTCTGCAGGGTTCCCAACGCGAGCAAGCCCGCCAAACCCAGGGTGATAGTTTTCATTTAGATGAAGGGTGAGCTTCCTGGGACCCGCCCGGGCCGTGCTTGTTTCGTGAAAATTGGCGGGCAGGGGCCGGCGCTGGCTAAACTTGTCCGGTTTCGAGCCGTAAAAACTAGGTTAAGCCCATGCAACCGTCCCCGCTCGTCCCTTTTAAAGCCCCGGAAACCATCGAGAAGGCTCGTGCCTTGCTTGAATCCGGGCGGGGCAGTGCCTTGCCCGAGTTGCTCAAGCTCATCTCCACGCTGACCCAGGACATCGAGCGCATCAGCATTTCCGAACTGGTGGAGACGATCGAGCCCGACGCCGTCCTGCTGGCGCGCATCCTCGCCGCCGCGAACAAACTGCCCAACAACCCCGGCATCGCGCGGGTGGCCACCCTTGGTCAGGCCATTCATCAAATCGGCTTTGCCCGGGTGCGAAACACCGCCCTGTCGATTTTGCTGCTGGACCAGACCCGCGATCAACGTTCGCCGGAGGTCCGCGAGGCCGCCGCCCTGGCCTTGACCTCGGGCCTCATCGCCCAGGGCGTGGGCGCGCATCTGGGCACGCACGATCCCGAGCTCGCGTTCGCTTGCGCGGCGTTGCGCAACCTCGGCCGCGTGCTCATGGCCACCCTCTCGCCTCCGCTTTATCGCGAAGCGCTCGCCCTTGGCCGGCGCGAACCGGGCGTGGATGGTTTTCGTCGTTACTTCGGCTTGGGCCCGCTTGAGCTCAGCCGCCGCCTTACCGCCACGTTTCGTTTGCCCGACAGCGCCGCGCAATCCCTCCGCGACGGGGAGCCCGAGGCCTTGCCCGGGGTGCGCTCTTCGCATGACGGCCGCCTGCTTGCCCTCTGCGATTATGCCTGTCGGCTCGGCCAGCTGACGCTCGATCCGGCCGAGCCCGATCATGACTTTGTGCGGCAGGCCGTGCGGCTCGGCGCGCGTTATCGCCGCGCCCTGCCCGACATCGAAAATGCCGCCGTGCCGGCGCTGCTCGGCGCCAACGCCCGACTGCGCGATTATGTGCGCGGCGGCGTGGCCGACGCCTTGCCTCTGGCCAAGCTGAAACGCATCCGTCATCGCGCCGAGTTGCTGGCCCCGGGCGGTGCCGCCGCCGCCGAACGCGCCGAAGTCCTGCCGGTGCGCTACACCGCCGGCGGTTTGGCGGATCCGGCCGGTGCGCCGCCACCCGCGGCGGATCCGATCCAGGCGGCTCCGCCGGCGGCCGTCCCGGTCGAGGCGCCCCCCGCCCCTCCGCCCGAGCCGGCGGAAGTATCCGCTCCGTCGGCTCCGGTTCCGGTTTCCTTGGATCAACTGGAACTCGACACCCTCCAATCCGGGCCCGACGCCGTCACCGAGGCCGGGTCGGCCGTGCTCGACCTGCTTCGCACGCTTTCCGGGGCCGCCGAGCTCTGGTGGTTTCGTGCCGTCGGTCCCGACGCGCCGCTCACCCCGCATTGCGGCGCCGGGGCCTCCTGGCCCGCCGTGCCGCCGGCGGCGACGGTCCGTCCTGGCGAGCGCAGTTTGTTCGGACTCGCTCTGGCCAAAAATGAGAGCGTGCTGATTCATGATCTGACCGACCCGCTGCTGGCCAATTTTTTGCCGCTTTGGTGGGGTGGCATCGCCGTGCCTCCCCAGGCCTTTGCTTTGGTGCCGGTGCGTGAGGGTCCGGCCACTTCGCTCCTGCTCCTTGGGTGGCTGGAAAAGCGCCGTGTCACGTTGACGCCTTCTCAGGCCGCCCTCGTTCGCCGCCTGGTCGCCGGCACCGCCGCTTGAACGCAAGGTGGAGCCGATTGTCCCTAATCGGCTGACGGCGGCCCGAGCCGCCGCCCCGGCGGAGCTGATTTAGGGGCGCGAATATCGTTCGGAGCTTTTGCCCTCCATCGGGGTCTGCCTACGATGGTCCTCACTCGCACATGCGCCACCTCGCCCGACCCTACCTGGCATTCCTGATCCTTTGTCTGTCCGTGTTCGCTCCCGCCGCCCTCCAGGCGCAGGCGCAGGTGCAGGCTTCGTTGCATGCCCTGAAGTCCACTTTTCGCGCCGACGCCACCGAGGTCGTGGTCGCCTTGCGCCTCGAGCATCAGCCCAAGTGGCATACCTATTGGCTGCAACCCGGCACCGGATTGCCGACCAGTCTGGTCTGGGATCTACCGGAGGGCTGGTCTGCCGGCGACATTCGCTGGCCCGCGCCCAAACGCGTCTACGACACCGCCGGCAATCTTGCCGGCCATGGCTACGAGGGTGTGGTCTATCTGCCGATTACCCTGACTCCCCCGCGCGGGCTCGCGCCCGGGCAGCCGGTGACGCTGCGGGCCAAGGCCGAATGGCTCATGTGCAAAGACATCTGCATCCCTGGCGATGCGGACCTCGCGCTCACGCTCACTCCGCTCGATCCGGCGGCCCCCGCCACGCAACAGGTCACCGATTCACCCGAGGGCGAAGGGCTGCTGGCCACGCTCGATGCCCTGCCGCGACCCGTTCCCGCCGACTGGAGCGTCACCGTGGTCCGTCCCGCTGATTCCGCCCGCCGCTTGATCCTCGGGTGGACGGCGCCCGCCGCGCCCGCCGGTGAGGCCTGGTATTTTGACGCCGACGCGGTGATCGCCTACGATCAACCTCAGCCTCGAGAAAACGCGCCCGGCGGCATGGCTTCCCTCGCTTTGGCGGTGGCCGATTATGCCGAGCCCTTTCCCGCCCGCTTGCGTGGTTTGTTGGTTTTTGAGGACGGCACCGCCTACGAAGTAGATCGGCCGGTGGTGTTGGCGGCGGCCGCGCCGACCGCCGCACCGGCACCGGCGGCGTCCCTGCCCGCGTTGCTGGCCCTCGCCTTCGTCGGCGGACTGATCCTTAATCTGATGCCCTGCGTTTTCCCGGTGCTGGGACTCAAGGTCATGGGCTTTGTGCAACAGGCCGGTCAGGACCGCAAAAAAATCACCGCCCATGGGCTGGTTTTTACCGGCGGCGTCTTGCTCTCGTTCTGGTTGCTGGCCGGCGCGCTGGCGGCCCTGCGGTCTGGTGGTTCGCAGTTGGGCTGGGGTTTTCAATTGCAGGAACCGGCCTTTGTTTTCGCCTTGGCCGCCGTGCTGCTGGCCTTTGCGGTGAATATGTCGGGGGCCTTTGAGTTTGGCCTGCGCGCCACCGCCGTCGGCGGCGATTTGCAGCAAAAGCAGGGCTATTCCGGTTCGTTCTTCACCGGTGTGCTTGCCACCGTCGTGGCCACCCCGTGCAGCGCACCCTTTTTGGCTCCGGCCCTCGGGGCGGCGCTTTCCCTGCCCACCGCCGCCAGTTTTGCGGTCTTTACCGCCATCGGTTTGGGGCTCTCGACACCCTACCTGGTTTTGGCGGCCTGGCCCGGAGCGCTGCGCCTCCTGCCCCGTCCGGGCGCTTGGATGGAGACCTTTAAACAAGGCATGGCCTTTTTGCTCTACGCGACGGTGGCCCTGATGGTGTGGATCTTGGCCGGTCAGCTATCGGGTGAAGCCCTGTTATCCGCCCTCTTGGCGCTCTCCGGCTTGGCCTTTGCTCTCTGGCTCTATGGCCGCGCCACCGCGCCTTCCGCCCGCCCGCGCCCGGTTACTTTTGTGGTTTCGCTACTGCTCGTTGTCGGTGCGCTTGCCTACGGCTGGCCTCGCGCCGCCGCGCCGGACGCGGTGGTCTGGGAGCCTTGGAGCGCCGAGCGGGTGGCCGAATTGCAAAAACAGAATCGTCCCATCTATGTCGATTTCACCGCGCGTTGGTGTTTCACCTGCCAGACCAATAAAAAAGCGGTTTTTGGCGGACCGGGCTCGGGCGAAGTGCTCAAGACCTTCCAGGCGCGTAATGTGGCCACCCTGCGTGCCGATTGGACCAATCGCGACCCGCTCATCACCGCTGAACTGGCGCGCTGGCAGCGGGCCGCCGTGCCCTTTAACCTGCTTTACCTGCCTGGCCTCGCTGAGCCGAAAATACTCCCGGAGATCCTTACCCCTGGAGTGGTGCTGGACGCCCTTGGCCGCTGAAGTCGGCGCTAGCGCCTATCAGCCTAATTTTTGACCACAGATATCACGGATAACACGGATAAAAAAGACT
>CAYNUW010000129.1:0-9298 GCA_964400455.1 uncultured Akkermansia sp. | reverse complement strand
CGAAAGCCCCAATTACGGAGTCGGATACGCTACATCGACCAGCCCGCTCGGACCTTGGAAAAAATACGAATTTAATCCGATAATGAAATCTACAGGCTACGCACATGGAACGGCGCACCACTGCCTGACGACTTCGCCTGATGGTAGCGAAATGTTTATCGTTTACCACCGTCACAATTCCCTGACAAAAACAGAACCGCGGCAGCTGTGCATCGACCGCATACAATTCGTTCCCCAGGCGGATGGTGAGGATATCCTCGAAGTGTGGGGGCCGACCTCAACCCCGCAGCCTATCCCCTCGGCAAAGTGATCAGACCTTCGATCCGTCTATTGGCGAGGCGGAAATTCTCGATGTTCGATTTCGAGGATTTCCGCTTGGTGCGCTCAAGAATCGGCGTGAAATGCACGAGCTGACGCCTAATTTTGAGTGTAAGAGCGGCTGTTACCGTCGAGCATAGATGTAGGGACGACTCGACGAGGCGGCCAAAGGAGAGTCCGCAGACCCAACGAGACGGGTCTACGGACCAATGCTATCTCAGCTTAAGTCGTTGAAGGTCAATTGGTCGAGCCGTGAAGGTGGCGGCTGGCCTGTATTCAAACCCGTAAACATTTCTTTGATAGGTATTTTTGAAATTGCATGAAGCGACAGGACTGGGACGAACGTTGTCAGATTTGTAGTGATGCCCAGTTGCTTGCGGGTGATCGCCATGGCGAGGTAAGTGCAAAGCGAAGCCCACAACTGGAGCCGGACGGCGTTGGCCGTAGTGCGGTTAAAGATTCGGATACGCAGGCCGTGTTTGAGCCAGCGAAAGAACAGTTCAACTTGCCAGCGGTGCCGATATAGTTCGACGATGATGGCGGCGCTGACCTCCCATTGATTGGTCCAGAATGCCAGGCGGCGGGAGTGCTCAAAGTCGTAGAGGCTGACGCGGCGCAAAAGTTCGGGCCAGTGTTTTGTAAGCGTCCTCCCGGCGACCTCATTGTCGTAAGCGTGCGCTGACGATAGAGTGGAGGGATGGAAACCACGAGCCAGACAGCGGAGATTGTAGAGGACGGACAAAAGCGGGACCGGCGGGGCCGGACAAGTTGGCCAAAACAACGGCGGGAGGAATTACTCGCCGAGTATGACAAGAGCTGGCTGTCGCAAACGGCGTTCGCCCGCCGAGCGGGCGTGAGGTATCCGACCTTTGCGCACTGGGTGCAGGAGCGTCGGCGGGGAGGCTCGACGCAGAGTAAGGGCGTGGTTGCGAGGTTTGTGGAGGTTGGGTTGCCGATGGCGCCAACGTCCTCGGAATTGAGTGTGACGTTGCCCGGCGGACTGGTCGCATGCGGAGCAGACGCTCACGCTCTGGCGAGCTTGGTTCGTGCGCTATCGGTCCAAGTCTGACTTGCGATGGCCCTGCCGCAAATCGGTCTGCCTTCGGGTCTGCGCATATACCTGTCGCTCGAGCCCGTCGACATGCGCAAGCAATACGACGGGTTGTGGGCGCTGGCCTCGCAACACCTCGGGCTCGATCCGAAGAGCGGGGCCTTGTTCGTTTTCACCAACAAAAATCGCGACCGGATCAAACTTCTGCACTGGGACGGCACCGGTGTCTGGGTGTTGGCCAAGCGGCTTGAGCAGGGCCGGTTCACTTGGCCGGCCACCGCCACCGGCGACCCGCGCAAGCTCACGCTGGAGCCCTCCGCTCTCACGCTTTTGCCTGACGGCATCGACCTGAGGGACGGCGCGAAAAAAGCGTGGGATGAACGCTGAAAAATCCGGAATTTTTTTCGTATCCTTTTGTTTGATACTGCGACATGCCGCCGCTTGCCGAACTGCCCGCCGCCTAACTCGCCCTTGAGCGAGAGCGTGACGCGTTGCAGGGCGAGGTGCTCGATCTGCAGCGTCAGCTCGAATGGCTGCGTCGCCAGGTCTTCGGCCCCGGCAAAGGCGAGAAGCTCGACCGGCTGCAACTGCTGTTAAAACTGCAGGGCGTGGAGGCGGAGCTGGCGGCCATGCTCGCTGAGCCCAAACGGGAAGTCAGCTACGAGCGGCGCGTGCCCAAGCCGAAAAAGCGCGCGGCCCCGGCCGAACTCTGCGCGAAGTTGCCGATCACCGAGACCGTGGTGATCGAGCCCGAGGAGGTGAAGGCCGAGCCCGATGCCCTTGAGCGGATCGGCGAGGAGCGCACCTTCGAGATGGAAATCACCCCGCCGCAGCTGACCAACCGCGACGGAGCGTAGCGGAGATGGACACGCCGCAGGCGTGGTCCCGGAGCGCAGTGAAGGGATGGGCGCAGCCCACAAATCGTGCGCCCGAAGTATAAAGGCCGGGCGGACCGCGCGCGGCCGCCGGTAATCGCGCCGACCCCGGCGCGAGCAGTGCCGGGCGGCCACGCCTCGGCCGGGCTGCTCGCCTGGGTATGCATCTCGAAGTATCTCGATCACCTTTCGCTGTATCGGCAGTAGCACATGCTGGAGCGCTGGGGCGCGGCGATACCGCGCGCCTTTCTTTGCGAACGGATCCGCATCGGTGCCGAGTGGTGCCACCCGATCTGTCGGCGCATGCACGCGCATCTGCTCTCGGACGATTACCTGCAAGCGGACGAAACGCCGATCAAGTGTCACGACCCCGACGCGGGCAAAGGCACGGTGAGTGAAGGCTACCTCTGGTTGATCAGCCGACCCGGCGGAGACGTCGTGTTCGACTGGAAGCTCTCGCGTCGCCATGGCGAACTCACCGGCTTGGTGCGGGGCTTTACGGCCGTGCTGCAGGCCGACGGTTACGAGGCCTACGACGCCCACGCCGACGCACAGCCCGAAATTATCCGGGTGGGCTGCTGGGCGCATGCGCGGCGCAAGTTTGCCGAATCTCAGTCCGAGGATCCGAAGGCAGTGCGCGTCGCGCTCCAGCTGATCGGTCGACTCTACCGGCACAAACGCGAATGGGACGAGGCCGACGCCGAAGCGGGACGCGAACGGGACGTCGGGACGCGCGCCCGGCTGCGGGCGACGCACTTCGCGCGCAGCCTGCGCTGGCTGCACAGGCTGGCGCAGACCTTGCGTTCGCGGGAACTGCCCAAGTCCGGCATCGGCCACCGCCGGTTACCTGCTCGGTCAATGGGCGACGCTCGAGCGCTACATTGATCACAGCCAAACCCGACGGGACAACAACCTAGTGGAAAACGCGGTGCGGCCCACCAGGCTCGGCCTGATAAACTGGTTGTTCGTTGGCCACCCTGAGGCCGGCCAAAGCAGCGCGATCCTTTACTCAGTGATCGTGTCGTGCCTGCGCCACGGCGTCGAGCCGCTCGCCTACCTGCGCGACGTGCTCACCCGCCTGCCATCGATGACCAACCAAGACGACCTCGACCCGCTCCTGCCCTCGCGCTGGCGGTCCCGGTCATAGGCTTCGGTTCGTAGTAGTCACCACTTCAATGCAACCGGCCTCAGCTTCTCGTCAAGGAAGTCGCAGGGAGAACGCTTACGACTAATACTAATCCCCTCTAGCTTTTAGACTATATAAGAAGGAATTTTTTACCCAGTCTACGGTAATGGCACGTAAACTGGAAAACCTCGGGGTAGAGCTGGCGGCGCAGATCGAGGAAGCGTGGGGTCGCCGGGATCTTGCAGACTGGCAACGCAAGCGCCTGCTGGTTGTGCGTTTGATTGCGAAGCACCGGCTGGATGCAAAGACCATCGCGGAGGTGGCCGTGGTGTCGCGGGCGAGCGTTTTCAATTACCGCGACAGGCTGGTGGCTGGAGGCGTGAAAGGGCTGTTGAGCCGCGACTGGGCTGGAGCGCGCAAGCCCGCGGTGCGAGGGCCGGTGGCCGAGGAGTTCGAGCAAGCATTGGAGCAAGGTATGTTCCGTCAGGCTAAAGACGCCCAGGCTTGGATTGCCAAGCGCACCCGTAAAAAGCTGACGGTGAGCGGGGCGTGGAAGGTATTGCGCCGGTTTGGCGGAAAACTGAAGGCCCCGCGCAAAAGCCATGCGTAGAAGGACTAGGCCAAGTCCGACGCGTTTCGCGCCTCACTGACCGAACGTTTGGCCGAGGTGGTGGGCATCGATGAGCGCCGAGTGCGGGTGTGGGTGCCCGACGAGCACCGTCACGGTCTCCTCCCGGTGATCCGTCGCATCTGGGGCAAGCGCGGCGTGCGTGTTCACGCGCCCTAAGCCACCAAATACAAGTGGGGCTACCTTCACGAGGCGATGGGGGTGGACGGCGACAACGCCGCCGAACTGCTCTTCACTCCGGCCATAGACCGAGACACCCATGCGCTTTTCCTGCGTCAGATCGCCGAGACCGATCCGGAGGCCCTGCATGTGATCATCCAAGACCAAGCCGGCCTCCCCCTCCCGACCAACGACTCCCGTCTCCCGCCCAATCTACGGCTTTTGCCCCTTCCTCCTTTTTGCCCTGAACTTAATCCAGTCGAGCGACTCGGCAACCTGATCAAGGCCCGGGTGCGCAACCGGCCTTACCCCACTCTCGCCCGGATCGAGCGTCACATCGAGGCCGTCGCCCAGCAGTGCCTGCAACCAGCCCGGGTCGCTTCCCTCACCCACGACTGGCTGCTCGATCAAGTAAACGATGGCGTTCCAGCCTAAAGTCTAAAATCTAGGGGGTTTTGGCATTACGTCCCGCAATCATCAGATCACTCAGAGCACTGAAATAATCATGAAGAGCAGAACATTCACAGATACTACGCACTGCAGAATGCGCAGGCGAATGTGCGAAACCATGCAATCGAATCAGCGTTGTGAGTCGGTCAGACGTCGGCCTTTGGTGGTGTTGACGACCAGAGAAACAATATCCCCAGTATTTCCCTGTCGTCCCCCCGCCTAGAATCGAGCGTCCGAACTTCTCGTTACCTGGTCTTCGACTGCATGGTTCCGGATTGTTGTTATCGTGTTTCGACCGGATCAGGGAACCACGGTCACGTTGTCAAAGACGGATGTGTTCAACGTGGTCGTGGAGCCGCTGGCGATAGCCAGGCCGACGTAACAATTGCTGGCCATGGTCACAGTGGTGCTACCGATGGTAGTCCAGGTTGTGCCATTGGTGCTGCGCGAAGCGGTGATTGTATTGCCAGTGCGCACGAGCCTCACCCACAGATTTGGCGCGGTGCCGGTGCTGCTGTTGGTCGTGGACATCGTCCCTCCCGTGGTGGTGCGCCGCTGCCAGCGCCACGCTCCGGCATCGGAAACGGTGAGCGCGACCATGCGGGCGTTGTTCGCCATGGTGTCACGGATCATGACGCCGACCCGTGAGTTGGTTCCCGTGTTTTGCAGGGTGTTCACGCGGGCGATAATCGAGCCGTCGGCGCTAAGCGTTTGATAGGCGAATCTGAATCCATCAACGCGACCACCGAAGGTGCCCGCGCCCTTGAGGGTGTGCGCACCGCCGAAGAACTCGGCCGCGCCGGTCAAACCAGTGGCCCCCACGTCCGCAGATACCCACGGCGAAGGATACGGAGTAACGGTCACATTGTCGAAGGTCGCCGTGCTCAAAGCCGAATTGTTATGGCTGGTAACCGCGAGACCAACGGTGGCGCTCTGCGCAATGCTTAGTGTGGTCGTCCCAACCTGGGTCCACGTCGTGCCGTTGCCGGAAACGTAGGCCGTGAACAACGAACCGCTGCGCACCAACCGCACCCAGTTATTGGGAGCCGAGTTCGTCGCGGGACCAGGGACGAAGGTGGAAAAGCCCGATGCGGCACTTCTCCACTGGAACGTGAAGCCACTGCCCGGAGTGACAGACACAAGCGCATTAACCGCGCCGGCTCCCACTCCATCGCGAATCATCACGCCAGCCTTGGCGAAGGGATCCGTGTTGGTTTGAGAAGTGACGCGCGCACGGATCTCGCCGTCGCCGTTGAGCGTCTGCGAGACATAGCGGAAGGCATCGGCCGTGTCCCAAATGTCCGCGCCCGATCCGGCGATGGTGTATACCCCGCTGGCGAAACTCGCGCTACCAGCGACGCCTACGGAACCGATATCGGCGGAAGCCCAAGGGGCGGGAGGCGGCAAGAGGACTGCTGTCGTCGCTGCGGCCTGATTGGAGTTGGCGCTCTCTCCGGCGGCATTCACGGCGGAGACGACGTAGTAGTAGGTGGCGCCAGAGGCCAACCCTGAGTCGGTGTAACCGGTCGAGGTCACGTTGCCGATGAGGGAATAGGGCCCTCCGTTGAGGACTGCACGCTTCACGTTGTAGCTGGCGGCACCCGAGGCGCTCGCCCAATTCAGGGTGATCTGCCCGGTGCCTCCGCTCGCGGTCAGACCCGCTGTCACGTTTGGCAAGGTGATGACACCTTGGACGACCAGCTCGGCGATGTTGCAGTGCGCACCCGCCGGTCCAAAATAACGGACGTAACGAGCCGTGGTGTTTGCAACCGGCACTTGTGTGTAGCTTCCATCCAGCGGCGTAGATGGGATCGTATGCAGCGTAGTCACGTCCGAACTAAAGTCGGGCGTGCTGGACGCCTGGAAGGCACCGCCAACCATGCGCCAAGCAAAGTTCGCGCGTGGCAGGTAGCGGATTTGACTGATCACGTGCGGATGACCGAGATCGACGCCCACCCATCCCGACGAAGGATCTGCGGCATCGAAGAAGGTCGCGGGGTTGCCGTCCCGAGCCGCAGACCGGGTCGTCGCGGGATCATTGGCGAAAGAACCGGTCGTGCCGATAACAGCGCCTGCCAAGGAGGGATTGGCGCCCGCAAAAAGGGCGGAGACCGCCGTGGAATCAATCGCGTGATTGTAGACGCGAACGTCGTCAAGCGCGCCCGAGAAAAGGGGGTCGGGCCATTGGCTCTTGCCGAGATAGTTCATCACCGGGGCGATGTCCGACGGCCTGAGTGTCGCCGCAAGCGAACCGACCAAGGCACCATCCACGTAAACGCGACAATCTTCGGGAGCCAGCGTGACTGCCACGTGAACCCAGCGGTTGGTGGCAAGGGCGGGAGCGTTGATCTGTTGCTCGACGCCGTTTTGCATGAAACCGAAGCGCAAGCCAGCTCCACCCGCCCGAGGCGTGAGGAAGAGATTGTTGTCAATTCCGTTGCCGAAATCAAAGATGCGCTGCCAGTCGGCGCCGCCAGTCCAATAGACCCAGGCTGCAAAGGAGAACTCTTCGTGGTTGGCCACGGTGGCTGGCAAGGTCAGATAATTAGCGCCATCAAGGGCGATCGCGCGGCCACTTACAGGGCCGGCGACGTAATTCGTGGCACCGACCACGGTGGCGCGGTTGGCATTAGCCGTGAGGTCATTCAGAGTGGCCTCGAACGAGTGATGCGCCACGAGCGCATCGACGCCGGTCGCGCTACCCACCACGGTTTCGGAATATTCGGAGCGGTTGAGGGAGCGATCCACCGCCTTGATCTTATAGAAATAATCAGCGGGCTGAGTGGCGGACTCATCAGTATAGCTGGAAGTGCCCACGCCGCGAGCGATCATTTCGTAAGGTCCGGCCAGATCCGTGGCGCGATAGACATTGTATCCGGCCAGGTCCGCTTCTGTATTGCTCGACCAAGCGAGGGACACCGAGGCGGGATTGGCGGTGGCCACTAGGCCGACGGGAGCCGCAGGGGCATTAAACTCAATTGCCGCGCCTACGGGAATGAGACGCCACTGTTGGTTGAAACCGCCGGTGCCCTCCCATTGGTGAATGTTCGCGCCGTCGGCCGTGGATACCCCAGCAACATCGACGTACTTGGCGCTCCACTTGCTGCGAAGCGTAAACCAGCCGTCCCCGACATAGCCCAGGACGAATTGCTGATTTACGCCTGTGACCGCAGGCCATTGGCTCACGTTACCACTGTTATCGAGCGAGAACCCGGTGATGTCGGCAGCTTTTCCACTGTGAACCGCAACGATAGTGTGATAACTATAATCACCCCCCGTGGTGCGCGGCACCGGCACGACGTCCCATTGTTGGTTGGTGGCTCCGGTAAAGCTGTTTTGGATGATGTTTCCTCCATTATCCAAACTGGCGCCGGCCACCTCCATGACTTTACCACTGTGGCGGGCCACAAGGTGGTAGCGTCCGCTGATGGCGGGCTGGACGTCCTCGCCCCAGGTTATATTCACCACTTTCTCGGCATTGCGGTGATCCGCCGACCAGTAAGTGGGGCCACCGGTGGTGGTAACCGTATAGGTGCGCTGCGGTCCCTCTCCGTCGAAATAGACTGGGCGATTCTTGGATATGAACTGGTAAGTGGTCGGTTGCGCCTGACGTTCCGACTCGCCGACGAAGGCTTGGACCTTGCCGTCGGGAGCACGATAGACAGCGGCAGCCGTCCAGTTGGGACGATGTTCGGCGTAAGCCAACCGCATGCCGTCGCTGGCCTTTACAAATTCACCACGCGCGTAGTCGGCCGAGCCCCACCATATGCCTACATCCATGCCATACTCTACACCAACGATGGCTTCCATGACGTTATGCAGCTCATCATTCGTGCCAACATCGCCATTTGCCTGCACGGTTTGGTAAAATGCAGCATAGGTATCGAAGCTGCCGGCTAGTTGGTGGGTGTTGCCTTCCTCAAGATAAGTCCACCCGTTGAGCGTGTCATACCACGCAGCCGCAGCATCGTTATTAAGCGTATTTCCGCCAAGCAAACGAATGCCGTCAAAATTAGCCCTGAAGGTGTTGCGCAGCTGCCAACAAACATCTCCGAAGCGGGTGATGCCGCCCTGATTCGTGGTGTAATCAGGCTCGTTAAACGGGGCGACCGCCACCACCGTCCTTCCGCGAGCCGCAAACTCACGCCGCGTCGCGTCGATAAGCTGCGCCCATGCAAAGGGCTCCACGCCACCCACCCCGACGAAACTGCTGTGAAGCTCGCCGGTGTCATTGTTTAAATACAGCGCGGTGTCCGGCCTGGTGAAGGTGTTGACGATGCGAAAACGCTCGTTCAGTTCGGCCAGCGCCTCCGGGCCAAGGTTGCCATTCACCAGCGGCCAGTCGCCCGTGAACGAACCGCGGATGACGTCCACTTGCTCCCGGCCCATAAATGCAGCGCCACGGAGCACGTTCACATCGCTGAGCCAAGCGGTGTCAAGGCCCCATGTGGGCACGGACTTATTGAGGCCGGGGGCGTCGACTTCGAAAAACAGGGTTCGATCCTGAGCAGACAGGGGCACCGACGCACCAAGCAGGAGCGCGGCGTAGATACTTAACTTTGGCTTGGGTTTCATGATTTTTTGGGGTTGCACAGAGGGGAAAGTTACGGGCGTTGGCCGCCGGACTGCGCTTCGGCCAAGCTGGATACGGCGGCATCGCGTAAGGGGACGTATGGCAGCGCCGACACCCA
>CAYNUW010000128.1:0-9301 GCA_964400455.1 uncultured Akkermansia sp. | reverse complement strand
AGCAGACGGCGTTGGGTAACCTTGGTGCCATCGAGGCGGGCGGGATCAAAACGCACGGTTCGCATTGCTGATATATCAATATGAATGGGTGGCGAACCAAAGACCCGCCAATAGGAGCACAAACACCAGCCAGGCGAGCAGCACCCGCAAGACCGGCCAACGCGCGAAGGTTCTCCATGCTTCATCGGCGGCGTTTGCAATTGGGCCAAAATCAAATGGCCTCGGCACCATTCGTGATAAGTCCAACTCCGGCCCAGCCTCCAAGTAAGCGGTCCGCATGGCGCTGACCAGCTCTTCCGGCGGTTCCGCTTCCGATAAAAAATACTGGGGCCACCGCGCAGGCACATCCGCCATTACCAGCGCTATCCTACCCCGGGTTCCCAGGCGCTCGTCGTTCGGGTCCGCCGCATCACCCAACACCCGGGCAAACCAAGCCTCCATGCGCCGCTCCGCCAACTGCATCGCCATGGCGACGGGGTCGGTGTCTTGCGGTTTTTGTAGCGACCTATACTGAATAAACGCGGCCGAGATTATCTCACGGGCCAACCGATTAAGCACCAAACGGCTTTCAATCTGGTGCGCGCGCAGGTAACTTTCCACCCGCAGAAACGCTTCATCCCAATCCGTGCCCGCCGGCGGCAGCGTATCGTTCGCTTGGTTCATTGCAGCCAGGTATGGACCCACGTTTCGGAAACCGGTTCATAACCGTCCCTCAGTCGCACCCTCAACTCGACGGGCCTAGGTTGCAACAAGCCCCCCGGCGGCGCATTCAAGCCCTGAATCTGAAGCGCCACTCTCCAACCATCAATTCCAGGATGTCGCATCACCGTCTGGTGATAGACCCGGGCATCTCCTCCAATTATATCCACTTGTGCACTCAGATTCTCCAACCGCAGCTGGCTTGAGCTTCCACCCGCAAAATCAATCCAATAAAGTTGTCCCCACCCACCCTCGGGTAAGTTGCCGATTCGCGTCGCCACTACTCGTGCTAGACGGGTATTCGCCACCGGCTCGTCGAGCGACCAAAACATACGATACGAAAACGCGACCGGGCGTCCGGGTTGTGGTTTCTCGTCCGGGATCCAATAGACCACAACATTGTCGGCGTATTCGTTCACCGTGGGCATTTCAACCAGCCGCACCCGACCGGCGCCCCAATCGCCGTTTGGTTCTATCCAGCAGCTGGGACGTTCGTGGTAACGAGCCTCAAAATCCTCGTAAGCCGAAAGCGCGCGTTCACGCTGGAGTAATCCGAAACGTTGAGGATTCGTAACCGGCATGTCGGTGTTTAATATAACCCGAGGATTCTGCAATGGTCTCCAAAGCTGCAACCCGTCGGAGGTATGCAATACCAGCCCGTCCGAATCATGCACCTGGGGGCGTGGATCACCCGACGGTCGGTCGGAGTTTTTTCCAAACCAGAACATGCTGGTTAAGGGGGCGAATCCGGGGAGATCGAGCTGCTCCCGCGGATGCAGTTCCACCCTCACCGCAATCACCGTGGGGCGCCCGGGCTTTATGATAAATTCGTAGGCACCGGTGACACGTTTGCTGTCTAGTAGCGCATACAAAGTAACCGATTGCGCGCCAGGACGCGGTTTGCCCACCCAAAAGTCGGTGAAAACCGGGAACTCCTCCGTCAACCCGATCACTCCAGAGTCCACCGCCAAGCCGCGGGCGGAGAGCCCATAGATTTGATCCGCGCCCAGGGCTCGAAAATACGATGCACCGTGAAACACGATCAACTCGTCAAAGATGTCCGGTCGATTCAACGGGTGATGAATTCGCAAACCTGCGTAACCGAGGGACGAGCGAAGCCAGCCAAGATTCTTTAGAGAGCCATAATCGAAAAAATCCCGTATAAACGGGATCGTCTGCATGTGCGTGGCACTGAATTCCCGGATCGCGACGGCTTCACGATGAGCGCCGGTTCGGTGAAAAAGGTGCATCTGAAATGGTAATCCGTCGGATCGCCACAAAGCTTGATCCGGGCGGAAACGGATTTCCCTGATTTGATTATAATCCAGCGAAGCAAGCCCGGCCGGAAGCTGCCTTTCAGGCTCCGAATAAGGCGCCGCTGCACGGGCCCGAGCCTGCTCTTTCACGTAATCAAACGTCACCTGCACTCGCTCGATGGCTCCACTTGCGACACAGCTCACGGCAAGAAAAGCGCCAGCAAGCGAACCGTTCCGAACGAAATTAAAAAAACCGGTAGACCGGAAGAATAAGCCTATTAACACAAAAGTGAGGGGTGGATTTTTAATTCAGAGAAATGATGAGTGATGCAAATCCGGGACTCAAATATACCCCGATTTATTTTCCATAAATTACTGATGCATAAGATTAAATAACCGATTATTCTTAAGGAAGAATCAAGGAGTCGCCTTCGCTGGCACGCGCCGTGTCTTAGCAATCACTAAAGTAAAAAAAGGTTCACGTTCCACTCGGGATGACGCCCGTATCAATCGGGTTTCTCTGGTTTATGCTTAAATACGCGCTTTAGATACGCCGCATTCGCCCCGAAGTTATACTTCACGTCGGTGGCGCGGTTAGCATCTCGGCTGCGCTCGATCACCAGCCAGCCACGCCAGCCCAAGTCATCCAGCACGGCTTTGATCGCCGGCATGTCCACCTGCGGATCATTCTCCAACCACACTCCGTCGCGGTTGGACGCGTGGATCTGCACTATTCGCTCCTTACCCAAGATTCGAAGCTCGTTCAGCACATCGCGACCGTTTTGATACGCGTTGGCCAGGTTGAAATAACTCTTCACCGCCGGCGACCCGATCTCCTCGAGCAACGCCACCTCGCCCGCTGCGTCGAGCGCAGTCTCAATCCCGATCACTACGCCTGCGGTTTCCGCCTGCTTCCCAGCCATCTTAAGCCGCTCCACCACGACAGGCCGCAGCTCCGGACGCTTAATCAAATCCACCTGCACACCAAGGGGCAGAAAGATCACTTTGACTCCGAGGGCCTGCGCTGTGTCCACCGCATCCTGCACGATTCGGCCTATGCCTTCGCGCTCGGCAAACGACTGCGCGTAAAATCCCGACATGGCTATCGAGCATATCTCCAGCTCAAGCTCACGGGCCTTGGCCAAAAACTGCTCCCTTGTCGCCGGATCCCCAAGCTTGCTGTCAAAGGTGGGCCGGTTGCCGAGTCCACCCATGTCCAATTCCACCCCGTCGGCACCTATGTCCTTGGTCAATTGAAACGCACCCAGCTTCTGGCGTTTCAGTATCATCCAATCGCATACCCCGACCCGAAAGGCCGGGGCGTCACCGGCCCACCCGGAGAGACTGGCATAACCTGCAAAACCGAGGAGGAACCAACGCCGAAGGATGTTCATTTTACGAGGAGAGATTGGATTTCAACCGCGCCCAGGTCGGGCACTTCGAGCGTGACGGTGTATTCGCCGGCATTCATGCCTACGTCGGACAAGGTGGCCGACGCTCCGGGAGTCAGCGCAAACTCGAGCATGGCAGAGCCCATTTCCGTGCCGTCGGATGCATTCACGCGAATACGGGCCCGCTTGGGTTCAGGCCCAGGGTTGACGTAGCGCAGCGTAAAATCATGCGCCCCACCCAGACCCACCTGCACCGACCAACTGAGTGCGCCTGGCACAGGTCGGGCCGCTTCCAACGGATAGACTGTCTCCCCTAGCGAAAAATCGTCCGCCAAACCCGGCAAGGAACGCCGTGCGAGCAACGTCGCCCTTTCGACCGCCTCCTGACTCTCCTCGGGCACCCGAGCCGACGGATCTTCGCTCGCAATGGCTATGGCCGAAATCACCGCCTGGTAAGCAGCTACCCGCGGGTAGGATAGCTCCAGCCAGCCGCCTCGCACCCTTGCCTCGACCACCTTTTTGGCGGCGCCGGCGAAACCCGCCTCGCGCCATAGATCCACCTCGCGCAACACCGTTTCGCCGTTGATCGCCACGTCGAACAAACGCCACCCCGTGCAGTCCCCGCCGCCGGCGCCATACCACGGCTCCATCAGGTAAAGTTCGACCCGGTATCGACCGTCCGGAACCGCAAAACGATGACGCAGTTTGTGCCGTCCGTAACGGTAAGTTTGATACAGAGCTTGTTCGGCCGTGCCTCGCACCACTTCAAAACTTTCCCGCTGGCTACCCAGACGTCCGGGCAATTCGGGATAGTCCATCGCCCAGCTTAAGGTGCCATGGTTCAGTCCCGAGGCAAAGTCGCGCTCCGCCTGCCAGCGTTGTCCGTGACGGTCGGTGTAATCCGGCCCGCCGCAATTGACCCGATACAGATAATTCCAACCCGCTTCGGGCGCGGTATCCACCCGCGGTTCACCATGCAGATTTTCCACTCCGGGGGCTGCGGGAAGGTGTTTGAGCAGAATCGTATCGCGCGCCACCACCCGGCCACCCATCCGGCCTTCGGCATACAAAACGTTTTGCCGGATATCGACCTCGTCCCAACGGAAGGGCACGCCTGGTCCGCCTTGGCGACGCACCCCGAGCGATGACTCCGGACCGACCGAGTTGAACAATTCCACCTCCTCACAATTTGAATAAACCAACAAACCGTCCTTGACCCCCGGCTCGCGCCAACGATCAGGCCAGGTATGAGACACAATATAGACCATCGGATCGCGCTCCCCCGGCACGTAGCTGGCCCGATAGAGGTAAAACGCGTCCGTTGGCTCTCCCCAAAGGGTCAATAAACCCTTGTTGTTGGCCGGTCCGATACGATCCAACTCGGCCCACCCATCCGTGCCCTGCTGCCCTTTGGAGCCGATGGCGCGCCCCGGATTCTCGTGCGTCGCCAACAGCCAGTGAAAATGCCCCGGCACGCGTTCGCGGATCGATTCGGCCAGTCGGATTTTCGTCGCATAAATGGCGTCCGCCCGGCTCTCGCTTCTCACCCCGTCCGCCACGTAACCTCCTTCGCTGTGCAAGCCCAGGCTTCGCCAGGCGCCGTATTCACCAATCAACTGCTGACGCTTCAAATCGTCGGCGTAAGTGGCCGGGTCGCCGCCGTAGGTGCCGGTCCAATTCTGCGGCACATTCCAATCGGTGCCGACGCCCGCATTGCAGGTGGTGACGAGCCGCTGGGTGGCCGAGGTCGGATCAAGTTCCCGGATGATTTCCACGCACTCGCGGGCGAACGTCTCCGGCAGTTTGCTCTCGTTGGCCAACCCCCAGAGAATATTGGAGGGATTGTTTCGCCGTTCTCGGACCCACTCTCGCAAGAGGATTTTGAAATTGGTGCGAAACTCCGGTGTATCGAACCAGATTTGAGCCGCCATCTGCGTCCACCAGAGAAGACCCTCACGATCCATATGCTCCTGATAGCGCAGATTGTGCGGCTGGTGCGCGTCGCGAAACGCGTTGAATCCACTGGCCTTCACCTGCTTCACCCGGGCGGCGATCTGCTCGGCGCCAAAGGCGTGACTGCCCCCCAGCACGTGTTCGTATTCACAGGTTCCGTTGATGAAGACCGGCTCTCCGTTCAGATAAAACGGGCCGCCCTCCGGGTCGCCGGGCTTGGGCCAGCGCAAAGTGCGAACACCAAAGCTCGTCTCCACCCGGTCGAGCACCCTGCCCTCGGTCCAAGTGGGTCGGCCGCCCGCATCCTGCGCTTCGCGCACCAAGGTCTCCATGCGATAAAGGTAGGGCGAAGCCAAAGACCACAGCTTCGTGTCACGCAGGTCCAGGCTGTCGCTGAAGCGGGAATGACCGGCGGCACGTTTGCCGAGTGTGGACTGCATCGACACGAGCGCACCTGCGGCATCGAAGACACGCGTCTGCACCAGGAGCATTCGCGGCTCGCCATGATTGCGCAGCTCAACCGAGTAATGGATTTTCGCCGCGTTGGAGAGGTGGGCGTCGGCGTCGTTCCACACGTGAACGCCGAAGGGCTCGATGCGCACCTGTTCCGTAGTGATAAGGGTTACGGGACGAAAAATGCCCAGCGGCTGGCTGCCCTCAGAAAAACCGGGCATGGGATGGCATCCACCGCACACCCATGGCAGATCCGTGATGCCGGCCGGATGATCGGCGCGCACCGCGAGCAGGTTGTTCTCTCCGAATCGAATCAGCTCGGTCACGTCCAAGGTAAAAGTGGTGCGGCCTCCCGCATGAGTGCCCGCCGGCCGGCCGTTCACCCACACGCTGGCGTAAGACCCCACCCCCTCGAAAAACAGATAGACCCGACGACCGGCTTCCGTCCCGGGCAGGTAAAACTCCCGCCGATACCAAGCACTGCCATGCCGGTTGCCATGCAAAACCCGGGTCAAACCGCCGTAGTCATCCCAATTGTGCGGCACGTCGACCAGGCTCCAAGCCCCGTCGTCGTAACTGCTCTGTTCAAAACCCGTCGGACCTGCCTCGACCGTATCCGCCGCGAAGGTGCGCCACCCCGTGTCTAAATCGACTTCGCGACGCGGAGACGATTCCGCCATCAGACGCGCGCCGAACACCAACAGACAGCAAAAACAGAAACGAGCCGCCAGCCCGCCTGGTTGCCCGTTTAGGCGAGCCAGTATCCCTTCGATATTCATGGTAGATCAAGTAAACGGACGATCAAGGAACCACGGACTTCTCCGGTGACCTGCCGGGGCCGTCCCTGGGGACCCAGCGCGTCGGGCAGCGATTGCTTGGTGCCTATGGCGGGGATGACTTGGTAGGCCCCGATGCCGAGCCGCGGCAGTGTCAGCACCGGGTTGTTCCGCCCATCCCGCGGGGAATACACGCCAACGTAGGGGTGTCCGCCGTCGTTTAGCAAAGCGAAGCGGCCCTCGGTGGTGGTGAAGGCCATCCATTCCCAGCGGGAGAACCAACCCTTGAACTCCGGAAAATCCCAGGACACGCCCGGAATCGTGTCGTTGTAATCATTCTCCCAGAGCTCAAACGAGCCACCTCGCAGGCGGTTTTGCCACACGCGATAAGGCCCTGAACCCAGCCACTGCTTGGAGCGCATTTTTTCCTCCGGGTAATCGAAATCCACCCCGAGTAAATCCACCTCGCCCGGCCCCTCGAAACGGTAGTCGAGGCGCGCGTCGCCATCCGGCGAGATCGTCCAGCGCGTCTCGCGCACGCCCTCGGCATGGCGGGCGGCCACCACCACGACCTCTCCCTCCACTCGTGCACTAAACTCAATCAGGTCGCCTGAACTCGGTGCCACCGGCAAAAAAGCGCGCTCGCTTCGGCGGTAGGCGGCGAGCCTCGGGCCGGCCCCCAGGGAAACCGACCGGCCATCCCGCTCCATCCCGGCCAAGCGCCCGGTGGTTCGGTCAAAGTGGAAAGAATTACGACCGGCCGTGACGGTGGCGAGGCGTGCATCTTCCCTCAGCGCTACGGGCGCCTCCGTCGGCCCGGCGTGACCCAAGACCGCCGCGCCGGTTTTCCAGCGCCAAGACCAGGTCCGCAACGCCCGCCCTTGCCTATCGATCGCGGTCAGCAAAAGCGCGTCCGCCTTTCGCCAATCGGCGGGCAGCGACAGCGTAAGCTCGCCCTCTGCGCGGGCCGCCACCTCCGGACCCGCCGCTCGCCCAATCCCGAGCAGATTGCGGTGAAACATCCGCGCTCCGGGTGGAGCATAACTCAGCAGTCGCCATTCGAAAGTGACACTCGACAGATTCAGAAAGTCATAGCGATTCCGCACCGGCAAACGCCCGGAAAAATCTTCCGGCAACGCATCCCACTCAATCTGCACCGGCGACCAGATGTCGCGCACCGCAAAATAGCTGCCCTCCTTCTGATGGCGAGGGCCGAGCATGCCATCGGGACCAAGATCGCGGTTCGCATCGACCCTCCCCCCCTGGTCTGCCCGCACCACCGCCTCATCCATCCAACACCAAAGGAAACCGCCCGCCGCATGTGGTTTTTCGCCCATGAGTCTCCAGTAATCCTCCAGCCCCGCGCCATGCCCGCCGTCGAACAAACCATGAAGAAACTCGGTGGGCATGAAGATATCGGGACCCTCCACGTAACGCGCCGTGTCGGACATTTCGCGATAATGGTAAGTGTTGACGCCTCGAAACGATAACGCCCAAGGGTGCAAAACCGGTCGCCGTTGCGGATCGTGCCGGGCAAACTCGTCGTCGTTCTCCGGGTTCTCTCCGCCCTCGTTGCCATTTGCCCAGAAAAGCACGCTGGGGTGGTTTACATCGCGGGCCACCATTTGCCCGATCAAGCGGCGGCCGGTGGGCGTATCGTAAGCCTGCTGCCAACCTGCCAGCTCGTTAATCACATAAAGACCCGCTTCATCGCACAGATCCAGAAACTCGGAGTCCGGCGGATAGTGGGACATGCGCACGGCATTGAGATTCGCCTCTTTCATCAACTGCACATCCTCACGCAATCGCCGGGGTGAAAGCGTCCGGCCGGAATCGGCCCAAAAACTGTGCCGATTGACGCCCTTGAATGTAATCTTGCGACCGTTGAGATAAAAACCATCGCCGGCGCGAACCTCGAAAGTGCGAAACCCGAAACGTTGGCGAAACACATGCTCCGTCCCACCGCCGGCGCCATCGCGCAAAGTGAATTCAGCCCAATACAGGTGCGGTGTCTCTGCGCTCCAAGTCTCCGGATTCTGAATCGAAACGGTCGCCAACACGGGTCCATCGATTTTCGTGACCCGTATCTTCGGCGCCAAACCCACCTCCCCACCCTGGGCGTTCAGAATTCGCAGGCCCAATTCGGCCCCGGCCGTCTGGCCGTGAAGATGCACCTTCGCCTCGAACCGCCCATCCGCACGAGCATCGATGGCCACCCGTTCGACATGCCGAGCGGGTAAAATCTCCAACCGCACTGGCCGGAAGATTCCGCCAAAGTTCCAGTAGTCCGCATAACGCTCGGCCCGGTTTACGCTGTCGTTTGCCGAGTGTTTCGCGACCTCCACCTCAAGCAGATTCGACTCACCATAACGCAGCAGCTCCGTGACATCATGGGTGAAGCGATAAAATCCGCCCTGATGCACCGGTCCAGCGCTGCGCCCATTTAACTTCACCGCCGCATCGGTCATCACACCTTCAAAGACCAAACGAACCACCGCCCCGCGCCAGCGTTCCTCGGCGAAAAACCGATGCCGATACTTGCCCTTCTCGGCTGATAGCGGCGGGCGATGCGGATGCCGCTCATCCGGCCGCGATAACACTCCGTAATCATAATTTCCAAACCCCTGGACCTCCCAACAAGATGGCACCGGTATCGTGGTCCACACTCCGCTGTTGCGACCTTCGGTGCAGTAAAAGTCCCACGCCACCGCGTCCTCGCTGCCACGGCCGGAGAGGTAGACCGTTTCGGTTGCTCGTCCCCATACGCTCCCAA
>CAYNUW010000127.1:0-9373 GCA_964400455.1 uncultured Akkermansia sp. | reverse complement strand
CCAACAACCCCGTGGACTTCCTCCGCGGTGACCTCGACGAGGTGCGCTTCAGCCGCGCCGCCCTGCCGCCCAGCCAGTTCATGAACTCGGCCAACGGCATCGCGGTCGTTAACCCCTCCGTCACCGTCTCCCCCGGCTCCCAGACCGTCGGCACCGGCACCAACGTGGTCCTCACCGCCAACGGCACCTCCAACATGGGCGGCACCGTCACCTATCAATGGTATAAGGACGGGACCCTGCTCTCCGGCCAGACTGCATCCACCTACACGGTGAATACCGCCACCGCCGGCTCCGGCTCCTATCGTGTGGTCGTCACCGACAACACGCCCGGCTACGCCGTCACCTCCGACGCCACCACTTCGGTTCGTGTCATCGACCTACCCACCGCCGGTCGACGCGCCATCGGCCTGAACTTCGTCGGCGCCGGCTCCGGCAACTGGGAAGATGAAGTTGCCACCTTCGCCCCCGCCGATATCGCCGGCGTCTACCCGGTCGCGAATTGGAACAACTCCGCCGCCGTCACGGGGGTCGCCACCCAGACCACCCCGCTCGCCCTGGTCGAAAGCACCGGAGCCTCGGGTCTCACCACCGCCACCTGGGCCTCGGTCAACACCTGGGCCGGCCGCATCGAACTCGGCACCCCCGCTCAGAAGTCCGAGCATGGTCGCCTGGTTCATGGCTACATCGAGAGCCGCGCCAGCACCGGTGCCACCGTCAGCCTGGCCAACATCCCCTACGGCACCTACGACGTCTTCGTCTATGTCTCCGGCGGCACCGGCGGCGCGACCGTCGGCTCCATCAGCCTCGATCGCGCGGAGACCCCGACCTACTACTACACCAGCCGCCAGCACGACGGCACCCGCCCGGCCGCCGATCCCGCCACGACGCCCTACTCGCCGTTGCCCATGATCAGCGACGCCACCGAACTCGCCAACGCCACCCCCGCTTCGTTCGTGCGTTTCACCGGCGTGTCAGGCTCCGACCTCGTCATCACCGCCAAGGACGCCGTGCTCAACGCCAACGCCGGTGGCATCGCCGCCGTGCAAATCGTGGACACCACCCCGGCCGGCACCGCTTACCCGCCGCTCGTCACCTCCGCCCCCGCCCATCGCCTCGCCAAGGCCGGCTCGAATGTGACCCTCGCCGTCACCGCCGTCGCCGGTAACTCCGGTGGCACCCTCAGCTACGCTTGGAGCAAGGGCGGCTCGCCCCTCGTCGGCCAGACGTCGTCCAGCCTCGTGCTGAACAACGTCTCGACCACCGCGAACGGCAGCTACACCGTCACCATCACCGAGACCTCCTCCCTCGGCATCGTGTCGGTCACCCGCACCGCCGACGTCGTCGTCGTCGCTCCCGCCAGCCCGGTCCTGATCAACGCCGACTTCAACGCCGGCGCCTCCTTGACCTTCGGCGGCCACGCCATCCTGCGCGCCGACGGCTCCAGCGCCTTCGCCGACTTCGGCGGCGGCGACACCCTCTGGAACGGCCTCTCCACCGGCGCCGGCTCCGCCACCCAGAAACTCGCCCGCGAAGCCACCGGCCTGTCCATCCCGCTCACCGTCACCTACACCGGTGCCGAAGGCGGCGAGGACAACACCGTCACCGACGTCATCCTGGACAGCCCCTCCCTGCACCTGATGCGCGACTACCTCTGGACCGATAACCAGACCACCCCGCTCGGCCTGAGCATCGGCGGCCTGCAAAACTTCGCCGGCCACGAGGTCAAGTTGCTCGTCTACGCCTACGGCAAACTCAGCACGTCGCAGGAAGAGTCCCTGACCAACGACACCGCGACCGTCACGCTGGCCGCGGCCAACAACCACCTCGGCACCGCCGCCCAGGCCACCTCCACCTACCTCTCCGGCTTCCTCTCCTCGAACGCCGGCCGTCGCGTGGACATCAACAACCTCATCTACACCGCCGCCAACCTCGGCATCTCCGGCCAGCCCACCGCCGCCTACGTGACCTACACCGGCGTGGTGGCGGCCGATGGCACCGTGGCTTGGAGCCTCGGCGCCGACGCCGACGCCGGCCGCATCGCGATCAACGGCTTCCAACTGCTGCTCACCGCCAACAACCTCGGCCCGGTCGCGCCGGTCGTCACCGCCCAGGCCGGCCAAGGCCAGGTCAGCCTGTCGTGGGGCGCCGTGGCCAACGCCACCAGCTACACCATCCGCCGCGGCACCGTCTCGGGTAGCTACGAGACCGTCAGCAGCGGCGTGGTCACCGGCACCACCTACGTGGATACCAACGTCACCCCCGGCACCACCTACTACTACGTGGTCTCGGGCGTGAACGGCATCATCCCCGGCAGCCCGTCCGCCGAGGTCTCCGCCGCCGCGGCCAACAACCTCAGCGCGCTCGAACAATGGCGCCAGGACAAGTTCGGCGCCAACGCCGGCCAGCCCTCCGCCGCCAACGACGCCGATCCCGACGGCGACGGTCGCTCCAACCTGCTCGAATACGCCCTCGGCACCGAGCCCCTGTCCGCCGACTCCGGCGCACCGGTCACCCTCGGCCGCTCCGGCAACGTGCTGACCCTCTCGTTCAACCACGTCGCCGACGCGTCCCTCGTCTACAGTATCCAAGCCTCCGATACGCTGGGGTCGTGGTCCACCGTGCAGACCTACCCGGCCTTCACCACCACCGGCACCCAGGTCTACACCGATACCGTCAACCTGAGCTCCGCCCAGCGCCGCTTCCTGCGGCTCAGCGTCACCCTGGCCGCCGACTGATCCCGGCGCCTCCGTTCCCGGCGGCGGGCGTATGGCGTCCGCCGCCGGTTTTTTCCGCTACTTACTGCTCCGATGAACTCCTTTCCCTCCCTTCAAACCCGCCGCGGCTTCACACTCATTGAGCTGCTCACGGTCATCGCGATTATCGGCATCCTCGCCGCGATCCTGATCCCCACCGTCTCGCGTATGCGCGAAACCGGAAAACGCGCCAAATGCCTGAGCAATGTGCGCCAGATCACGGTCTCTTTGATCAACTCCGCCAATCAGAACAAGGGCGGCTTTTTCCCTACCAACAACCACGGTGGAGCCTGGGCTTGGGACGTCAGCCACGCCATCGCCCGCGAAGTCGTCAGCAACGCCGGCCGCGAGGCGTTCTACTGCCCTTCGTCGAACATGCTCCAGCTCTACGACCTCGAACGCCAGCTCTGGCAGTTCGGCGGCAGCCTCAACAGCTTCGCCGTGACCAACTACGTGCTGCTCGTGCCCGGCACCGGCCAGATCAACGCCCTCTACCTCAACGATAAGATCCGCGACTTCTACAAGGTAAACAATACCCAGATCCCCGCCAGCCGTCGCATCCTGGTCCACGACGCCGTCATCTCCGACAGCGCCTCGCTCTCCAGCTTCGCCCAGGTCAACGGCGGTCTGCCCAACAACCTTAGCAACCACATGGAAGGCGCCATGGCCGCCGGCGGGCACGCCGGCTACATCGACGGCCACGTAAAATGGCGCAAGTTTGTCCAAGCCTCCCTGGCCAACCCCGACGGCTTCGAACCGCGCAACACCGGCACCTCGCCGCGCTTCTGGTTCTAAAGCATAGAGCCCTCTGCCAGGCTCAGTCTCCCCACGGCGACCCGACTCGGGTCGCCGTTTTTGCTGGCCAAATAAGCGAGCGCCCGCGCCCGTATCTGCAAAGGTCATCACCTGACCGCGCCATGACCTCCTGCGTAAGTAGCCCATTGGTTTCCATCCTCGCGCTGGCCTTCGCCGGCACGTCCGTCTTTTGCCTGGTTCCGGCCCGAACCCGCCGGACTTGGTGGATAGCGCTCTTCGCCACCGAACTAGGTCACGTCTGGGCCATCACCCATTTGCTTTTGACGCTTCTGTTTCTGGTCCTGACTGCGCGCGACGGCTCCCCTTGGGCAGCCGCCACCATCCTGCTCACCCTGTCCGCCGCCGCGGCTTTCGCCCGGCCTGCGTTCTCCGCCTCGCGCATCGCTCGCCGGCTGCCCGCCGACCTTCGCTCCGCCTTCGGTGACGGACCGGCGGTTCGCTGGTCGTGGGCCCGCCTTTTTCTACCACCCGGCCACTCTCCCGCCTGCCAGGTCCAGACCCACGAAGTGCACGGCCTGCCGCTCGACTATTACCCCGCCCAGGGTGCCCGCCCTGCCGACGGCTTCCCCTGCCTGGTCATGCTCCACGGCGGAGGGTGGGATTCGGGCGAACGCACCCAGTTCGCCCCCATGCACCGCTGGCTGGCCGCCCGGGGCGTCGCCGTAGCCACCCCGTCCTATCGACTCGCCCCCTCGCACCCCTGGCCCGCCCAGCGCGAAGACATCCTCGCCGCCCTCGCCTGGCTGCGCGACCACGCCGCCAGGCTCGGCATCGATCCCGCCCGTCTCATCCTCGCCGGTCGCAGCGCCGGCGGGCAGATCGCCGCCGCCGTCGCCTACGGGAGCCGCCCCCCGGGCGTCGCCGCCGTCGCCGCGCTCTACGCCTGTCACGACTTAAACTACGTCTGGTCCATCCGCTCGGACCGTGACGCGCTCAACTCCGACCGCCTGCTCCGCCAGTTCCTCGGCGGCGGCCCCGAAGGTCGCGAAACGCTCTACCAATCGGCCAGCGGCGAACAACTCGTCCACCCCGACGCGCCGCCCACCCTGCTGGTTCACGGCGAGCTCGACGAATTGGTCTGGTGCCGCCACAGCGAACGGCTCGCATCCGCACTCGCCGCCGGCGGCGTGCCCCACCACTTTCTCCGCCTGCCCTGGGCCACCCACGCCGCCGACGCCCACCTGCACGGCCCCGCCGGCCAGCTCGTCTCCGCCGCCCTGCTCCATCTCTGCCGGTCGACCCGCCGCTAAGCCGGCGGCGCTCCTCGGCCAACACCGCCGCGCTCGAGGAAAGCCGCTTGCCAAGCGGCTTCTGACCCTCGTCGCCTACCTGCCTCGCTCCCCCAGCGGCAGGGCCGGCGGCAGTTCCAAAAAATCCGCCGCATCCAGATAAGTCACCGCCTCGCGGGGATCCTTGATCTGCTCGGACGCCTTGCGCAACAAGGCCGCGCCCGCGGCATCCCCCGCCACCACCATCGCCCGCACCGCCTCCGCCCTCACCTCCGGATCCGGATGATTCAGATACTTCGCCACCTCCGCCGCCGCCGCCGCATCGTAGGTGGTCGCCGCCACTCGCACCGCCTGCACCGTCGCCTCCCGCTCAGACGTTTCCGGAGTCACTCCAACCGTCGCCGTCACGCTCGCCGTCGCCGAGTTCGCCGACGCGACCTGCTCGGGCTTCGACGCCGCCGATTCCTGCGCCGCCGGCACATTCAACTTTACCGGCTCGATCTCCGCCACCGACCCTTTCCACTCCGCGCCGGAGGCAGCCGGTTGTTGGCTCCCCAGCGCCACCGCAGGCTCCGCCTGTCGCAGCGGCTCGCGCGGTCCTGCCGGCGCCGCCGGCCGACGAGCCACCAACCACGAAAAAGTCGCCGCCCCAATCAGGACGGCGACCGCCAGCCAGACAAGACCACGACTCGGCCCTCGCTTTTGCATCACTCCGCCACCGGCGAGGTCGACGGGATCAACGCAGCATACTGGCTTACATCGGCCAAAGCCCGCTCGGCGGTGAGCGCGAAGGTTCCGGAAACGACGCCCGCCTTGCCCGTGCCGGTGGAATCTTCGCTCGATCCCGCACCTTGATAAAAGTTACCTGCGATCGACGCGTTGATCGCCCCGATGAGAGTCATGTCCAGCTTGGCATTATAGCTGCCCGAGTATCGCGCCAATCCGGACCCGTAGATCGATACTTCCGTCGGCCGCCGCAGCTGCACACTCACCGCAGACGTGCCCGAATAAGTCTCCCGGTAAGTAAAGGTCGGCTCGCCGGGCTCGAAAAAGAAGCCGCCCTCGCCGTCCGAGGTCCTGGTATACTTGGTCGCCTCCGTTTCGGTGGCGTTATAGGTCTCCGCGTCTGCTCCAGGATACACGAACAAACGGAGGGTATCCGAGTTTTCATCTGACTCCGCCCAATCACCGATCTTGCCCACCAAGACCGGAGTCTGCCCGGTCTTGATCGCGAACACGTAGCTGTTGTCGTCCTCGTCCTCCGAGTCCTCGCCGCTCGCCACCCGCACCGCCACCAAGGACCAGCCGGCGATTTTTTGCGCCGCCGTCGTCGCCGTGGATGGCGCCGGCAAAATTTCAGCATTCACCAAATCGGTCAAAAACTGGGCGTTGCCGTAACGAGTGACCAACTGTTTGGTGGAATAAGTCACCTCATCCGAGGTCGGATCGACAAACTCTTCCATATCTTTGTCAAAGATGCGATAACGCACCGTGTTTTTCACCATGTAGTGGTTGGCCCCGGCCGACTCGGGGTTGAAGCCCAACGGATTCAGAATCATGTCTTCGTCGTAGCTAACGCTGGGATTCTTGCCGAAGCCCTTTTCCAGATCCGCATTCTTAATCAGAAAACCACCGATCGTTTCCGTGATCGTAAAGTTGAGGGTGACGTTCGAGATCGTGCCGGGCGTGGCGCTGGATTGAGCAAACGAAGGAGCCGCCAATGCGCCACCCAAGAGCAGCGCGAAAAAGGAGGAAAAACGAGAGGTGTTCATGAGGTGAAGGTGCGTTTGTGGGACCGCGACTGATAACGCCGCGATTCAGCAATACTTGCTGCGGCCTGTAAAGGACGAGTCTGCCGCTCGCCGTTTTTTGGCGGAAATTTAACCATGTTGTTTTCCGGCTTTCCGCCCGGCCCGGCTCGCCTTGTGCTCCAAGGCCTCCCTTCCATGAGCACGCCCGCCCGTCCGAAAAAAGTCGCCCTTCTCACCGCCGGTGGCCTCGCCCCCTGCCTCAGCTCCGCCGTCGCCGGCTTGATCGAACGCTACACCGAGATCGCGCCCGACATCGAGATCATCGCCTACCACGGCGGCTACAAGGGCCTGCTCCTGGGCGACAGCTACAGAATCGGCCCGGCCGAACGTGCCGCCGCACCCATCCTCCACCGCCACGGTGGCTCCCCCATCGGCAACAGCCGCGTCAAGCTGACCAACGTCAAAGACTGCGTGAAACGCGGCCTCGTGCAGGAGGGCCAGGATCCGCAGAAAATCGCCGCCGACCAACTCGTCAAAGACGGCGTCGACATCCTCCACACCATCGGCGGAGACGACACCAACACCGCCGCCGCCGACCTCGCCGCCTTTTTGGCCAAAAACAACTACGGCCTCACCGTCATCGGTCTGCCCAAGACCATCGACAACGACGTCTTCCCCATCCGCCAGTCCCTCGGGGCCTGGACCGCCGCCGAGCAGGGTGCCCGCTACTTCCGCAACGTCGTGGCCGAGCACAACGCCAACCCCCGCATGCTCATCGTCCACGAGGTCATGGGGCGCAACTGCGGCTGGCTCACCGCCGCCACCGCCGCCGACTACCGCAAACTTCTCGACCGCGAAGAATTCGTGCCCGGTCTCGGCCTCTCCCGCGCTAATCTAGACGTGCACGCCGTATTTATCCCGGAAATGGCCATCGACCTCGCCGCCGAGGCCGCCCGGCTCAAGGCCGTCATGGATAAACATGACAACGTGAACATCTTCATCAGCGAAGGCGCCGGCGTGGAGGCCATCGTGGCCGAGATGCAGGCCAAAGGGCAGGACGTGCCGCGCGACGCCTTCGGCCACATCAAGCTCGACGCCGTGAACCCCGGCAAATGGTTCGGCGAGCAGTTCGCCAAGATGCTCGGCGCCGAAAAAACCCTGGTGCAAAAGTCGGGCTACTTCGCTCGCGCCGCCGCCGCCAACCCCGACGACCTGCGCCTGATCAAGAGCTGCACCGACCTCGCGGTGGAGTGTGCCCTGCGCCGTGAAAGCGGAGTGATCGGCCACGACGAGGACCGAGGCGGCGTGCTCCGCGCCATCGAGTTTCCCCGCATCAAGGGCGGTAAGCCCTTCGACATCACCACCCCCTGGTTCGCCGACCTCCTCGCCGCCATCGGCCAGCCCAAGGGCGAAAAAGTCCACGTCGCGCACTAGGGCGTGAATTTGAATACTAGGCCCGGCGCGTAATGCGACCTCGGGGTCCAGCATACCTGCATCAGATTTTGGCAAATTCCACTGTATCCTCAACGGATATATAAATTAAACGCAAATTAGCTGTTTTTCCTTCCGTTTCTGCGTCCTCTTTGGTAACTCGTCCTCGTGCGCCCTATCGCCTTCACTGCCCTGCTCGTTCTAAGCGCTGCTACCGCCAGCCTGCAATCCGGCTGTTCCGTGTTCATGGCGGCCAAACAACCGGATAAAAAAAACCTTGGGCTGCTCGAGCCCGGACACCACCGCGCCCAGCTCATTGCCGAATTTGGTGCCCCGATTCACACGGAAACGAAGGATGGCAACAAAGTGGATGTATTTCGTTTCGTTCAAGGTTACTCGACCGGTGCCAAAACCAGCCGCGCCCTATTTCACGGAGCCGCGGACGTCTTCACCTTGGGGCTATGGGAGGTCGTGGGCACCCCAACCGAGGCAGCCTTCGATGGCAACGACATGGCCGTGCAGGTGAGTTACGACGCCCAAGATAAAGTAGTGTCATCGGTCACCCTAAAACACAAATAACCTCAACTCGACCGGCGGTCGTATGCAAAAAAGAATTCGGCAGTTTCTTCTTTTTTTAACGCTAGGCTCACTGCTCACCTACGGCACCGGTTGTGCCTACAGTCCTCAAAAAGTGAATCTCCGGCCGGTGGCGCTGATCGCCCCTTCGGACCGTGGGGCCGAGGTTGTGATTGCAGTGAAAGTCGTCGATGAACGTCCATCGCAGTCCATAGGGAATCGCAGCGATGCTTACGGCATGGGGGCTGAAATACGCTCCGAAGACGATGTAACGATTATCGTAACCGAAGAAATCCGGCGCGGACTATTGGCTAAGGGATACCGTTTAGCCGACGCTGACACGCCGGCTGAGGCTAAGCTGAATGTCGAAGTGCGCCTGTTGGAATACTCCACATCGACCGGTTTTTTCACGGGGGGCATCCACCTCCGTTCCGCACTTAAAGCTGAAGCTACCCGCGGGTCCGGAACATACGAAAAACTGTATCGCACGGATCGAGAGGAGCGGGTGGCGGTCGTTCCCACCGCCGCAACCAATGCCGAGTGGATCAATCGTAGTCTGGCCGAGGCTATTCAGATGTTGTTTAGCGACGACGCACTGCTCGACTTCCTCTCCGGGAAATAAACTTTTTGCACCTCGGCGTGATCCCCTTTGAGCGTCCGCAATAACACCAAAGCTTTCTCAAACGTAAGCGTCCTCCCGGCGACCTCATAGTCGAAAGCGTGCGCTGACGATAGAGTGGAGGAATGGAAACCACGTAAAATAAGGGACAGCTTAATTATACTCGACGCACACCTGATTTCCTGCTCTCTCACCTTC
>CAYNUW010000126.1:0-9471 GCA_964400455.1 uncultured Akkermansia sp. | reverse complement strand
AAATCGACGGCGTAGTTGTTGTGCTCCTCGATGCCGGTGCCGACGGTGAGGATGTTGGGGTCGAAGATGATGTCCTCGGGGGGGAAGCCGACCTGGTCGACGAGGAGGCGGTAGGCGCGTTCGCAGATGCGGATTTTTTCGGCGTAGGATGCGGCCTGGCCGTTCTCGTCGAAGGCCATGACGACGACGGCGGCGCCGTAGCGGAGGATGGTGCGGGCCTGCTCGATGAACCTGGCTTCGCCCTCCTTGAGGGAAATGGAGTTAACGATGCCTTTGCCCTGGAGGCATTTCAGGCCGGCCTCGATGACTTCCCATTTGGAGGAGTCTACCATGACGGGGACCTTGGCGATCTCGGGCTCGGAGGCGATGAGCTGGAGGAAACGCGTCATGGCGGCGGCGCCGTCGATGAGGCCGTCGTCCATGCAGACGTCGATGACGTTGGCGCCGTTGTCGACCTGTTGGCGGGCGACGGAGACGGCCTCCTCGAACTGGCCGGCCTTGATGAGCTTGGCGAACTTGGGTGAGCCGGCGACGTTGGTGCGTTCGCCGACCATGAGGAAGCTGTCGAGCTGCTGGGTGAACGGGAGGGAGCCGGAGAGGCGCAGGGGGAGGCCCTTCTTCGCCAAGGCTTCGGAGGGCGCGGCCCCGAGGGATGCGACGGCGGGCGCCGCTGGAGAGGCCGGGTTCGCGACGCGCTTGGCGACGGGTTTGCGTGGCTGCTTGGGGGCGAGGGCTTGGGCGATGGCGGCGATGTGTTCGGGGGTGTTGCCGCAACAGCCACCGGCGATGTTGCAGAGGTGGCTGTCGGCAAACTCGCCCATGAAGCGCGCCATGTCGGCGGGCTCGAGATCGAAGCCGGTCGGCGTCAGAGGGTTTGGGAGGCCCGCATTCGGATAAGCGGAGATAAAAGTGTCGTCGGCTTTTTCGGCGAGCTCGGCGAGGAAGGGCCGCATGAGGTCGGGGCCGATGGAGCAGTTGAGGCCGATGGAGAGCGGGCGGTGGGTGCGGACGGCGTTCCAGAGCGCCTCGACCGTCTGCGCGGAGATCATGGTTTCACCGCCGCGACCGACGGCGGCGGAGATCATGAGCGGGAGGCGGATCTTGTCCTCGGCGAAGACCTCGTCGATGGCGACGAGGGCGGCCTTGGCGTTGAGGGAGTCGAAGATGGTCTCGACGAGGAGGAGATCGGAGCCGCCGGCGATAAGGGAGCGGATCTGGCGGCGGTAGTCGGCCTTGACCTGGTCAAAGGTGATGACGCGGAAGCCGGCGTCGTCGGCGTCGGGGGAGTTGGAGAGCGAGACGGTGAGCGGTCCGATGGCGCCGGCGACGTAGCGGCGGCGGCCGGTGGCGTTGGCGATGCGGTCGGCCCACTCGCGGCACTGGCGGGCGGACTGGAAGTTGATGTCGTGGGCGAGCTCCTGGAGAAAGGGGTTGTCGATGACGCCCTGATAAAACGCCGGGTCCTTGCGGCCGCCGTGTTCACGCGGGTCCTCGATGAAAAACTCGCTCTGGCCGATGGCGGTGGCGGAGAAGGTGTTGGTCTCGATGATATCGGCCCCGGCCTCGAGGAAGCGGCGGTGGATGTCGCAGATGACCTGGGGCTGGGTGAGCGAGTAGATGTCGCCGTTGTTCTTGAGATCCTTGGGTGCGTCTTTGAAACGCTCGCCGCGCGCCTGCGCCTCGGAGATGCCGTAGGTGCGGATGGTGGTGCCCATGGCACCGTCGATGATCGCGACGCGCTCGGCAAGGAGTCGGCGGAGCTCGGTTTCGGCGGCGGACATCAGGTAGGCGGAGGAAGGCATGAGTGCGGTGAGGAAGAGGCGAAAGTGGGAGTGACGGAAGGTATTTTTGCGTGAGGGGTCAAAGACATATTTACATATTCAAATATGTTGATGCGTTCTAAGTAAACCCGATCACGGGGGGGTTGAACTCGCCGATCAAGGTGGGTTTGAACTCGCCGAGGTCGGTGCGAATGCTTGGATAGGGTTTTACGATGCGTATTACCGGACTCGCCCTCGTGCCCCCGCCCACCGCCGCGCAGATGCCGCAAGTGACGCCCGAGCTTTTGGCGTCGGTGTTGGCCCGCTATTCGCGGAGCAACGATGGACTGGAGTCGATTTTGGCCAAGGTGGATCTGGCAGACCCGGATGCCTCGATCGACCGGATCCTGAAGTTTGTCGATTACGGTCACGCCTCGATCGGCGGCCTGACGGGCGGGCTGGCGGTGGCGCTCGACGATGTGTCGATGTGGTTGGCCTACAAGCTTTTTGAAATCGCGCAGATGTCGGATGGGCAGGAATCATCAACGCGCTACATAACTTTGGCTCCGGAGGCGCTGCCTACGGCGGAGGAGCTGGGGGTGCCAGCGGATTTGGCGATGCGGTGGCGCGAGGTGATGGGTCGAGCGTTTGCCGCGTATCGGGAGGAGTATGCGCGGCTGGATGCGCTGGGCGAACGGGAGCCGGAGCGAGTGCGCCTGCCGGCGGGGGCGAAGCCGGCGGTGGCGGCGCGAATGCGCAAGAACTACGCGCTGGATCGGGCGCGCTACTTTATTCCGCTGGCCACGCGGACGAACGTGGCGCTGGTGCAGAGTTCACGTATGTGGGCGCAGACAGTGAAACATCTGGCGTCGCTACCTCAGCCGGAGGCACGGGCGGCGGCGGAGTTGATCCGGGCGGAGTTGTTGAAAATCTCGCCCCGTTTGATGCGGCACAGCACGGCGGAGGCGAGCTACGAGCGGCAGGCGGCGGCGGAGCTTGAAGCGTCGTTGCGCCTGGGGCTGGAGAGACTTTCGACGCGGGCGTTGCCGGACGAGACCTGGGTGCATGTAGACCGGGCGTGTCCGCCGTTTTTACCTGCAGTGCAAGGGGTGGAGGCGGCGCTTTCGGCGCGGTCCAACCGGTATGGACAACACGGCACGGGCACGCGACGCATGCGAGTAAGCTTTGCTTGGAACAATTTGGCAATTGCTGAGTTACGCGATCTAAATCGGCACCGCACCGGACATCGCTACACGCCTTTGATTCAGGCGGGGTTCTATCTGCCGCCAGAAATCGCCCCGGCCGGACACGCGGCCTTACTGGAAGATCAAGCAGCTTTGCTGCGCGAGCTGATGGAGCGAGGCTCGGGCGCTTATGTTTACGGGCTGCTACTTGGGGCGCAGACGCCTTTCGAGCATTCGACCCACGCGGACAAGTTTATCTACGAGGCGGAGCTTCGCACCGGCATGGGGGCGCATTTTCGTTATGCGGAACATCTGGCGGCCGCGCTGGATCAGTTTCACGCTCAGGTTCCGGAAGCCCGCCGCTGGGTGGTGCAAGGCACCGCCGAACCAGAATGACGACAACCACCCTGCCCCATCCAATCTATTCCACCCTTTCCGATGAGCACCTTTCTGCGCCCCCTTTTCTCCTCGGTCATTTTGGTCGCAAGCCTCAGTGTGAGTCAGCTGATGGCGGCTCCAGGCAAACTGGACACAGGACGGCGGGCGCAGCGTTTGTCCACGACTGAGGAGGCGGTTTTGCCAGGGGTGATGCCGGTGGAGCGCCAGACTGTGTTGCAAGAGCAGCGCGAAGAGCAGTTGTCGTCGCGCCGATTCGAGGGCAAAGAGGCCATAGTCGGGGAACGACGCAGCAGCATCGACGTAACCGAGACCCGGGAAAAGCGGTGGTTTCGCACGCCGGAAAAAAAGACTTACGAAACAGTGACGCGGAAGGACGCAACGATTAGCACCAAGGAAACGCGATTCAGCACCCGGGAAGATGTTTACCGCACACGCACGGCTGAGCGGTTTCAGGAGAAAATCGCGGCGGCGCAGCCGGCGTTCAAGGATTCCAAGCCGGTCGTGAGCAAGCGAACCTCATGGAATAGCATCAACCGTTTCGCTTTTAGGAAGAACAGCGATCAAACCATTACGGTAACCAAGGCAGGTTCCGAGGCTGCGCCAACGCCGGCAGACCCGGCCGACGTGCAAGCAAAGTAGTGGGTTTTCGACCTTGTGTTTGATTGCGAAACAAAGGGTTGGTTTGGCGGGCGCTTTTGAGCGGGGCCGACGTTGCCGGGAAAGGCATTTGCCGCTGGCACACCGTTCTCCGCGTAGCCTTGGCCGCGGTCGAGATTACCCCGCCAATCCATCGCTTATATACCTAATTAATAAATAGTTATCTATCATATAAACACATACTAGCGCCACGACGTCTGAAAAAACGCCGGGCGGGTTTCCCGGCAACAAAGGCAACAAACATTGCAACGGATGCATTCGCCGGCGGTTCGCTTGTTGACACGCCTCCGCACACTAGTGCTATTCGATGGCATGTCATCCCGCATTCGCTTCTGGTTTAAGAGCATTCTGTCGACCGTGGTTCTATTCTCGTCGACCCTGTTCGCGCTTACGACGGGGGAGGATTTGCCGACTGTGCCAGATGAACTCATTCAAAAATACGCCGCGGCTAAGTCCATTCCAGCCGAATACCAAAAACACTTCAGAGAACAGGGGGACGTTTGGGTCGGCAGGCTGGTAACTCCCTCGGACGCTCGGGTGGCATCCCGCACCGCGGTGCTACGTGATGGCAGCTTCGCGACCGCCCTCTATCCCGGACGACAACTCGTGTTCTACGCACACGGCTACGATCCGCTGCGGGTTGAGCACGGCGAGGAGATAATGCCCTCGGTGCGCGACGCCGGTGAACTGATGTTCACTCGCACTGCTCCAGAGAAATTGCGAGTTCTCAAGGGCACCGCGAAACTTGCCAGCGCGGCGGCAAACCAAACGACGGAACCGCAGATCAGTTCAGCTCTGCTCCTGATCAATAAAGACTATCTTTATCGTGATCATGGGCACCGGGGCGGATTGGTCCAAGTGAAGGTTCAGGAAATCAAGCTGACGCCGGGAGCCCCCTTTCGTTTCGACGGGATTTCGCCCCTCCTGCCTTATTCGATAAAATTCTCGGCACCGGGCTTCATAACCCAAACGCGCACAATCGATCCTACGGCAGTGGGTGAGGTTGAACTGCACACGATCGAACTTCAAGCCGCTCCGGTCCTGAACTTCCGCTACCTATCGCAGCTTAACCTCGACGCGCGTGACAGTTGGAAGGCAGCGGAGGTGATGGAAAAAAGCGTCGTTTGCGACGGTGATAATGAGTTCGTCTACACGGATCAGCGCGATCGGCTACGTAATCGCCTTTATCTGAGACTTAAGCCCGGAGAGGAGGGCGTAAAAGCTAGCTTCTGGGCCTATCCCAGTGAATTTCGAGACCTCGGCCCCGGTGGACTCGAGGCCAGCGTGAATGACACGGGATGGCTTGATCAGCCACCCGAGGCCCGCAAGCCAAGTGAACAAATCCTGCGCCCCGGACGCGTGTATTTTTTCCAAAACCGCGAACGTGGCACGAACTGCCTCTTTGAGGTCGTGGCGGAGCCCGCGCCGGCATTCACCCCCGTCGAAACGATCACGGAGCCAGAACCGTCCTCACCGAGCGTCAAACGCAGGCCGATTCCCCACTTTCGTTACCCGGTGAAGCCGAGATGAGATTTTCAGAACAAGAAAGCTAAGATCAAAACGCGGATTAATCACCGTGCTCATTGCTAGCACGCCGACGACCTGGCCCCCTAAACCCGGAAACCGCGATTGTCTCGGCTCGGCTCACGCCACCGGCCAAAACTTGGCTCGTCGCGAGCGGCGGACTGCGTCCGGGTGGGAGGCCGATTTTACAGCCGATGGCCTCACCAATACAAAACTTTAGATGAGTGGCTTGCAGAACTCAAAGCCAGGGTCCGGGTCATCGAATCGCGCACGGTGGTTGCCCGCGGCTCGACCCAGTCTATGTGATGGCGGTCATTGAGCCGCCGGGCTAAGTGGGTCCCTCGCTGAACAACCATCGGAAACAGCGAGAGACCCTTTTCTCCAATGCTTGAGATCACCTTATCGACTCCAGCATTGGATTCCGGGTTAGCACAAGAAGCTCACGCTTCCGCATCCCGCTTGGGCATGAGCGCCTCGTAATCAGCGAGCGTCCCGCCGGCCAGACACGTCTCGATGATCTTGCGGCCGAGGGGCAGCAGATCGGGCGTCAGGAAGGCCTCCAGTTCTCGCACGAAGAACTCATTGAGCAGCTCCGCGCCCCGGTCATAGGCGACCTCGCCGACCTCCGGCTGCAGATCCACTTCGAAGAACCACGAGCCGATGGTGCCGCCTTCAACCTGGATCTTGTGCGGGGTGTAGCCGAGCAGCGGGCAGCGCGAGGCGCGCAACTCCCCTTTGTCGAACTTCGCCCCGCCCCGCCGCGCGAGATACTCGCGGGTGATCCACTGCGGCATGAAGCTCACCTCCCAGGCGCCGACGTGCTGGTTGGGGATCAACACGTAGTTCACCTTGGGATGCTCGGTGATCTGGTTGAGCAGTAGGTTGGCCTGATCCACACGGCGACCGGTGGCAAAGGGCCAGTAGGAACCCACGCCTTCGGAAGACATACCCTCGCTCGACACGATGCTGGGGTTGGCATGGCCGCGCGGAGCGACCAGACGCCACAGCCAGGCGAGCGCCGGCGGCAAGACATGGAAGAGCCCGATGATGCCGTAGGTAGGTTCCTCGCGGGTGCAGGGCGGGCAACGCACACCGAAGCTGCGCACGTCCACATCCACCGCCCCGTCCACCACGCCGGGCACCATCGCGCGCGGCAACACAATGCGGGGATTGGGGCAGGGTTTACCCGGGCTGTCCTCGATGTGCTCCCAGATCAGCGCGGTGGCACCCGGATGAGCCTGAATGTTGAGGAACAACAAGGGCGCGCCGGGAGTAAGCGTGAGTTTCTCCAGGTGCGGATCGATGCCATAGGAGGTGATATGGTTGACGCGCACGAACCAGGCATCCTCGGCGTCGACCACCGCGAGTTTGCCCTTGCCCCGCTGTAAAGACGGGTGACAAAGCGCCATGTCATCGGTGACCGGGCGCACCTCGCAGGCGCGAGGCAAGATCACGGTGCGTTCATCGCCGGTCACGAGATTGCGTCCGAGCAACAGGGAGCCATCGGGCTGGCGATGCACGTGCTCCAGCATCTCGCTCTTGCCGCCGCCGCTGGCGCCTTCATGCGAGATCACAATCTTATTGCCGTAGGGTGTCTGCACCTGGGCGGTCGAGCAGTGAATGGTGGTCCAGCTTTCGTTTTCACCCAGATTCAAGAGCACGCCGTAAATGCCTTTTTTGGCCGATGGGCCGGGATACAGGTTGTAACTGAACAACTCATGCAAACCTTCCCGACGGTTGTGCACCACGATCTGCTTACCCTTGAAATGTGTGTGGCGGAAGGGCGGCGCGACATAGATCACCGCGCCCGGCTTGAAATCGGCAGGCACCTCCTCCGGCGACAAGATGCCCTGCAAGAGGGCGAGGCCGAGGGCGAAAAAGCCGGCGTTGTCCGGCGCAATCACGATGGCGTGCGTGCCCTTGTCGCCGACCCCGGCGATGAAGGGGAAAACCGCCAGCGGCTGGGTCTTCAACCACGCGAAGGTGTCCTCGCGCAAAGGAGCAAACTCGGCGCCGAACTGGGAGCGATAGGTGGGTTTGTCGGTGGGACGCTCATCACCGATGACCATGCAATCAGGATCACGCCGCCGCATGTAGGGCTCGACATAGTTGGCGGCGATGCCGTTGCGCACCTGGCACACCGTCGCCTCCAAAACCCGACCCTTGCCAGGCACCTCGTAGGCCACTTCATGCCAGCCATGTTCGGCGTCGCGCACCGCCAGCGCGACGAGATCCGCGACCTTGGTCGCCACCGTGACTCGAGGCGCGGCGGCGAGGATTTCCGCCGCCTCGACCGGCAATTCGTAGGGCAGGGAAAACGCCTTATCACAGACGCTCGCCGTTTTGGCGGCGCGAATCGTGGCGGCGGAGGTGACATTTAGGGCGGTGCTCATGATGGATGGAGGTTTGAGGGTTTGAACCGGACCGGCACCGTGAGAACACACGCCGCCGGATGGAACGCCCCCACCTTACCAAATCATCATCACCGGCGCCTCCGCCTCCTTGGCCTTAAGTGATCTTTTTATGGCATCATTTTTTGAGCAATCTTGACGAGATTTGATTAGTCACGGCGTCAGTCCGTGTTACGCTGGCTCATGCCCTTGGTGGTAAAACAAGCCTTGGCCGCACGGCTAACCAACCTGCCGGAACTCCAGACCCTGCTGGCGGACATTGCCCTGCTTTCGGGGGTGCCGATCCGTTTTTGGCCGGCCGCGGCGCACGCAGAATCCGGCGCCGAGTCGAGCGGCCTTTGCAAACGTATTCAAATCGAAGATACGGGATGCCGTTATTGCGTCTCGTTTCGCCAAAAACTGCGCGAGCGCGCCGCCACCGCCCCGGCCTCGGCGCGCTGCGACGCCGGGCTTCAGGAGTTGCTCGTGCCCGTGACCGTGGGTGGCGTGATCGCGGGTCACTTGCTGGCCTCGGGGCTGCGCGAGGGACTGCCCCACCCTGCCGCCGATAATCGCGCCCGACACCTGCTGGCCCGGCTCGGCGTCAATCTGCGCGCCGAGGAAGTCACTCGACTGAGGGCCACCGCCCCCATGCTCGCCGCCGAACGCATCGAGGCGCTTTCCCGCGTGTTGCAGGCCGGCGCCGAACACATCGGGCGGATCATGCTTTCGCACCTCGCCCACGCTCCAGCCGGCGTGCCCGAGCTCATCGAACGCGCCTACCGCATCGTCCATGCCGACTACGGGCGAACGCTGCGCGTGCCCGAACTGGCGGGTCGCCTGGGGGTCAGCTCCGCGCACCTCAGCCGCACCTTCCACCAAGCCACCGGACTGCGACTGGTGGACTACATTGCTCGTTACCGCGCCGAACGCGCCCGCACCCTCCTCACTGAGACGACCCGTCCCGTCGCAGACATAGCGCGTGCCAGCGGTTTCGCGTCGATCGCCCAGTTTAACCGCGTGTTTCGCGCCACCTTCGGCTCTGCTCCACGCCAAATCCGCAGTAAAGCACAACTCGCCCCTCCTGACACGCGGCACGACTGAACGGGCGTGCTAAACCTGCCGAACGGGCCCGCAACCGAGTTCGTTTATTCTGACGTCAATCACCGCAAAGTCAGCAGACACGAACAAACCAACCCCACTGTTCTGCCGCTTGCGTCTTCACCCGAGCACCCGCTCTAATCCGCCCCATCACCTTTTAACCATGTCCGCCATAGAAGCCAAACTCGCCTCCCTCGGTATCACCCTCCCCTCCCCCGCCGCGCCCGGCGGCGCCTACCTGCCTTACCGCATCCACGGCGACACGCTTATCCTCGCCGGGGTCATCAGCTCGCTCAATGGTCAGATGACGCATACCGGCCAAGTGGGCAAGGAACAGACCATCGAGACCGCACGCGAGTCCGCCAAGGTCTGCGCGCTCAACGTGCTGACCAACATCAAGCAAGCCCTCGGTTCGCTCGACCGCGTAACCGCCTTTCTCTACGTTGGCGGCTACGT
>CAYNUW010000125.1:0-9479 GCA_964400455.1 uncultured Akkermansia sp. | reverse complement strand
CGGAATACCAGTTGTTGTTGGCTTCCGTGCCGGCCGAACTGCCCCAGGTGGTGGTTCCGGCTCCGTTGTCCCACTCGTAGGCCCCGCTGCCCGAGGACCACGGGCTCGACGTGAGGCTCAGGTTACGAACCTCATGGATGCCGGTCGATCCACCGGTGGCCCCGGTAAAGCCCATCTTGAAGGTCTCAGGGCGTTCAAAGGCCGAGAGGTCGGACGTGAAGACGGTAACGTAGTCGTTACCGACGCCAAAGCGCATCGAAACGACGAGTTGATTATTGGCATCGAGGACAATTTTGAATTGTCGATAACTTGTCCCTGACTGGTCCGGGCGGCTGGTCGACCCGTAAAAAGACATTGATTGCCCGGTGCCTCCAGGAGCAGCGCCGTTAAAGTCGACCGAGCTCAAGTTGCCTGAGTCGTCGATGTAAGCCCAGCCCGAAGACTCGGGACCTCGGACGACCACGTGGTTCGCGCGCAGGCCGCTGGCGTAACCACCGTTACGACCCTCAAGCGCGTTGGAGTAGTTACCGTAAGTATCCAAGGCGAAGCCGAGATAGCCTCCGATCATGCCATCTTCGCCCGTGCGATTGGCATAACCCATGGAGCCACCGTAGGCTCCGGGGGCGAAAGTCGCCGAGTTCACCGAACCATCGACGAGAAAAAAGGTGATGCCGTCGGCTCCTGTACCGTTAAAAAAGGCATACTCCATCTCGATTTCAATGCGGGCATTCACCGAGAAGATCTGGTCGTCGAGCAGAGCGAAAGTGGACTGGTTGTTGGTATTCGTGTTTAGCCGCAACCAGCCGGTGCCCGGAGAATCCACCGTGTTCGCGGTGAGGACGGGTTGGGTATCGCCGGGATTCGCGCCAAACACCCAACCGGGAGCGGTGGTGTTGGTGAAACTCTCCGTAAACGAGACCTGTGCTCCGAGGCCGAGGGGCAAAGTGCACGCGGATAGGCCGGCCAACGCCTTCGCGAAACGACGCCAAGCCCGCCGATTACGGCGATTACGGAGGGGAACTTTGCCAAGGTCGTGCATCGAGCTGGTCAAATTAGAACTTCTTTTACGTCATTTTGGCAATACTACTCTCCGGGTAGAAGCCGGGTAGCGTAATAATACGCATTCGCGGTTTAGCCTGCGACGCATCGAAATGAGACGGCCCGTTCAACTCCAGCTTAGGTCGTGGCGGTTGATCGGAAGTTCGCGAATACGTTTACCGGTAGCGGCAAAGATGGCGTTGCACACCGCCGGGGCCAGCGGAGGGAGGGCGGGTTCGCCAAGTCCGGTCGGAGGATAATCGGTCGGTAGCAACCGCATTTCGATTATCTTCGGTGCATCGGGCAGTCGCAGGATGGGGTGGTCGTTGAAATTTCCTTCCACCATGCGACCTCCGACCAGTTCGTCACGCTGCACCCAGGCCGCGCTCAGCCCGTCGATGATCGAGCCTGTCACCTGGTTTTCGGCGCCGCTTGGGTTGATGATCGGCGAACCCACGTCGCCGCTGACCACGACCCGATCCACGGTCAACTGGCCGGTCGGGGTCACGGTGACCTCGGCCACGATCGCAAAATAGCCGCTATGGCTGAAGTAAAAGGCGAGTCCGCGTCCTCGACCACGTGGCAGGGCCGGTTCGTTCCAACCGGCCCGCGTAGCGGCGTCCGCCACCACTGCGCTCATGCGAGTCGGATTCATCGCACCCCGTGGCGCGGGATCCGGTATCGGCCGGGCCAACAACTCGAGGGCCAGCGCCAAGGGATCAAGTCCAGCGGCGCGCGCTACCTCATCAAAAAAACTTTGTGAAACCCACGCCAGGGTGCAACTGCCCGGCGCCCGCCACCAGCCCATCGGCACACCGCAGGTCAGAACGCTCATTTCCTGCCGGAAGGCCGATAAGTGTAGCGCCGGAAAATCCACGCCACTGACCCCGCCTCCGCTGCCGGGACGCCCGGCTCGGTTGCCGAAGGTAACCAGGTGCGCGTGCCACGCCTCCAAGGCGCCGTTCGCACCCACTGCCGCTCGAAGGTGGTGCACTCCACCGGGACGGTAACAGTCGTGGCGCATGTCTTGCTCACGCGTCCATGTCAGCTTGATCGGAGCCGCCATCCGGAGGGCGATGGCCGCCGCTTCGACCATAAAGTCGTTTTCCAAGCGCCGGCCGAAACCACCGCCAATCCGCGTTATATTCACCGTGATCTTGTCGGACGCCACCCCGAGAGTCGACGAGATCAGACGTCGTCCACTTTCGGGATTCTGGGCCGGGGCCCAAATCTCCAAGCGCTCGTCCCGATACCAAGCGGTGCAGTTTTGCGGCTCCAAGTTGGTGTGACCCAAAAAGGGGTGCACGTAAGTGGCCTCAATCACTTTCGCGGCGGCCGAAAAGGCGGTTTCGACGTCGCCCTGTTCACGAGGTTTTTGTTCGCCCGGCTGACCCTTCATGGTCTGCGCCCGCTCCACGAATCCAGCCCAAGAGTCTTTGGCGCGGTCGCCTTCTTCCCACGACACTTGGAGGGCGGCGCGGGCCTGAAAGGCGGCCCAGGTGCTGCGCGCCACGATAGCCACGCCGGGCAGCAGGCCGTTCAGATTGCTCGTGCCTTCGACCACGAAGGCGTCCACCACGCCGGGGCGAGCCTTGACCGCAACCAAATCGACCGAGGCGACTTTGCCGCCAAACACCGGACACTTCACGTAGACCGCATGCAGCAGTCCCGGGAGGGTCTGATCGATGCCGAACAAGGGCCGGCCGGTAACGAGCGAGGCGTTATCCACACCGCCGATACGGCGTCCAATGATGCGATAATCCCGCGCGTCCTTGAGCTTTACCGTTTCTCGAGCGGGCAGGGGCAGGGTCGAGGCCAGGGAAACGAGCTCGCCGTAGGTTGCGCTCCGCCCGGTCGCCTCGTGCCGAACCGTGCCGGCCTCGGTGCGGCAGGCGGCCGCTTCCACTCCCCAGGTCAGCGCCGCCGCCGACACAAGCAGGCTTCGGGCGACCGCGCCTGCCTGGCGCAGCGGGGTGAAATTGTTCGGCACGCTGCGGCTGCCTCCCGCCATCTGCGGGCCGTAGGCCGAATCCAGCGGCACGGGCTCAACCGTGACCTGGGCCCAGTCAACGTCGAGTTCCTCCGCCACCAGCATGGGCAAGGCGGTGCGCACCCCCTGGCCGACCTCGGGGGTGTGTGCGGCGATAAAGACGCGTCCGTCCGGGGCGATGCGCACGAAGGCGTTGAGTTGCGCTCCATCGCTTGCCGGGGCGGTGCCGCTGCGCACGTCTGTCGCCCAAACGTCGCCCTCCAAACGCAGGTAGGCGCCGAGCACCAAGCCCAGGCCGGATAACTTGAGGAACTCGCGGCGGCCGAGAGCGGAGCTTGTGATGGGTGCGCTCATTTGGCCGCCTCCTTTCCGGCTGCGAGCTCGGCCGCTCGATGCACGCCGGCCCGAATGCGCGGGTAGGTGCCGCAGCGTCAGAGGTTGCCCGCCAGCGCCTGGTCGATGGCGGCGTCATCCGGCCTCGGAGTCTGCCGCAACAGGGCCGCCGCGCTCATGATCTGCCCGGACTGGCAGTAGCCGCACTGGGGCACGTCCAGTTCGCACCAAGCTTGTTGCACCGGATGCTTCCCCTCGGCGTCCAGACCCTCGATGGTGGTGATTCGGGCTCCCATGGCCACCACCGCCGCGACCGGCAGGGTGCAGGAGCGCATCGGCTGGTCATTCACGTGCACCGTGCACGCGCCGCAGAGTCCCTGGCCGCAACCGTATTTGGTGCCAACCAAACCCAGCGTATCTCGCAGAACCCAGAGCAAGGGGGTCGTGTTGTCCAAATCATCGGGCAGGGAATGGGAAACACCGTTGATATGCAGAGTCTGGGGCATGGTTCGAAAAAGAGAGGGTTATGCTGGGCGGCAGGATCTTCAAGGGCGCGCTAGTCGGGCCGGGCACTAAGACGCACATAGTCTGCCAAGGTATCCACGTCGGCCAAACAATCCTCGGTTGGCACCACCCCAACCGCCTCAGGGTGCGCCTGGGTCAGTGCTTTTGCGCCCTGCTCGCCGCTCAAGTTGGCCAGCGCGGGCCAAAAGGCCCGGCTCACAAACGCCGGTGGCCCGAGTTGTCCCTTGTCCAGAGCCGAAAACAACAAGCCCCGGCCCGTGCGCTCAAACTCCGTTCGCAACGCGTGCAGTGACCGCGCCGATACCCGGGGTTGGTCGCCCAACAAAAGCCAGACGCCGACGCAAGGGCTCGCGCCCGCCTCGGCGCACAACGCGCGCGCGCCGGCGGCGAGCGAAGAGCCAAGGCCCGCCGCCCAGTCCGGGTTGAATACGGTCAGTGTGCCTTCACCCTTCGTGCCCGCTTCGATCGCCTCGCGATGTGCACCGAGCACCCGCAGCACCGGGCGCGCTCCGGCCGCCTGCGCCACCGCGCAGACGTGGTCAAGGAGCGGCCGTCCTCGCCAGTCGGCGAGCAGTTTGGGGCCCTGTTGCCAGCGCCGCGCGGCCCCCGCCGCCAAAATGATCGCCGCGCAGCCGCTCACGCGCCCCGACCTCCATGCACCGCGCCGGCACGTCCACGCAGCGGCCGGGCCGTCGCCCCGGTCCACGCTGCCTGAATCTCCGCGACGATGGCCAAGGCGATGCCGTGCGGATCCTCCGCACCCAGGTCCAGACCGACCGGAGCGTGCAGCCTTCGTGTGATGGTGTCGTCGGCCAGGGCGCCGGCTTCGCCCAGCTCCGCCAACAGAGTCTCCCGCCGGCGGCGCGATCCGAGCAGCCCCACGTAAGGATAACCAGCCGCCAGCGCTTCGCGCAGGTAGGCGAAATCCCGGCCCAGGTGGTGCGTCATCACTACGCAGGCAGTGCGATCGTCCGAAGGATAGGTGGTGGCCAGCGCCTCGGGGGGCACGACCTTGCCCGCCGGCGCGGGTGTTTCCGCCGAGTGCACCACGCGTTGCACGTCCCAGCCCAGCCACCGACCCAACTCGGCCAGCGGGTCTCCATCGCTGGCGGCGCCCACCACCAGCAGTCGGGGCAGTAAATCCAGTTCAGCGACGATCCCCTCGTCCTTTGCCGCCAAGTCAGAGACGCGATCCGGACAACGATCGAGCAGGCGGGTGCCGGTCGCATCGGGCCGGGTTTTGATCCACAAGCGGCGCCGTTGCTCCAGCGCGGTCGCGATGCCGGTCAGCACGGCCGGCAGAACCGGCTCCACCCATAAATCCAAGGTGCCCGGACAGCCAAAGTGTGGTCGTGTGTCCAAGCTTAAGCGTTCGCCGCAGCGCTCCCGCAACACGCGTATACCAACCTGCGCCACGCCCTCCTCCAGACAACCACCGCTGAGACAACCCGCATACTCGCCTCTTGCGGTGCTTAACAAACGCGCGCCCGGCTGCCGGTAACTGGCGCCCTCCCGGCGCATGAGGGTGGTCAACGCCAGAGGCGCCCCGGCCCGGGAGGCGGCAAACTCGATCAGGCGTTTCCAGTCGGTGGTCATGCTGGCGATGGGAACCCACTAGCAGCTTAAAAGACGCCAGGCACGGGGTCACGTTACCTCAGGCCGTGTCCGACCCGGGGCGGGGGCACGAGGCGGGGCGGGTGTGGTCGGGGCGGGCAAAGATTTCAGCAAAAGCCGCAGTGCCGCCGCAGCAGCGGCGGCCTGAGCGGCGCAACGATCAGCCGGCGGCAACTCCACGCGTTCGACGCTTTCGCGCGTGGGCGAGACCACCGCGACGAAGGCGAAGGGGCGGGCGACCTGGTCGGCGGGCGAGGGTTCGGCATAGCCGGTGGTGGCGAGGCCGAGTTCGGCCGAGAAGCGGGTGGCGACGCCGCGCGCCATTTGCAGGGCGATTTCGGGGGAGACGGCGTTGGCGGCCCGGGCGGCCGCTTCGTCCACGCCGAGCCAGGCGACCTTGGCGGCGATGCTGTAGGCGGTGAGGCCGCCGGCGAAGTACGCCGAGGCCCCGCCGAGGGCGCCGAGGGCGGTTTGGATCCGGCCGCAGGTGAGGCTCTCGGCGGCGGCGACCCGCCAGCCCAAGGCGAGTAGGTTTTGGTGGAGCTCGAGCGCTTCGCCGGTGGTCCAGGGGCCTGGCGTCATGGCGGGGGCCTAGTCGGCGAGTTCGAGTCCTACGGGGCAGTGGTCGCTGCCGAGCACGTGAGGTTCGATCCAGGCGTTTTTAAGCCGGGGGCGGAGGGCGGCGGAGGCGAGGAAGTAGTCGATTCTCCAGCCCACGTTTCGGCCGCGGGCGCCGCCGCGATAGCTCCACCAGGAGTAGCGGGCGGGGTTGGGATCGAAGGCGCGGAACGTGTCGATGAAGCCGGCGGCAACAAAACGGTCGAAGCCGGCGCGCTCCTCGGGAGTGAAGCCCGGGTTGGCGACGTTGTCCTTGGGGCGGGCGAGATCGATTTCCTTGTGGGCGACGTTGAAGTCGCCGCAGACGACGACGGGTTTGCTGCGTTCGAGGTTTTGCAGGAAGGCGAGGAAAACGCGGTCCCACTCCTGGCGGTAGGGCAGGCGGCGCAGTTCGTCCTGGGCGTTGGGGGTGTAGACGTTGACCAGATACAGGTCGGGGAACTCGGCGGTGAGCACGCGGCCCTCGGTGTCGTGTTCGGGCAGACCCATGCCTTCGCGGAGGGAGAGCGGGGCGCGGCGGCTGAGGATGGCGGTGCCGCTGTAGCCCTTTTTTTCGGCGGCGTGGAAGTGGACATGGTCGTAGCCGGCGGGCCAGGCGACGTGGGCGACGTCGGCCGGGTGGCACTTGGTTTCCTGGAGGCAGACCGCGTCGGCGCCAGAGGCGGCCAGCCACGGGAGGAGGGTGTTTTTGTCGAGGCCGGCGCGGGCGCCGTTGACGTTCCAGGAGAGAAATTTCATGCGGAGGCGGTGAGTAGGCGGCGAAGTTGGGCGGCGCGGGGCGTGTCGCCAAGCTCGGCGATGCGGGCGCACAGGCGGTCGGCGTCGATCCAGCCGCGTTGCCAGGCGATCTGCTCGGGCCAGGGAGCGGGGCAGGCGGCGGCGAGCCGGGTGGCGGCGGCGATGCGGTCGGGGGTGCCGGCGTCGATCCAGGTGAGCGCCGGCGGGAGCGGTTCGAGGTGGAGCCGGCCGGCGGCGAGGTAGGCGCGGTTGAGGTCGGTGATTTCCAATTCGCCGCGGGCGGAGGGGCGCAAGCGGGCGGCGTGGTCGAGCACGTCGCCGTCGTAGAAATACAGGCCAGGCACGGCGAGGCCGGGCGAGGTTTGAGCGGGTTTCTCGACCAAGGAGAGCGGGCGACCGGTTTCATCGAGCGTGACGACGCCATAGGGCGAGGCGTCGGGCACGTGCACGGGGAAGACCGTGGCGCCGGTGCGGGTGGCGGCGCGAGCGAGGGTGGCGTCGAGGTCGGTGTCCGGCCCGAGGAAAAGATTGTCGCCGAGGGCGAGCACGCAGGGTTGGCCGGGCGGCAGAAAGCCGGCGGCGGCGGCGAGGGCAAAGACCTGGGCGACGCCTTCGGGGCGGGGCTGGGCGGCGTAGGTGATGGCGGCGCCGACGTGGCGGCCGTCGCCGAGCACGGTGGAGAGGGCGGGCAGGGAAGCGGGATCGGCGACGACGAGGAGTTCGCGGCAAGCGGCGCGCAGGAGGAGGCCGAGGGGATACTCGACCATGGCGCGGTCATGGATGGGCAGCAGGTGTTTGTTGCCACCGCCGGTCAGGGCGAGCAGGCGGGTGCCGCGTCCGCCGGCGAGCAGGAGGCCCTTGCGTGGGAACGGAGGCATCACGGGGCCGGGGCGGGGCGGGCGCGGTCGAGCAGCGGCCGCCACCAGTCGGGGTTGTCCAGATACCAGCGCACGGTGGAGCGGAAACCGGATTCAGGGTCGTGGCGGGGGTGCCAGCCTAGTTCGGCGCGGAGTTTGCCGGCGTCGAGGGCGTAGCGGAAATCGTGGCCGGGGCGGTCGGCGACAAAGGTGATGGCATCGGCGTGGGGGCGGCGGTCGGGGCGGGGGGCGAACTCGTCGAGGTGGCGGCAGAGCAGGCGGGCGAGGTCGAGGTTGGTGCGCTGGTTGTCGCCGCCGATGTGGTAACTCTGGCCGGGGCGACCGCGGGCGGCGAGTTGAGCGAGGGCCTCGGCGTGGTCCTCGACGTGGAGCCAGTCGCGGGTGTTGTCGCCTCGGCCGTAGAGCGGGATGGGCAGGCCGCGCAGGGCGTTGAGGATGACGACGGGGACGAGTTTTTCGGGAAACTGGCGGGGGCCGTAGTTGTTGGAGGCGTGGGTGACGATGACGGGGAGACCGTAGGTGGCGCACCAAGCGCGGGCGAGGTGGTCGGCGGCGGCCTTGCTGGCGGAGTAGGGGGAGCGCGGGTCGTAGCGGGTGTCCTCGGTGAACAGGCCCTCGGGGCCGAGGGAGCCGTAGACCTCGTCGGTGGAGACGTGGACAAAACGGAAGCGCAGGCGGTCGGCGGGGGCGAGGCGGTCGAAGTGGGCGCGGGCGGCTTCGAGCAGGTGAAAGGTGCCGACGATGTTGGTCTGGACGAAGGCGGCGGGGCCGGCGATGGAGCGGTCGACGTGGCTTTCGGCGGCGAGGTGCAGGACCCAGTCGGGGGCGAAATCGCGAAAAATGCGGTCGAGGGCGGCGGGGTCGCGGATATCGGCCGCCTCGAAGCGGTGGCGGGGGTGGCCGGCGAAGTCGGCGAGATTGCGCGGATCACCGGCGTAGGTGAGGGCGTCGAGAGTGCACACGACGTGGTCCGGCTCGGCGAGCAGGCGCCGGACCAGGGTGTTGCCGATGAAGCCGGCGCCGCCGGTGAGGAGAATCTTCATGGGAGGGCGGGGCGTCGCCAGCCGAGGAGGGCGCGATCCAGGGCCTCTTCGACCGGAGGCAGGCCGAGGCCGAGGCGGTCGAGTTTGGAGCAGTCGAGCACGCAGTGGGAGCGGGGTGCGACGGCGGCGATCCGCATGAACTCCGCTTCGTCCGCGAAGAAAACGAAACCCCTGCCCGGCGCGATCGTGGCCGCGAGGCGGGAGCAAATTTGGCGGGTGGTGACCGAGCCGGGGTTGGTCATGTTGTAGATGCCGGGGTCGGGGCGCAGGCGGATAAAGGCGAGCGCGGCCGCGACGAAATCGCCGAGATGGGTGAGCGAATTCCGGGCGTCGAGCAAGCGTTCATAGGCGAGCAGCTTGGAGAGGTAGTTGCGCGGGTGGTCGAGGTGATCGAACGGGATGCGTATGCGCCAGAGGTAGGTGTCGGGGCAGCGGGCGAGGGTCTCCTCGGCGAGGGCCTTTACCCCGCTGTAGAAGGAACAGGGACCGGCGCCGAAGCGGAAGTTGGGCGGGTCCTCTTCGGTGAAACCGGAACCGTCGGGGCGGGCGCCGCGGTAAATGCAGCCGGAGGAGAGGTGAGCCCAAGGAACACGGGCGGCGGCGCAGGCCTCGGCCACCCGCCGGGGGAGGAGGAGGTTGCCACGCAGGCATTCTTCGCGGTTGGTTTCGCAGGCGTCGACGTTGGGCCGGCCGGTGTAGCCG
>CAYNUW010000124.1:0-9506 GCA_964400455.1 uncultured Akkermansia sp. | reverse complement strand
AACGAGCCGAGCTCCGCTGCGCTTGGCCTGCTCGCGACTCTCCTCCAGAGACGCGAGGATCGCGCCGGCGGACCGCTGGCCGAGCCCGGGCAGTGCTTCCCAATCCTCCCGCCGCAACCGGTAGAGATCGGCCGGGCTACGCGCCTGACCCCGAGCAACCAACGTTTCCAGCACCGCCTGGCCCAGACCCTTGATATCCATCCCCGCCGCCGAGGCGTAATGCACCAGACGCCGCGTCACTTGCGCCGGACAGGAGCGGTTGACACAACGAATCACCGCCGCGTCTTCCGCCCGCAAAAGCGCTCCCCCGCAGGCCGGGCACACCTCAGGAAAAACGTAGGGCAACTCCGCTCCGCTTCGTCGTGATTTATCCACTCCGACGATGGCTGGAATGATCTCGCCGGCCTTTTCCAAAATCACCCAATCCCCCACCCGAATATCGCGCCGCGATACTTCATCGGCGTTGTGCAAGGTCGCCCTCGCGACGGTGGATCCGGACAACTCCACCGGCACCAACTCCGCCACCGGCGTCAGGGCTCCCGTTCGCCCCACCTGCAGAGTTATGCCAAGCAGACGCGTGGACACCCGCTCAGGCTCAAACTTTCTCGCCAGCGCCCAACGCGGTGCGCTCGGAGCCACCCCCAGCTCCTCTTGTTGAGCCACGCTCTCCAGTTTGATAACCACTCCATCCACCGGCAGCCCCAGACCGGGAGCGGCCGCGCGCACCGCCTCCACCGCCCGCCGCAAATCGACTCGACCCACCGCCACCTCATCCAGCACCACCACCGGCAAGCCCCACGCCGCCGCCTTTGCGCGAAACTCACCGAGAGACACCGGCCGACCGGCCGCCGGCAGCCACGCACCCCACCCGTAACAAACCCACTCCAACCGGCGATCCGCCACGTCCTGCGGATCCGAGGCTCGCAACGTGCCCACCGCGACGTTCCGAGGATGCGCAAAAAGCGCCTCGCCCGCCGCCGCGCGCGCCGCATTGAGCCGCTCAAACTCCGGCAGGGTCATATAGATCTCACCACGCAGCTCCACCAGATCAGGCCCACTCCAAACACCGCCGTCCGCCGGGCTATCTCCCCCTGCGCTCGTCGCTCCAAGCCGCTCGACCACCCCTCGAACCAGCAAGCGGACACTGGCCGTCACATCGTCACCCTCCGCGCCATTGCCGCGAGTGACGGCTCTGACCAGGCGCCCTCGCTCGTAGGTCAGGCTCACGGCCAACCCGTCGTATTTCGGTTCGACACGAAACTTGGCGGGTTCGCCGCCGAGCGTGGCTTCAAGGCGACCGACAAAAGCGGCCTGCTCCTCATCCGAATGCGCTTTGGCCAAGCTCAACATGGGTTCCCGGTGGCTATGTTTGTTCGCGCCCACCCGCCGGTCGTCGCCCACCGGTTCCGCTTCCTCCGCCACCGCGCCAAGCCGCGCTTCGAGCGCTCGCAATTCCGCCTTCAAAAGGTCATACTCATGATCGCTGATCTCCGGTTGCGCCCGGCGGTAATAGAGTTCGTCGTGCCGCGCGATTTCACGGCGCAGCTCCCGCGACCGCACCACTTCAGCATGATCCGAGTCGCCAGAAACGGCGACCGATTCACCAGCCGCATCCGCTCCGGGCAGACTGGCTTTTGGCGAGCCCGCGCCCGCCAGCAGAGCAACGCCGACCATGATGGTTAGCCAGCCGCACCAAGGCCATTTTGATGACATGGGATAAACCTCCGCAGCGTCCGCCAGCTGGCAATTCCCAATCCCGACCGGTTTGCCTGGCCAGGCGGCAAGCTTGCGCCGCCCCGCCTCCACCCCAATCATCTAACCATGCCCCGCCCCCTTGCCCTCACCCTGTGCACCCTGCTCGCAACCCGTCTCGCTTTCGCCGCGGAGCCAGCAACGACCGCCACCTCCCCGCTCCCCGTCTCCATCCGGGTGGACGCCAACCGCACCGCCGGCGACCTCAAGCCCATCTGGCGCTTTTTCGGCGCGGACGAACCCAACTACGCCACTTTCGCCAACGGCAAAAAACTGCTCGGCGACCTGGGTGAACTCGCCCCCGGCCAAGTCTACTTTCGCGCCCATAATCTGCTTTGCACCGGCGACGGCACACCCGCCCTGAAATGGGGCAGCACCAACATCTACACCGAGGACGAGCAGGGCAATCCGGTCTACGACTTCACCATCGTCGACGCCATCTTCGACGCCTACCTCGCCCGCGGCGTCCGTCCGTTTGTCCAGCTCGGCTTCATGCCGAAGGACCTCTCCACCCGGCCGGAGCCCTACCAGCACGCCTGGGATCCGACCAAGAAATACGAGGAGATCATGACCGGCTGGTCGTATCCTCCCAAGGACTACAACAAGTGGCGCGACCTCGCCTACGCATGGACCCGCCACTGCGTGGAGCGCTACGGTCGCGAGGAGGTCGAGCAGTGGTATTGGCAGGTCTGGAACGAGCCCAACGGCCACTACTGGCAGGACACGCCCGAGGCTTTCCGAAAACTGCACGATTACGCCATCGACGGCGTGCGACGCGCCCTGCCCACCGCCCGGGTGGGGGGCTCGCACGTCGCCGGCTCGGGCGGCCAGTATCAACGCGACTTCATCGAGCACTGTCTGCGCGGAGTGAACCACGCCAACGGCGGCACCGGCACCCCGCTCGACTTCGTCGCGTTCCACGCCAAAGGCTGGCCGACGTTTGTTGACGGCCGCGTGCGCATGGGCGTCGCCGCCCAGCTCCAGGCCATCGACAAGGGCTTCGGCATCATCGCTTCGTATCCGGAGACCAAGGACAAACCAATCATCATAGGCGAGTCCGACCCGGACGGGTGCGCCGCCTGCCAGGGCCCCCAGCTAGGTTATCGAAACGGCCCCCTCTACGCCAGTTACACCGCCGCCAGCTTCTATCGCAAACATCTGCTCGCGGAGAAACACGGGGTCAACCTGGAGGGCGCCCTCACCTGGGCCTTCGAGTTTGAGGGCGAACCCTGGTTCGCCGGCCAGCGCGTGCTCGCCACCAACGGCGTCAATCTGCCCGTCTTGAATGTGTTCCGCATGTTCGCCCGCATGTCCGGAATCCGGATCGCGGCCGAAAGCTCCGGAGAAGTCCCACTCGCCACCATGCTCAAGGAGGGCGTCCGGGCCGCCCCCGACGTCACCGCCTTGGCCGCCCTCGACCAGCACCGCCGACAGGTCACCATCCTCGCCTGGCACTACCACGACGACGACGTCGCCGGCCCCGACGCGGCGGTCGCACTCACCCTCGCCGGTCTGCCCCCGGAAGCCCGCTCCGCGCGAATCACCCGCCACCTGGTGGATCGCGACCACACCAATCCCCATGCCGTCTGGCTGGCCATGGGGGCGCCCGCCCGCCCGGACGCCGAACAACGCACGACTCTGGAAAACGCAGGCCGCCTCGCGGAGGTGAACGCGCCGACGGTCAGCGTCGACCAGTCGGGAAACCATCACCTAAACTTCACGCTCACCCGCCAGGCGGTCACGCTGATCACCGTCGCTTGGTAAGCTTTTGGGGGAACCTTCCCCGCTATCGGATGCTCCTACGCCGTTCACCCGCCGGAGTTATGATACCTGCCTCTGCTCCAAACCCTCTTTCCCACCGCTACCAAGTCGGACCGCGACTCGGCTCGCTCGCCGGCATCCTCCTCCTAAGCCTATGCACGCAGAGCCTGTGCAACGCATCATCGAATAAAGCGGTCCTGCCCGCCGGATCGGTCGAAACCGCGCAAAACTGGCTCAAGGCCGATCCGGCCCTGACCCAGAACCCTCCGCTGGTGTTCGCGGATGGCTGGCAGGTCTTCCAACTGGAGCGCCTGAGCGACGTGCTGCGCGGAGAGTTTCTCCGCGCCGCCAAGCCGTTTGCCTGGTGCCTTCCCGCCTGGGATGGGGCCACTCTCCAAGGCTTGGTGCAACTAAACGAGTCGCCCGGCGCCGGCGTCCGCGTGGCCGGCTACCTCACTCCGCTCAACCCGGAGTTTTCCCTCGCCCTCGCCGCAGCAAAGAAACAAGCCGCCCTCTCCCCGGGCTCCACCGTGCTCCGCGAGTTGCGCGCCACCGAATACCGCCTGCGCGCCCTCTGGCTGCACTCTCCCGCGGGCGATTGGTTTTTTCCCACCGCCGACGGCGAAGGTCCCGAGCGCCCGTGGCGCGCCGCGCAGGCCTGCTCCGCCGCCGATTTGGCCTCGTGGCTGCGACCCCTCGCCGAAGAGCTCATTCGCTCTCAATTCGGGACTCGCTGAACCGCCGGTCACGCCACCAGCGTGATCAGGAGCAGCGCCGCCAACGCCAGACGATACCAAGCAAACGGCGCCAGCCCGCGTCGGGTCAGGAAAGAGACAAACAGCTTCACCGCCAGCGCCGCCGATACCGCCGCGACCACCAAACCGACCACGACAGGGCCCGACCCAAACGCGGCCATCACCTCCGGCCCGTGTTTGTATCCCTTGAGGAGCGCGGCCGCCGAAAGCAGCGGCAAACCCACCAAAAAACTAAACTCCGCCGCCAACGCGGGTTTTAGCCCGGCCATGTAACCGCCCACGATGGTCACCATCGAGCGGCTGGTCCCCGGCCACAGCGCCAGACACTGCATCGCGCCCACCAGCAAAGCCTGCCGCACGGTGAGCGTCTCCAAGGTGGGCCGACCCGCATCCTCCGCCGCATCGCCCGCCATCTGCGCGCGCCGTTTCTTCTCCACCCAAAACATCAACAAGGCCCCCCACGCCAAAGCGAAGGCCACCGCGCCCACCGAAAACAAATGCGCGTCGATCCAGTCGCCCAGCGCCAGCCCCAGCACCGCCGGTGGCAGGCAGGCCACCAAAACGCGCATCCCCAACCTTAACCCGGCCGGATTTCGCCCCGCCAATCCCAGCACGATGTCCCGCACCCGCCGCCAATAAAGAATCGCCACCGCCGCAATCGCACCGATCTGAATGATCACGATGTAGGCATCCGCCGCGGCCGTAAAGGTCACCGCCTTGGCCTCACGCCCCGGGACGCTGATCAACGTCTCGGACTCCAACCCCAGCCACTTGGTCGCGATGATCAGATGCCCGGTGGACGATACCGGCAAAAACTCCGTGATGCCCTCCACCAGACCAAGCACCACCGCATCGACCACCGACGGCACCGGCACCGGTCCGGCTGGCTCCGCCTCGACCGTCGGCTCCGCCCGGCACACGACGGCGAGCAGACCGGCCAAAAGCAAACCGCGAAGAAAAATCAGGTAGTGTCGCACCCCACCATGGGGCCATGCGGCGACCGGGCTTGTCGAGTTTATGCTTTCCCTTGGGCTCCCGGGCGGGCGAATTCTTCCGCCATGAGCCGCCTCCTCGCCGATCTCACCAGCCGCCTCCGCCAGCGCGCCGACCTCACCACGACCGACGTCGTCGCCGCCGCCTCCGCCCTCGCCGAACCTTCCGACCCCACCGGCGACGCCGCCAAGGCCGACTTTCTGCGCGCCCTCGCCGACAAGGGCGAGACCCCGGCCGAGATCGCCGCCTTTGCCGCCGCTTTTCGCGACCGCGCGCTCGATCCCGGCCTCGGCGAATTCTCCCCGCGCGCCATTGACGTCGTCGGCACCGGCGGCGACCACACCGGAGCGTTCAACGTATCCAGCCTCGTCACCCTCGTCCTCGCCTGCGCCGGCGTGCCGGTCATGAAACACGGCAACCGCGGCATCACCTCAAAGTGCGGCAGCGCCGACCTGCTCGCCGGCCTGGGCTTTCGCCTCGACGCCCCCCCCGCCCTGCTCCGCCAGGCCCTCGCCGAGCTCGGCTACGTCTTCCTCTTCGCCCCGGCCTTTCACCCCGCCTTCAAGCACATCGCCCCCGCCCGCAAACTGCTCGCCACCGAAGGCCGCCGCTCCGTCTTCAACGTGCTCGGCCCCCTCATCAATCCCGGCCGCCCCGCCCACGCCCTCGTCGGCGTTTTCGCCGAAGCCTGGACCGGCCCTCTGGCCGAAACCCTCGCACGCCTCGGCTACTCCGCCGGCCTCGCCGTGCACGGTCGTCTCCCCGACGGACGCGGGGTGGACGAACTCACCACCGCCACCGACACCCGAGTGCGCGGCTTCGGTCACCGAGCCGACACCGACGCCCTCTGGACACCCGAGGGCCTGGGCCTGCGCCGCACTTCCTTCGACGCGCTGCTCGGCGGCGATCTCGCGGAGAACCTCGCCACCGCCGAGGCTCTCTTCTCCGGCCAAGGCCCCGAAGGCCTCGCCGACACCATCGCCCTCAACGCCTCCGTCGCCCTCTGGATCACCGGCCGCACTGCCGCCCCCGCCGAGGCGTTTGGCGAGATGCGAAACCTTCTCACGCGCGGCGCGGTGCGCAGACGCGTGGAGGCCACCCGCGCCTTTTTCGCCGCCCACCCCGCCGCCTGATCATCATCTCCCCTAACCACCTTTGCCATGAAACGCGACTTCTTCGGCACCGACGGCGTGCGCGGCCCCTACGGCGGCCCCGTCATCAATGAGCGCTTCGCCGCTCGCCTGGGCTACGCCGCCGCGCGCTGGACCCTCGCCCAAGGCCGCAGCGGCCCCGTCCTGATCGGACGAGATACCCGCGCCTCGGGCCCGGCCCTCGTGCAAGCCCTGGCCGATGGCCTGCGCGCCGGTGGTCTGGATCCGGTGACGCTCGACGTCTGCCCCACCCCGGCCGTCGCCCGGCTAGTCCGCGCGCAGAACGCCCCGCTCGGCGTAGTCGTCACCGCTTCGCACAACCCGGCCGAGGACAATGGCATCAAATTCTTCGCGCCCGGCGGCCTGAAACTTACCGACGCCGACGAAGCCGCCATCGAGGCCCTGCTGCCCACCGACACTCCGATCCAGTCCGTCGGGCCCGCTCCACGCGCCCTCGACGCGGTAACCCCCTATATCACCGAACTCGCCACTCGCCTGCCAGCCAACTCCCTCGGCGGCTGGCGCATCGTCACCGACACCGCCCACGGCGCCACCTGCGCCGCCACCCCCGCCGCCCTCCGCCGCCTCGGCGCGGAGGTCATAACTCTCGGGGCCTCCCCCGATGGGCTCAACATCAACGCCGGCTGCGGCAGCGAACACCCCGAAGGCCTCACCGCCGCCGTCATCACCCACCGCGCTGCCCTCGGCATCGCTCACGACGGTGATGGAGACCGCTGCATCCTCTGCGACGAAACCGGTTCGCCGCTCGACGGCGACGAGATCCTCGTCCTGCTCGCCGTGCACGCCCTTCGTCAGGGACGCCTGCCGCAAAACACCCTGGTCGTGACCGTGCAGAGCAACCTCGGGGTGGACGCTGCGGTCCGCGCCGCCGGCGGCCGCGTCGAGCGCACCGACGTCGGCGACCGCCACGTTCTCGCCCGCTTGCTCGCCCTCGGTGCCACCCTCGGCGGCGAATCCAGCGGACATATCCTCGACCTCGCCGCTTCCCCCACCGGCGACGGCCTCGCCGCCGCCCTCGGAGTCATCGCCGTCATGCGCGAAACCGGCCGCCCTCTCTCCGCACTTCGCGGTGGTTTGGTCAAGTTCCCCCAGCGCACGCGAAACCTGCGCATCGCCGCCAAACGCCCGCTCGCCGACTGCAACGCCCTCACCGCCACCCTGCGCGAACTCGAAACCGCGCTCGGCGAACGCGGCCGCGTCATGGTGCGCTTCTCCGGCACGGAGGCCAAACTCCGCTTGCTGGCCGAAGCCGACACCGACGCCGCCGTGTCCGACGCCCTCGCCCGCTTGGAAGCCGCTGCTCGCACCGATTTGGACGTGGTCGCTTAACCCCGCTCACCCAGAGCCGCCGGAACAGCCATGCAATTGCGCCTTGCGCCTTACTGCCGCAAACGATCCGCTGGATCATGCGCGCGACCTACTTCGCCTTACATGCTTCGCTCCTAGCCCTCGCCTTCTGGCTTGGCGGCTGTTCGAAACCGCCTCCGCCTCCGGAGCCCCCACCCGCTCCCCAAGCTGTGGAGTTGGTGCCCGATGCCGAACGTAGTCGGCATTTTTTAGCCGTGACCGAAAAACTCGAGCTCGGCGGCGCTCTCTACGGCTACATCGACATCGACGGCGACATCGAACGTCTGGCCGCCGGTCTGCGCGAATTCGCTGCCCAGTCACTCGCCTCCCAGCCCATGGCTGCCGCCTTCCTGCCCCAAGACTTGGTGCCCCTCTTCACCGACCTCGGCCTCACGGATGTAAAAGCCGTCGGGGTAAGTTCCGTCGCCGATTCCGATAACACCTATCGCAACCGTCTTTTTCTCTACACCCCTTCCGGTCGCCGTGGTTTCTTCGCCGGCCTGGGAGGCGAGCCCAAATCGTTCATCACCCCTGGGCTGGTCCCGCCCGAGACCGACCTGATCGTGGAGACCGAACTCGATCTGGTCGTTGTCTATCAGGCCCTGCGCAACGTAGTCGTCCGCGTCGCCGGGCTGCCGGCGGTTAATCTCGCCGAGAGCACATTAAAAAAGACCGACCCCAAAACCGGCCTCGCCCCTTACGACCTGCTGCAAAACGCCAAAGGCCGTATCAGCCTCGCCCTTCGCATCGACGAAGGCCGCCAGCTTCCGGATCAAGCACGGTTCCAACTGCCCGGCATCGAGCTGATGGCGCGGATCGACGGGATGGGCAAACTCATCGACACCATGGCCACCACGCTCGGTCTACCGCGCGAAGCCCGCCCCGATGGCACCGTGGCGTTCACCCTGAGCAACCTTCCACCACACCTGCAATGGTCCCCGGAATTCCTCATCGCCGGCGACGTAGCCACTTTTGTCACGTCAAACTCTGCGCGCCTCGCGCCCGGCACCCCCAGCCTGGCCGAGCAAGCGGAGTTCAAACGCACCTTGGCCCAGGTTGGCTCGACCGGTAACGGCTTGGTCTACGTCAGCCCGCGCTTTGGCGAGATCACCCGCCGACTGGTCACCACCGCTCAAACCCAACTGACCCTGCCCCCAAACGTTAACTTACAAAAACTGCTCGGCTTGTTGCCCCCCCCGGGACTCGCACTGGTGTCCACCCGAGAAAATCTGCCCGAAGGTATTCTTTTCCGCTCGCATTGGCACGGCTCGCACAAAAGTTCCCTGGTCCTGGGCAACCCTGGCGTGCTGGCCGGCACCGGACTTATGGCCGCCATGGCCATCCCGGCCTTCCAAAAGGTCCGCGCCAGTTCCCAAGAAAAAGCCGTGCTCAACAACCTTCGCATGTTGGCCGCCGCCCGGGATCAGTATTTTCTCGAAACCGGCAAGTCCCGCTGCACCTACGAAGATCTGGTTGGTGCCAACACCTACATTCGCAACCTGCGACCCGTCATGGACGAAGACTATACCCAGCTGACATTCAGCAACGGTGAAGCCCTCGTCATCACCCTGCCCGACGGCCGCATCGTTCGCTACGAATGAGCCTGCCAGGCTCGCTCGGTTTAGGGAGGTCCTAAAATCTCTGGCAGGGCCTGTGTTGAGGGCCAGCCGGCAGTCCGCAAGGCGGACGGGCGGGGGGTATCCTCGGAGAGGCTATCCCCCGCCTG
>CAYNUW010000123.1:0-9519 GCA_964400455.1 uncultured Akkermansia sp. | reverse complement strand
TGAAACCGCCAACCTGACCGAGTGCGTCGAGCCGCTCTTTGATTGGATTGAAAACAACGAGCGGAGCACCCGGCTGAACCCCGATCCACGCCTCCGCACCGAGCTCGGTTGGATCAAGTATAGCACCCACAATCCCGTCGGCGGAAACAGCGGGTGGGCGTTTCACCGCCCGGGCAGCGCTTGGCTGAGCCAGCATTTTTGGGAGCACTACGCCTTCGGGGGCGACCAGGAGTTTCTTCGCACCCGCGCCTATCCCCAGCTTCGCGAGCTCACGCGCATGTGGGACGCCCGTCTGGTCGAGGGCCCGAATGGCAAACTCATCACGCCCGACGGTTGGTCGCCCGAACACGGCCCGGTCCGCGGCCCGGAGGGCAAGATCACCATCAAGGAGGGCGACCGCACGCCCCATCCCGGCGTGTCCTACGATCAGCAGATCGTATGGGATTTGTTCACCAACTTTCTCCAAGCCTCCGCCGACCTCGACCTCGATCCCGAGCTTCGCGCCCGCATTACTGAGCGCCGTTCCCGCCTGCTCGGCCCTCAGGTCGGCCGCTGGGGCCAGATTCAAGAGTGGATGGAAGATGTCGATGATCCCAAGCACGAATACCGCCACTTCGGCCATCTCTACGCCCTCCATCCCGGCCGCCAAATCACGCCTCACACCACGCCCGAGTTCGCCCGAGCCGCCAAGGTTACGCTCGACGCCCGCAGCGATGGCAACGTGGGCTGGAGCCGGGCCTGGAAAATCCTCTTTCGCGCGCGGCTTCATGATGGCGACGCGGCTACTCGCGCCATTCGTTCCACGCTCGAATACGTCCCCGCCAACGTCCGCGGCAGCGGCACTTACGCCAACCTTTTCGGCGCCGGTCCTCCTTTCCAAATCGACGCCAACTTTGGTTACACCGCAGGCATCGTTGAGCTTCTCCTCCAGAGTCACCAGCAAACCGCCGACGGCGTCTGGATCCTCGACCTCCTCCCCGCCTTGCCCAAGGCGTGGCCCTCCGGTTCCGTCAAAGGTCTTCGCGCCCGCGGTGGTTTCACCGTCGATCTCGACTGGCGCGAGGGGCGTCTTGTCTCGGCCCGGATAACCTCGCTCCTCGGCCGTCCGGTCGTCCTCCGTCACGGCACCGACAGCCGCAGCGTCATCATAGCCAGAAACACCACCTTTGACTTCGAACCTTGAGCTCGCGGAATGCGCGTCTTCAGGCTATGCCCGGGGCTAACATCGGCAATCTTGTCGGAAGCGCCGTGATCCACCAGTGGCGCAGCCGAGCTGTTGGCGACGAACCACACTCCTTGGCCGGCCCGGGCACGGCCTGCTCGCCGCGTAATCCATCCCGCTCCCTTGAACCCTTGAAAAAACGCCTGGCTTCCCTTTTGGCCCTGATTTCGGCTGCGCAATTGGGGGCCGTCTTACTTCCGCTGCGGGCCGCCGATTCGGCTTCGACGTTGTTCCGCGATCCGCCACCCGCCGCCCGTCCCCAGGTCATGTGGATGTGGATGGGTTCCAACATCACACCGGCGGGCATTACCCGGGACCTCGAGGCGTTGCGTGACGCCGGTTTTGGAGGCACGCTGATGTTTAGCTTGGCTGATACCACCACACCTTGGCCGCGCGATATTCTCGACGCGCCCACGCCAGAGGTCATCGCGTTCACGGAACCCTGGTGGAGGCGGGTCCGTCACGCTGCGATCGAATCAGAGCGACTGGGCTTGGAGTTCGGCATGAGCAACTGCCCCGGCTACTCCAGCTCCGGTGGTCCGTGGATTACTCCGGAGTTTTCCATGCAAGAGGTGGTGTGGTCGGAGACTCGCGTGCAAGGCGGTGCGACGTTTTCCGGCCTCGTCCCGCGGCCCGTTCCCGATCTGCGCGGCGTGCAGAAGTTTCCGGTATGGAATCCCGACACCGGCAAACTCGAGAAACCCGAGCATCCGGTGCGTCACACTTTTTTTCACGACATAGCGGTGCTCGCGCTGCCTGCTTCTGGCGCGGTGGACCCCGGACAGATCGTCGATCTCTCCGGTAAACTCACTTCGGACGGAAGGCTCGAATGGGCCGCTCCTGCGGGGGAGTGGATCATTTACCGTTTCGGCCACACGGTGATGGGCGCGATGCAGCAGCCGCCCCAGTGGCGGGCCAACGGCTTGGAGTGCGACAAACTCAGCCGCATCGCGGTCGAGTTTCACGTCGGCCACATTGTCGCGGAGCTTCGTCGTCACCTGGGCGATCAGATCGGCAGGGGCTTTGATTTTTATCACTTTGACAGCTACGAGTCCGGCATGCCGGGTTGGACTCCGCTCATGCGCGAGGAGTTTATCGCGCGACGCGGCTACGACCCGGTGCCCTTTTTGCCTACGCTCGCCAAACGCGTCATCGGAGATGCCGATCGCACCGCCGCTTACAAAAAAGATTTTGAGCGCACCGTCGCCGACCTCTTTCGCGCGAACTATTTCCCGGTTATTCGGGAAAAACTCGCCGCCGCCGGCATCCAGTTTTCCTGCGAGCCCTATGGCGGCACATGGAAGATCAGCGAAGTGGCGCCCCACGTGGATCGAATCATGGCCGAGTTCTGGACCGCCGCTCCGAACTTTAATCCCTTTGGCAGTGTCGCCGGCACCATCAGCGCCGCGCAGGCCAGCGGTATCAACCTCATACAAGCCGAGGCCTTCACCGCCTTGCCTCAGTTCAGCCAGTGGTCTGAAACGCCCGGCTCGCTCAAGGCCGTAGGCGATTCAGCCTACGCGATGGGCATCAATCGTTTTGTTCTTCACCGATTCGTCCACCAGCCCTGGGGTGATCTTCACAAACCCGGCGTGGCGATGGGGCAGTGGGGCACTCACTTTGATCACACGCAAACCTGGTGGGAGCCGGGTAAAGCCTGGGTCGCTTACCTCACCCGCTGCCAAGCTTTATTGCAGTGGGGTAAACCGGTCCCGCAAGACGCAGCCACCGTCACCGTTACCTCCGGCGAGCCCAAGCTCGCGGTCTGCCGGCGCAAAGACGACACCACGGATGTATTTTTCATCGCCAACGCTGCGCGCGCCGCCGGCTCCGCGACCGTCCGGTTTCCGGTCAACGACCGCCGCCCGGAGCTCTGGCATCCTGTCACTGGCGACATGCGTTCTTTGCCCGGCTACCAAGCCGGCGCTGACTTCATCGATGTGCCGCTCCATTTCGAGGATTCAGAGAGCTACTTTGTCGTCTTCCGTCCCCCTGCGTTCGGCCGCCTTGACTCCTCCGCGGCCGCCAATTTCCCCGAGCTGCAGCCCGTGCGCTCCCTGGCGCAAGCCCGCTGGAATGTGACCTTCGACACCCAGTGGGGAGGTCCTCCCTCGGCGACCTTCCCGTGGCTAATCGATTGGAAGGACCACGCCGATCCTCGCATTCGATTCTACAGCGGCACCGCCTCCTATTCGACCACCTTCACCGCCAACGCTCCATCCGGCGCCGCCCGCGTCTGGCTCGACCTCGGCGTCGTCAAGGACCTGGCTCGCGTTCGCCTAAACGGCCGTGACTTGGGTGTGCTTTGGACGGCTCCTTGGCGCGTCGAGATTACCGCAGCGCTCCGCGAGGGCGAAAACCGGCTGGAGGTGGATGTGACCAACACGTGGGCGAATCGCCTCATTGGCGACGAGCACGAACCCCCGGACTGCGAGTGGAACGAAGGGGACAGGGGCTACGGCGGTCCGCTCAAGCGCTACCCGAGCTGGGTTCTCCATGGAACACCGCGTCCCTCCATCGCACGCCACACTTTCACCACTTGGAACTACTTCACCGCTGATTCGCCCCTCCAGTCCTCGGGTCTGCTTGGGCCGGTGCTGCTCCTTTCCAGCGCACAAACCCCGCCTTTCCCGTGAACCTGCCGATCCGTCCCCTCCTGCCGTTGTTTACCACCTTGCTCGTGTCCGTCGTCTCCGCAGCGCATAAGGACCGCCCCGCCGAGGTGCTCTGGTTCGACCGGCCCGCCGGCCACTGGCTGGAGGCTTTGCCGGTGGGCAACGGCCGCATGGGCGCCATGGTCTTCGGCGGGGTATCTTCAGAGCGGATACAGTTTAACGAGCAGACGCTCGCTTCCGGTTCCAGCGTGACCAAGGGCGTCGATTACTACCAGCCTTTCGGTAATCTTCACCTCGATTTTGACGGAATTTCCGACGTGCCGCCCACCGCGTATCGGCGCGAACTCGATCTCGACTCCGCCGCCGTTCGGGTCGTCTTTACCTCGCCCGAGGGCGTGACCTACACGCGCGAGGTCGTCGCCAGCCTGCCCGCCAACTTGGTCGCGGTTCGACTCACCGCCAGCGCCCCTGGACGTCTCGATTTTCTCGTTCGCCTCACCGACGTCCGCGAGCGCCCGGTCGCCGCCTCGACCGATTCGCTCGCCTTCGAGGGCCGCCTTGCCAACGGCCTCGCCTACGCCGCCGCCGTGCGGGTGGTTGCCGAAAAAGGTTCCGTTTCCTCTTCGCCCGCCGGCATAGCCGTCGCGGGCGCCGATTCCGCCACCCTTTATCTCGCCGCCGCCACCGACTTTGCCCTCGCCCCCGCCCGAGGTTTCCGCAACGGCCTGGCTCCGGCCCCCGTTGTGGCCGCACGCCTTGCCGCCGCCCCCGCCTACGAAGATCTTCGCGCCGCCCAGCTCGCCGACCATCAGTCGCTTTACCGGCGCGTCTCCTTGGATCTCGGCGCCACCGAGGTCTCCGCGCTACCGACGCCTCAGCGCCTCGCCGCCCGCAAGACCGGCCGCCCGGACCCCGCCCTGGATGCTCTGCTTTTTAACTACGGCCGCTACCTGCTCATCGGCAGCTCCCGCCCTGGCGGACTCCCCGCCAATCTCCAAGGTCTCTGGAACGACGAGCGTCAGCCCGCCTGGTGGTGCGCCTACACCACCAACATAAACGTGGAGATGAACTACTGGTTGGCCGAGCCGGCCGCCTTGCCGGAGTGCCATCAGCCGCTTTTTGATTGGGTGGACGCCCTGGCCGAGGTGCAAAAGTCTACCACCGACCCTCGCATTCAGGTGCCCGTCGGTTGGGTCGCCTATAGCACCAACAACCAATATGGTGGTAACACGGGTTGGGCCGTTCATTTGCCGGGCAGCGCGTGGCTCTCGCGCCACTTTTGGGAACATTACGCCTACACCGGCGACCGCGATTTTCTGGAGAAGCGCGCCTTTCCACATCTGCGCGATTTGTCTGAACTTTGGATGGGCCGCCTCGTTCCCGGTCCCGGTGGTAAACTCATCACCCCGGACGGCTGGTCGCCCGAACACGGCCCGGTCAAACAACCCGACGGACGCATCGTTCTTCAGGAGGGCGACCGCACTCCGCAACCCGGCGCCAGCTACGATCAGCAAATCGTCCACGATCTTTTCACCAACACGCTTGCAGCCTCCGCCGTGCTCGAAGCACCCACCGCCTTACGCGAGCGCGTCGCCTCGACCCGCGCCGCTCTCCTGGGACCGCGTGTCGGTCGCTGGGGTCAGATCATGGAGTGGATGGAGGACGTCGACGACCCTAACAACCGGCACCGCCACGTCTCCCACCTGTTCGCTCTCTTTCCCGGCCGCCAGATCAGCGCCGACACCACGCCCGACCTTGCCGCCGCCGCCAAGGTGAGCCTGCGCGCGCGCGGCAACGGTGGCACCGGCTGGAGCCGCGCTTGGAAAATCGCCTTCTGGGCCCGCCTCCACGACGGCGACCAAGCCCGCGAAGTTCTGAGCGGGTTGCTTGACCCGGTGCCAGCGTCCGGGGCGCGCAGCGGCCCCGGCGGCACCTACCCGAATCTCTTCGGCGCCCACCCGCCGTTCCAGATGGATTCCAACTTTGGCGCCACCGCCGCCATCCTGGAGATGCTTCTCCAAAGTCACGACGTCACCGACGAGGGTGCCTACGTGATCCACCTCCTCCCGGCCTTGCCAAAAGCCTGGCCCACGGGCTCGGTCAAGGGACTGCGCGCCCGGGGCGGCTTTGTCATCGATCTCGACTGGCGCGACGGTCGTCTCGCCTCCGCCAGGATCATTTCGCTGCTGGGCCGTCCTTTCGTCCTCCGCCATGGCGCGTATCTGCGCCCGCATACCCTCGCGAAGGATGCCGACTTCATCTTCACGCCCTGAGCTTGTTCATCTCCGCACCTGACCATGACTCCCCTCAAAGCACCCATGACCGGCCTTCCCCCGGTGCCTTTTACCGCCGATTGGGACTCCCTGACGCGTTATCGCTGCCCCGACTGGTTTCGCGACGCCAAGTTCGGCATCTGGTCCCACTGGGGTCCGCAGGCCGTGCCCGAAGGCGGCGATTGGTATGCGCGCAATCTCTACGTCCAGGGGCACGACGCGCATCGCCTTCACCTTCAGAAGTTCGGCCACCCATCCCGGGTTGGCTACAAGGACATCATTCCGCTCTGGAAAGCGGAGAACTTCGACGCCGCGCACGCCGATCGTCTCATGCGTCTCTACCGGGCGGCCGGCGCCCGCTACTTCGTTTCGATGGGAGTGCACCACGACAATTTCGACCTGTGGAATTCCAAGCATCACCGCTGGAATGCGGTGAACATGGGGCCCAAGAAAGACATCGTCGGCATCTGGGCCGCCGCCGCCCGAGACCATGGTCTGCGCTTCGGGGTCAGCGAGCACCTCGAACGCTCCTACAATTGGTTTAATACGAACAAAGGCTCCGACCAAGACGGCCCGCTCGCCGGTGTGCCCTATGATGGTCGGGACTCAGACTACACGGACCTGTATTTCCCGCCGCACGACGACACCAATTGGGCCTACCCGAAAAATCCTCCCGTGTGGTGGCAAAACCAGTGGCGCGATCGCATCAATGACCTTGTCGATAGCTATGCACCCGACCTGCTCTACACCGACGGTGGCATTCCCTTTGGCGAGGTAGGACGCAGCGTGGTGGCCAATCTCTACAATCAAACCCTCCGCCGTTACGGTCGCAACGAGGGTGTTTACACCCTCAAGCAAATGGACGGTCACGGCGACTATGTGCCGGGCGTCGGCGTGCTCGACATGGAGCGCGGCGTCCTTGCCAAGATCGAGGAGCTCCCCTGGCAGACGGATACTTCGATTGGTGACTGGTTCTACAACCCGTCTTGGAGATACCGACCCGCTCGCTGGACGATTCATATGCTCGTCGATGTGGTGAGCAAAAACGGCAACCTTCTGCTGAATGTCGTGCAGCGCGCCGATGGCTCCATCGATCCCGAGGCCGAGCAAATGCTGCGGGACCTGGCTGACTGGATGGATATCCACGGCGAGGCCATCCATGGCAGCCGTCCGTGGCTGGTTTACGGGGAAGGGAGCACCCATGCCGAGGGCGGGCACTTTAAGGAGGACTACACGTATACCTCGGCCGACATTCGCTTTACGCAAAAGGCGGGAGTCCTCTATGCCATCGCGATGGCCTTGCCCGAGGACGGAGTGTTGCGGATACGCACCTTGGCTACTTCGGCCGGGACGGTGGAGCGCGTGACTCTGCTCGGCCATCCCGGAAAGGTGGCCTGGCGCCAGACGGAGGCCGGTCTGGAGGCGACTTTGCCGCCGACTCCCGTTTCCCCGCACACGGTGGGCTTGAAGATTCATGGTCGCGACCTGCGTCCCGCGCTGTGACCACCAAGCTGCGACCACGATCAGAGCCCTCCTGTGCCATGGAAACCCCCGGCGCATATCTGCTCGTCGCGTGGCTGATAACCGCACTAAACTTCGCTTCTTAGAGTCTCCATGCCTGCCTCCATTTCCACCACTCCCTTTGGCGTTTTGCCCGATGGCCGCGAAGCCACCTTGTTTACTCTGACCAACTCGACGGGTCAGGTCGTGACGCTCACCGATTACGGCGCGGCGATTGTAGGCATCCAGGTGCCGGATCGTGTCGGTAAATTGGCGGATGTGGCCTTGGGCTTCGATCAACTCGCCGGCTTCTTGTCGGCGGAGAATCCCTACTTTGGCTGCATCGTGGGCCGCTTCGGGAATCGTATAGCTTCGGGTTGTTTCTCCCTCGATGGGAAAACTTACCAGCTGGCGATCAACAACGGGGTTAATCACCTGCACGGGGGGCGGCGTGGTTTTGACAAATTGTTGTGGTCGGGAACCGTCGTCGGGGAACGGTCGGTGCGTTTCACCCTGTTGAGTCCGGATGGCGACGAAGGCTATCCGGGGGCACTGTCGGTCGAGGTGCTCTACACTTGGAACGATCAGGCTGAACTATTGATCGAATACCAGGCCACGACGGATCGACCGACCATCGTTAATCTGACCAACCATGTCTACTTAAACCTAGGCGGGCATGATTCGGGAGACGTGCTTGCGCACCGTATTCAGCTGCCGGCGGAGCACTATGTGCCGGTTAGCTCCACGCTGATACCGCTCGGTATATTGGCCGAGGTGGAGGGCACGCCGATGGACTTCCGGACTCCTCGCGCCATCGGGGAACGTTTGGCCGAAACCGGCGGAGAGCCTGCCGGCTACGACCACACCTTTGTGTTGCAGCGGACGCCCTCTGCCGAACTCATACCGGCGGCCGAGGTGGTCGAGCCGGTCAGCGGACGGCGCCTTCGGGTCGGGACCACGGAGCCGGGAGTTCAGTTTTACACCGGTAACTTTTTAAACGGTTCAGCCGTGGGTAAAGGAGGCGCGGTTTACAACCGCCACGCCGGCTTCTGCCTTGAGACCCAGCATTTTCCCGATTCTCCCAACCAGCCGACGTTCCCTAGCGTGGTCCTGCGGCCCGGTGAAACCTACCGCACCCGAACCGTTTTTCGGTTCGATACGGTTTGAGGCGCTATCAGTGCGGCAGGTCCTGCCGGGCGGTGTCGGCGAGAATCGCGACGATCTCGTGGCGGTGAATCGGTCCGAGTGCGTCGATGGCGCGTCCGTCTCCGTAGGTGGTAACCGTGTAATCGGCGATGCGTTCGAAATCGTCGGCGGAAAAACCGAGTGTGGCGGCGGATTGGCGCAGATGGTTATCTGCCAGCCAGCGCTCGAACGCGGAGATAAAGCCTTTTGCGCGTTCGATTTCTGATCCGGACAGGCCGAACAGGCGGGTGCCGAGTTGCGCGAAACGGTCCACTGCGCGACCATGGGTCAAAAGGAAACGAAAGTAAGCCGGATAGAGCGTCGCGAGGCCTCGGCCGTGGGCGAGTTCGGGGCGAACCCCGCTCATGCTATGCTCGATGGCGTGGAGGGGAAAGCCGCTGTCGTTTCGTCCCACACCTTGCAGGCCGGACAGGGCCAGCGTCGAAGCCCAGAGCAGCTGGCCGCGCAGAGCCTCGTCACCGAGGTTGGCTAGCTGTTTGGGCAAGGTTTCGATCACGGTGAGCATCACTCCCTCGGAGTGGCGGTCGGCGAGGGGCGAGGAGGCGCCTCCCAGTAAGTAGTTTTCGAACACGTGGCTCAGGATGTCGGACGCGCCATCGGCGGTGACGTTGGCGGGGACCGCCGTGGTGAAGCGCGGATTCAGCCAGGAGACACGTGGTTTCAGGAAATCATGGCCGAGGACGGATTTACCCTGTGTGGCGCG
>CAYNUW010000122.1:0-9557 GCA_964400455.1 uncultured Akkermansia sp. | reverse complement strand
AACGGCGGCACCTCCGGCTCCCTAGGCTCCGGCGCCGTATCCGTCGCCACCGGCGCCACCCTCGCCTTCAACCGCTCCGACGCCCTCACCGTCACCAGCGACATCTCCGGCTCAGGCACAGTCGCTCACCTCGGCACCGGCACCCTCACCCTCAGCGGCAACAACACCTTCACCATTGGTGCGGCGATCTCCGCCGGCACTTGGATCGTCGGCAGCAACACCGCCCTCGGCACCGGCACGGTCGTCCTCAACGGCGGCACCCTCGCCGCCACCGGCGGCCCCCGCACCCTCGCCAACGCTGTTCGCCTCGAAGCAGACCACACTTTCGCCGCCTCCTCACCCCTCACCTTCACCGGCACCTTCACGCTCGCCCGCACCCGCGACCTGACCATCGACGCCGGCTCCACCCTCACCCTCGCCGGCGGCATCGCCCAGACCGGCGGCGGCCGCACCCTGGTCAAGCTCGGCGACGGCACGCTCCATCTCACCGGCGCCGGCACCTACACCGGCGGCACCTACCTCGGCGCGGGCACCACCCGCATCAACAACTCCTCTGGCTCCGCCTTCGGCACCGGCGCCGTCACCGTCGAAGCCGGCGCCATCCTCACCGGCGCGGGCTCCTTCACCGGCGCCCTCCAGCTCAACGGCACCTTCTCCCCCGGCAACTCCCCCGGCCTCACCGCCACCGGCTCCCAGACCTGGGCCGGCGGCGCCTCCTACCTCTGGGAAATCAACGACGCCAACGGCGCAGCCGGCATCGCCTACGACACCACCTCCATCACCGGCACCCTTACCTTCACCGCCACCCCGCTCCACCCCTTCACCATCTACCTCCAAACCCTCGACGGCGCCAACCAGCCCGCCCCCCTCGCCAATTTTAACCCCGCCCTCAGCCGCAGCTTCCGCCTCGCCAGCTTCAGCGCCGGCATCGTCGGCTTCGACCCCGCCGCCATCCAGATCTCCACCGCCGGCTTCACCAGCCCCCACGACGGCACCTGGTCGGTCGCCCTCAACGGCTCCCAGCTCGACCTCCACTACACCGCCGCCATCCCCGAGCCCTCCACCTTCGCCCTCCTCGCCAGCCTCGCCTCCGTCGCCGGCGCCGCCTGCCGCCGCCGCCGTCACCGCACCCCCCTGCCCTGATTCGACTGCCTCCGCCACCGCCCCGCACCCACGTCGCCCGCATGACAGTCACCGGCCGGTCTGCGTTGTCCACCAGGTGCACGCGCCGTCTTCCCGCATCCGCGTCGAACTGTCTAACCTTGGGTTCAAGCGCCTCGCGCTCCCGCCTCTCCTAGGATACCAAACATCCCAAGCTTTCAGCCTTTAACAACGAATTGAACGGATGGGCACGGATCAACACAAAGTCTTTTTTATCAGTGTTATCCGTGATATCTGTGGTCAAAAATTAGACTGATAAAAAGTCTAAATTCCTGAGGGGATTGCTATGAGTCCCGCTGCTCGACTCCCGGCATCCATCCCGGTTTGACGAAACTTTGACAGCGCCAAACTCCGCCCCTCAACCTGCACCATGCTCATTCCCCATTTTTGGGCGGAAGCGCGCCTGCAAATCAAATCCGCCGGCAAACAGGTCACCGTGCGCCGGTGGGGCTGGTCCGACCTCAGCCAAGCCGACGCCCAGACACTCGCCGAGCGGCGCGCCCAGGAGGCCCTGCAGCGCATCCTCGCCGGCGAGAACCTGAACCGTCGTGAAACCCGGGACAGCTACGGCACCCAGGCCGGCGTGCCCATCCGCGAAGAGGTCGTTTCCCGCCACGGCGAAAACGTCGTCACCCGCAACAGCTACGGCTCCCTCTGTCTCAACGCACCCCGCGTGCTCTTCGCCGACGTGGACGCGGTCTGGTTCCCCACCTTGCGCACGCCACCGCTCGGGTGCGCACTGCTGATCGCGGCCGGACTCGGCGTCGGACTTTGGCAACGTTCCTTACCGCTCGGCGCGGCCGCGGCCATCGGCCTGCCGTGGCTCTGGTCGGCGGTCGTGGCGCGTATCAATCGCGCCCGCCGCCCGTCCGGCGAACAAAGCGCCAAACAACACAGCCTGGCGGCCATCCGGGCCTTCTCCGCCGCGCACCCACAATGGCATTTGCGCGTCTACGAGACGCCCGCCGGCTACCGTCTGCTCGCCATGCACGACCTCTTCGAGCCCGGCGGCGAACCCGCCCGCGCCGCCATGGCCGCGCTCAACACCGACCGGCGCTTCGCCACCCTCTGCGCCCTGCAACAGTGCTTTCGCGCCCGCGTGAGCCCCAAGTATTGGCGAATCCACTACAAGCCCGCCGAGCACTTGCCCAAGTCGAAATGGCCTTTCCCGCCCGAGCATGTCGCTCGTCGTCAACGCTGGATCGAGGGTTACGACCGCCTCGCCCCCGGCTACGCTTCCTGCCGTTTCGTCGAGCGCCTGGGCGGTCCGACCACCCACCCCGAAGCCGAAGCGGTGCGCGCCTTGCACGACCGCCTTTGCCAAGCCGACTCCACGCTGCCTTTGGCCTAAGCCAGGATTCCACCCTCCTCGAACCCGGCCCGGACTCAAACCGGATGCCCCGGCAGCGCAGCGCCAGCTGGAGACGTATCCTTGAGCTGAACACCCGAACGGCCCGTGCGCGCCGACTCCAGCAACAACGACGCCAGCTTCTCCGCCGCCAGCGCCGGCGGCAGCCCTTCGGGCCGGATGTTGGATACACAGTTGCGGTCGGCATCGGTGCGCCCGGGGCCGGGATCCTTGGTAAAATACGCACCCAAACTGTCCGGCGTGCCGAGACCCGGACGCTCCCCGAGCAACATCAGGGTGTAACGCGCTTCGAGCGCCGCACCGACCTCGTCCTGGATCTTCACCCGGGCCAGCGGCACCACCACCACCGGACCCAGACGCCAGCCGGCCTCCATCAACCGGGCGACCAGCGGCATGAGGGTCGGCAAAGCATGATTCCGGGCCGCCGCCGCCGCGAGGCCGTCCGAGACTACCAGGACGAGGTCGGGCTTTATCTTCTGGCTGCGGGCCAAAGCCTCCAACCGGGATCGTGCCTCGGTGGAAAGGCGGCGCCCCAGATCGGGCCGCACCAGGTAGGCGCGGCGGTCCGACGCCGCGCTCTGCAGCGGCAGCGCAGACAGGCCGGCGTCGCCGAGCGCCGAGACCAAGGACTCGGGATCGAACGCTGCGTGAACCGCATCCCGGGCGCGAGCGTGCGACAGGCGAAAGTCGAGCAGGGTATCCGTGCGTTGACTACCACCCGTGCGGCCCAGCGCGATGCGAGCGGAAGTAAAACGACGCAAACCCGACCATGGATCCTCGCCGGAGGTAAGGTTCGTATTACGAACATCGGGATTTTCAAGCGGGTGCATGGGCGAGGAGGGCGTGGCCGGCGGTGACAGGCAGAAGACGGCGACCGTCGGCGACGATCCGCATTTTTTCCAGCCATTGCTCAAACTCGGGAGCCGGGCGGAGGCCTAGCACCTGGCGCAGGTAATGGCTGTCGTGGAAACTCGTGCTTTGGTAACCGAGCATGATGTCATCGGCGCCGGGCACGCCCATGATAAAGTTGCACCCGGCCACGCCGAGCAGGGTCAGCAAGGTATCCATGTCGTCCTGGTCGGCCTCGGCGTGGTTGGTGTAGCAGACGTCGCAGCCCATGGGCAGGCCGAGCAGCTTGCCGCAGAAGTGGTCCTCCAACCCGGCGCGGATGATCTGCTTGCCGTCGTAGAGATACTCGGGACCGATGAAGCCGACCACCGTGTTGACCAGCAATGGGCTAAAGGCGCGAGCGACGGCGTAGGCGCGCACCTCGCAGGTTTGCTGGTCGAGGCCGTGATGCGCTCCGGCGGAGAGGCACGAGCCCTGGCCGGTTTCGAAATACATGCAGTTGTCGCCGACCGTGCCACGCTTTAACGCGAGGGCGGCCTCGCGCGCCTCGCGCAGCAAGGACAGTGAAATGCCGAAACTTTTGTTGGCGGCCTCGGTGCCGGCGATGGATTGAAACACAAGATCCACCGGCGCCCCATTGGCCATGCACTGGAGCGCGGTGGTGATGTGGGCGAGGATGCAGGACTGGGTGGGTATCTCGTAGCGGTGGATGAGTTCGTCGAGCAACCGGAGCAGGGTCTCGACCACCGGCACGCTGTCGGTGGCCGGGTTGATGCCGATGACCGCGTCGCCACAGCCGTAAAGCAGGCCGTCGAGCGTGGAGGCGGCGATGCCGTGTGGATCGTCGGTGGCGTGGTTCGGCTGGAGACGGACGGACAGGCGGCCGGGCAGGCCGATGGTGGAGCGGAAACGGGTGACGACGCGGATCTTCGACGCGACCAACACGAGATCCTGGTTGCCCATGAGTTTGGAGACGGCGGCGACCATCTCGGGGGTGAGGCCAGGGGCGAGGGCGGTGAGCGCGGCCGCATCCGTTTCGTAGCGCAGCAGCCAGTCGCGAAACTTGCCGACGGTCAGTCCGGCGACCGGCGCGAAGGCGGAGCGATCGTGGGTGTCGAGGATAAGCCGCGTGACCTCGTCAGTCTCGTAAGGAATGAGTGGATACCGAAGAAAGTCGGCCAGCGGCACCTCGGCGAGGGCGATCTGGGCGGCGACACGCTCCTCGGCGGAGGCGGCGGCGACACCGGCCAGTTCGTCGCCCGAGCGGCGCGGGGTGGCTTTGGCCATGAGCTCGCGCAGGGAACCGAAGTGATGGCGGTTTTTCCCTACGTTGACGGAAAAGGCGGCGGACATGACCGGGTCACTTCACCATCAACCGCTCCGGCAGCCAAAGCGCGATTTGCGGAAAAATCATGATCAGCAGCAGCGTAATCACCATGATGACGACAAAGGGCACGATGGAGGCGTAGATATCCTTCATGGTAAACTCCTTCGGTGCCATGGCCTTCATTAGAAAGAGATTATAACCAAAAGGGGGCGTAATGTAGGCGATCTGGCAGGTGATGGTGTAGAGAATGCCAAACCAAATGGGACTGAAGCCCAAGGCGGAGATGAGCGGCACATAAAGCGGCGCGACGATGACGAGCATGGCGGTGTCGTCGAGAAACATGCCCATGACCACGAACGAAAGCTGCATGAGGAGCAGCACCTGCCAGGGCGAGAGCCCCCAATCGTTGATAAACAAGCCCTCGATGGCCCGAACCGCGCCGAGACCGTCGAAGACCGCGCCAAAGCACAGGGCGCCAAGGATGATCCACATGAACATGGCGCTGACGTTGAGCGTCTGACGCACCGTTTCATGCAGCACCTTGCGGGAAAGACGCCCCTTCAGCGCGGCGATGACCAACGAGGCCGCCGCGCCGATGGCGGAGCTTTCGACCAAGCTGGTCACGCCCATCAGAAACAGACCGATAACCGAAACCATCAACGCCAGAGGCACGAGTCCCGCCGCCAACAAGCGGACACGCTGCATCGCCGTGTAGCCGGAACGCTCCTCGTCGCTCAAGGGCGGTCCGAGTTCCGGGTTTTGCCGGCAGCGCACGGCGATATAGAGGATAAAAAGCCCCGCCATGAGCAAACCCGGCACCACGCCCGCCAGCCAGAGCTGCCCGACTGGTTGGCGGGCAATCATTCCGTAGAGCACCAGCACCACGCTGGGCGGCACCAGAATGCCAAGCGAACTGCCGGCCTGGATGACGCCGGAGATCATGCGTTTGTCGTAACCGCGCTTGAGCATTTCAGGCAGCGCGATGCTGCACCCCACCGCCATGCCGGCTACGCTCAAGCCGTTGATGGCGGAGATGAGCACCATGAGCAGGATGGTGCCGATGGCCAGGCCGCCGGGTATCCAGCCCGTCCACTCGTGGATCATGGCGTAGAGGTCGCTGGCGATACCCGACTCGGACAGCATGTAGCCCATGAAAACAAACATCGGCAGAGTGAGCAGGGGATACCAGTTGAGCAGCTTGATGCTGGCGTTAAAGGCCATCTGCGAACCACCGTCGCCCCAAAGCATGAGGGCCGAGGCCGCCCCCACCGCGCCGATCATCGCGAAGACGCGTTGACCCGAAGCCAGCAGCAGCAGCATCGAGCCGAACATGAAGGCGATAATCCAGCCCGGACTCATGTCGGCAGCTCCTTGCCCAAGGCCTTGACCGTATCGCTCGCCACGATCGCAAGCGCTTGCGCGAGCATCAACGCCATGCCGGCGGTCATGATGATTTTTATCGGAGCGAGCGGTGGCCCCCAGGCCGTGAAGTTCTTTTGGTTATACTGCAGCGAGTAGAGGGTGCTCTCCACCCCGCCCCAGACCAGGACGACGAGGTAGAACAACAACACCAGTCCCGTCACCGCATCCACCACCGGCCGAACCCGCGGACCGAACCGTTCGTAGAGCACGTCCATGCGCACGTGCGCGCCCTCCTGCAAGGTGTAGCCGCCCCCCAGCAGGTAATAGGCGGCCATGCTGAACTGGGCCATCTCCATCGCCCAGATGGCGGGCGACTTCAGCCCCACGTTGGCGATGACCGCATAGGTGAGTATGGCCATCATCACGAAGAGCAGATACATCGCGACGAGGCCCACCGCACGGTTCAGCGCAGTGACGGCCCGCACATAGCGGGCGATGACACGCAAAACAAAAACGGTCATGACGCGGTGGGCCGGAGCACAGCGAAGGACGCGATCGATAGTGGAGGCTGGCGCGCCGATCTCAGTAACGGTAGGGTTTGCCCGCCTTGGCCATCATGGCGTTATAGTCCTTGAAGATCTGGACCACGCGGGCCGCGCGCGGGCTGGTGGCGGCGATCTCATCCCAGAATTTGAGCGCCTCCGCCTCGACCGTGGCCCACTCCTCGTCGGGGATGGACGTGAGTTTCAACTTGGTGCCCTCGGTGCGGAGCTTGGCCTCGCCGGCCCAATACCAGTGCTGCCGATAGTAATGCGAACTATCCATGCACAGCTTGAAGAGCGCCTGCAAGTGAGGCGGCACCGCCTCCCAAGACTTGGTGTTGGCGAAGTAGGAACCACACCAGGCGCCGGAAATATTGTTGGTCAAAAAGTAGTTGGTCACTTCCGCCCAGCCCACGGTGTAGTCCTCGGTGATGCCCGACCAGGCGATGCCGTCGAGCTCGCCGGTGCGCAGCGCCATTTCCACATCCTCCCAAGGCAAGGTGACCGGCACGATGCCGAAACGGGTCAAAAACTTACCCGCCGTCGGGAAGGTGAAGATCTTTTTGCCCTTCAAATCGGCGAGCTTGGTGATCGGTGTCTTGGTGGCGAAGTGACACGGATCCCACGCGCCGGCGCCCAACCAAGTGACCCCGGGGATTTCGGCGTAGGATTCAGCCCAGATCTTATCCAGGCCAAAGGTATGGAAAAGCGCAGGCACATCGAGACTGTAGCGGGTGGCAAACGGGAAGTAGCCGCCAAACACCGCGACATCGGCGGGCGAGGCGATCGAATCGTCGTCGCTCTGCACCGCATCCACCGTGCCCGCCTGCATCGCCCGGAAAAGCTCGCTGGTGGGCACCAGTTGATCCGCGAAATACAGCTCGATCTCCATCTCGCCGTTGGCCGCGAGGTTGAATGCATCGATGGACGGCTTGATGACGTGCTCGGCCAAGGCGGGCCCGGCATAGGTTTGCAGGCGCCATTTGATTTTTTTCTTCGGCGCGGTCGAGGCGGCGGCCGAATCAGCCTTGGGGCTGCAACCGGCGAGGGCGGCGGCGGCCAGCCCGAGGGAGGAGGTTTTGAGGAAGTCGCGTTTATTCATGGCGGGTGTCGGCTGGTGGTTTAATGAAGGCTGCGGCCCATGAATCGCCTCACCGCACGGGGTGCTTCATTATCTTCGACAAACGCTCATCACGCTCGGCTCGGACAGGAAGGAACGTAGAAGTGATCCTGTCTGCGGTCAGCATCCGCCATGCCGCCCAACCGCCCGAACGACCGCGCCCATCACTTTGCCAAAACACGCGGCACCCCGGACAATTTGCGCGCTTACGATGGCCGGCGGGGCCACCGCGGGGTCGGGTGGAGCGAAAACATTGCCACCAACCTCGCCTGAAACCGTGCGATCCACGGACCACAACCTGCGCGATGACCAAAAATGGTCGGGGTGGAGAGATTCGAACTCTCGGCCTCTACGTCCCGAACGTAGCGCTCTACCAGGCTAAGCTACACCCCGTTGCCGGGCCTTCAGGCCCTGCGAGTCTTGCAACATCTACGTCACCCAGCCTTGGTTCAAGGGTTAAATCGCACCACAGCCGGAATTCTGGTTCGCCGTCTCCCCTGCGCGCCGACCTTGAGGCAAAAAAAACGCCGTGGAGAAACCACGGCGGAAAATCAAACCGGCCCGAAGGCAGGATACGCTTATTTCGCGAAAACTACCTTGGAGACCTTGGACTTGGCGCGGGCGGCCGCGTTTTTGTGCACGACGCCGGACTTGGTGGCCTTGTCCATCGCGGACGCGTAGGCGGATGCGGCCGCCTTGGCGACTTCCTTGTCTTCACCCTTGGAGGCGGCGAGGAACTTTTTGTGCAGGGTCTTCAGACGGGTCTTGGTGGCCTTGTTACGGGCGGTCAGACGGGTGGTCTTGCGGGCGGCCTTGATGGCGGATTTGGTGTTGGCCATGGAGTGAAATGATTCGGTGTGAGTGTCGTTAAAACGGACAGACCCTCAAACCCCGCCCTTGGAGTCAAGGACTCATTTTTCCAGACCATCTCTTCCAACCGATCGTCGACCACCGACAATCAAATCCGCGATTGCGCTGGGCAAGCGCCTCCGCTTCTGGACAGCATCGTATCCGCATACATCCCCCACCGCTTTTTCACCCGCACACCGATTCCATGGCCCTTTGGGAATATAAAATCATCACCAGTGGCAAAGGCGGCTTCGCCTCGGCCACCATGCTCGAAAGCTACATCAATCAATTGGGACGAGACGAGTGGGAGATCATCGAGTTTCGCACCGACCCCTCCAATCCCCTGGCGTTCAACGGCCTCGCCCGCCGCTCCACCCTACGGGAGTGGACCCTCGAGGCCGCCGTCGCCGCCGCCGCCAAGGCCGAGGCCGACAAACTCCGCGCGGAGTTGATGCACAAACAGCACGCCGGAGACCTCTCCGCCTCCTCCGAATCTCCAGCCGGCGACAAAACGTCCAGTCCGGAGGGCTTGCGCCAGTTGCGAGACACCGACCGAGACCACGACCCCGAAGCGCTCGCCGACGAGGCCTCCTCCACCGGCGACGACTGGGCCGATCTGGACAATTACGAGGACGATCTGCCGGTCTTTTTCGACGCCATCAAACCACACCTGCGCAAAAACCCCAACGGCGCGGGCCAGTCCGTGGCTCTGAACTACCTCGCCAAACGATGGGAGCAATCTGAAGCCGACCTCAACGGCGCCCTCGTCGAGTGCGGACTGGTCATTCCAGAACACGATACCGACGCCCCCATCTACCTGGAATACGAGGGCGACCTTTACTGGGTGGAGAAAAACAACCGCGGACAGTTTTTCCTGAACACGCGCGAGAAGCCGCGTCCGAAGTTCCGCGTGGCGCAGGGCAAGCCGCTCGACGCGAGCGATCCCGTGCACGCCGCCCTCGCCGAGGAGCGCGCGGA
>CAYNUW010000121.1:0-9618 GCA_964400455.1 uncultured Akkermansia sp. | reverse complement strand
CCCGTGCTCCGCTCGGCACGCCCTCGGCGATCTCCACATAATCCCCACGGGCCGCACCGAGTCTCACAAACTGCTGACGAGCAATGGTTTTACCGTCTTTCTCTTCAATCAGATATACTGAATCGCCGTAGGGAGCATAGAGGATAGCCGTGCCGGGCACGGCCACCACTTTTCTCCGAAGATTTTGACGGAGAATCACCTCGGCATACATGCCAGGACGCAAAAGCTCTTCGGCATTCGCCAACGTGCCTTGAATGCGAACATTCCGGGTCACCGGATCAACCTCGGGATTGATGGCCGTCACTTTGCCCTCAAAAACACCCGGTAAACCATCGAGTCTAACCCCGAGACTCTGCCCGGCGGAAACACTGCCGATTTTTTGCTGCGGAAGCGTAAAATCAATAAAGATCGGATCAAGTGACTGTATAGGTATAAGGGCGGTTCCAGCGGCGAGGGTCTGCCCCAAGTTGACCATTCGAATACCCACCCGCCCGGCGAAAGGAGCGCGGATGGATTTTTTGGCAATTTGAGCCCGTATGTTCGCCACCTCGGCCGCCGCTGCTGCCGACGCGGCTTCGGCGGCATCAAACTCCGCCTGCGAAATAGTCTTTTGCGCGAGGAGGGAACCCGATCGTTCGAGCTGCAAGTTTGCGAGCCGCAAGTTTGCCTCGGCCGCAGCCAACTGCGCCTCCTCCACCGAGGTATCGAGCCGCACCAACAGGGCTCCCGCCTGCACCTTGGCCCCGTTCTCCACCGCGATTTCGACCACCGTGCCGCCCACTTCGGCAGCGAGGGTCACACCTTGCACCGCGCGCAGCGACCCCACCGCTTGCAAAGTATCCTCCCAGTCGAGCTCGACCGCCACACTCGTGGCCACCGGTGTGGGCGGCATACCCGCCGCCTCGGCTGCTTTGCCGTAAGCAACCAAGGACCCTATTTGCAGCACCTTGAGACCAACGACGGGGCCAAGGATGGCGATTAACACAAGTCCAGTGATTCCAAATTTCTTAAACATAATTTAAACCGGGTTAAAAATTTGCCGAAAAGATATCAGGCCGCGTCGGGCGTGGTATTGCCCTTTGGAAAGCAGTCCGACGCTTGATTAACGATCTTGGTTAGGATCTGCACAAAACTGCGCCGCTCCGGCTCAGACAGCGGGGAAAGCAACACACTGATGCGCCGGAAATGCTCCGGCAGCATGGAGACCAGCAAATCTTCACCCTTCGCTGTGATCGAAACCAACAGTTGCCGACGATCCGCCGGATCTGGGTTGCGCGTGACCAAGCCGTCACGCTCCAAGGTATCGATCAGTCCCGTCATAGTCGCACGCGAGACCCCCGCCATCTCCGCCAGGGAGGCGGGCGACTGGGCACACGGCACCCCGGCCACCTTGTCCAATAACAGCATCAGAACCGTAAACCGACCTTGGCTCACCCCGCGCGCATTAAAGTGGGCATCTATGACTCGAAAAGCCTCGTCAGCCGCGCGCAACAAATGCAGGTAACTCTCACAAGCCGAAGGCTCTAGCCCCGGCAAGCGCTTAGCGCACTCCAGGAGGCACTCATAACGTGGAAGATCTTTAAGCAGCAAATGAGGCATTCGATGATAATCAGGGGCCTAACAATTAGGCACCTAACTGATATAGCAAGTTGAAAAGCCATTTTACTGCGCTCGCCGGCCTGAAATCAGGCGGTTAACGCAAATATAAATCGATCCTTTAAAATTCAATCTGATATGAGTTTATATCGAATATCTCTCCCGCTTGGATGCGCTTTCAGGCCGATTTTTGACCACGCATTTCACAAAAATGCCACCTGTTGGTGCGCAACAAACCGTGATCACGGTCAGAGCGCTAGAGACCGTTCGATCCAAAAGCGCACCGAGATCCGCGGCCGAACCTTTTTGGATCGAGCCTCACCGAACGCCAAACCGCTTTACTGCCTGACAGTTACCCTGAGGCGAAGAAACAATCGCCCCTGCTCCGCCGGGAGCGTCAACTCCCGACGTAGGTGGTTGTTCTCCAACATAGTCTCCACCAAGGTAGCGTTGCCTTGCCCCGGAACCACGTTGGTCCAACTCGACAAATCCACCGATTTCTCGACCACGACCAGGTAGTCGGTCTCCGCCTCCGGCCTGACCGTGTAAGTGTAACGATAGCCATCTCCCATCCGCTCCAAAACGGGAACCGGCGCAGAACCCGCCACCCGGGGGTCCCCACCCAAAACGAACTTTAGGAGATTGGGTAAACCGTCACCCGCCACGTCAGCTCCAAGCGCGGCTTCCGGACCGGTCAGGGCGTTATCCAGCGCCCAAGACTCGAAGGGAGTCAAAACCACTACCAACGCCGGCTCGCTTGTCCGCACCCCTACCAAATTCGTCGCCACCAAGGTGTAACTCCCGGCATCGGCCAACGACACCGACTCCAACGTCAACGTCGAGCTTACGGCTCCAGGAATCGCCGCATCACCTCTATACCACTGGTAGGCCGGAGCCGGCGTCCCGCTCGCGGCCGCGATCAGCGTCAAGACCTCACCGCGCACCAGGGTGACCCCGGCCGGGTGTTGCGAAAACTCCGGCGCGGTGCGCACCACCAGAGTGGCAATCGCGCTGGTGATTCTGCCGGCCGAATTGGTGACCACGCAGGTGTAACTTCCCGCATCGACCGGCTGCGCAGCGGCGATCGCGTAGGCCGCCGAAGTAGCATTCGGTATGACCTGGCCGTTTTTAAACCATTGATAGGTCGGCGCGGGACTGCCCGTCGCCTCCACCGCGAAGTTCGCAGGCGCACCTCGGTTGATCGCCAGACTCTGAGGCTCGGCCACGATCTGCGGCGCCGCCACGACGGCGGGCGCAGAGTGGTCGACACGGAAAGAGGTTACCACGATCCGCGGCAAAGCACCATTGGTGGTGCGCGCACCGATGGCAAAGCTGTCAAAAGCGGAGGTGACCGCCGAAGGTCTCGCCCCGGCTGCCGTGGTAACGCCGGAAACCGCAAACACCACCGCACCTTCCACACCCGCCCCCGCGTGCAAACGATAGGCCAGGGTCAACTCGTCCCCGCCGCTTCGCTCAACTTCGAAGACCAAGGTGTAAACCGTGTCGGCAACCGGAGTGAACGCGGCCGTCGCGTTGGTCACCGTGCCGATCGAGATACCCGCCGGCTGCCCATACGAGGTCGATCCGGAGCCGGGCACCACCAAATCTTGCGTGCGATTCGTCAGACTGCCTTCAGACGTGGTCTGGGCCAGTCTCGTCAAGAACGCCGCATTCGTGCTGGCATGGGTGAACAGAGCCCGGTAGCCGACCCAGCGCCGCACCCCTCCATCGATGCCCTCCGTGCCGCCCAGGAGAGTCGCGGCAGTCCCGGAATGGTGCAGCGTATTCGGCAACGAGCCTCCCGAGTTGAACAAACCAAAACCCAGGTTGATATTGTTCGCCGTGGTCAAAGTCGCCTGGACCCGCAGACGCGCCCCGATCTCGGTCAGCGCCACCGGGGTGCCCGCAAAACGTGTCGCCGCCTGGTAATTTGCCGCGCTCGAACCAGCATTCAGCCCAAGCGTAAACGGCCGCGCCTCCACCACACCGGAAGTCGCCGGATCATCCCCAAGATTGGAGACCGTGGCGACCTTGCTCGCCATGACATACCAGTTCGTCGAAGTCGTGGTGAAAACCGGCTCCGCCGCATGGATGGTATCGCGCGAAAAATCGGTTTCAAAAACTCGCCCGCTCGACTGCGTCAAAACCGTCAGACTTGCGACGGAGGACTCCTTCGACCCGTAAGGATTGCTCACCACCACCCGATAGTCGCCGGCATCGGCCAACTGCACCGCCCCGAGGGTCAGGGTGCTCGTCGTTTGACCATTCAAAGACGTCGCGCCGCGAAACCATTGATACGTCAACGGTGCGGACCCAACCGCCACCACTGAAAAACTCGCCGTCGCTCCGACCGCAGCGGTCACCGCGACCGGTTCGGTCGTGATGGAGGGGGGTTGCGCCACCAAAAGCACCTCCGCACTGGACGAGGAGGTCGCACCGTAGGCATTGCTCACCACTGCGCGGTAAACGCCCGCATCACCCACCGTCGCGGCGGACACCGCGTAAACGGCCGAGGTTGCACCGTCTATCGGAGCTTGGTCGCGATACCATTGATAAGAAAGCGGTCCGGGGCCGGAGGCACCCACCGTCAATGAAATCGCGGTGCCCAGGGCCACACTCTGCGACTGGGGCTGCGTTTCGACCACCGGCACGGGAAAGGCCGGTGCCGCCAGCTCGTTCAGATAAAGCTCCAGTCGGGTGTAGCCACTGGCCGGGTCCACCAAATTCCGATCGGAGGCCAGGTTGGGATTGAGACCTTGAGCGATCTCCCAAGCGTCCGGCATGCCATCCTTGTCGGTGTCGACCGGTGGCGGGACCGAAGCCAGCGCGGGCCACCCTCCGACGTCAGCTTGCGAGTCAATGATGCCGGCCAGATTACCTTTGCTGCCCCGAAAGGTGAAGGTGCCCGCCGTGACCTCCCCGACGATGCGAGCGTCGATCGCATCACGAGCCGGCAACCGGCAGCCGGCATACGCCAGCACGAGAGCATAAGCCTCCTGTGCACTTTGGGTCGCGACCGGAGCCGCCACGAATGGGTCAACCGCCCGTATGGTCGAGTAAAGCGAGGAGGAGATTACCTGCACCCCGCCGCTCCAATTGTTGGCCGTGACCGTGGAGCTCGCCGTTGTCCAGTTGCCCGAGACGTGAAAGAGACTGTAGGTCGCCCCCGCAGGCGCGGCAGTGTTTTGCGAAGGCTCCAGAATGCGGTATCGACTGGTTCCCGTGCTGGTTGCCGGCCCGTTTTTATAAACATTGTTCACCATGTTATGCCGGGCCGGGAGTCCGGCATCCGTCGGCTCTCCACCGTAGGTCGAATTCCCGCGCCAGTTATAGATCACGTTGTTGCGCATATCGACCAACTCCCCCCCGGTGTTGTGGGTGCGGGCGCCGTTGAAGCGGGGATTACGGCTATCGTGGTGCGCCATGAGGTTGTGGTGGAAACTAGCACCCAAGCCGCCCCAGATGCCTCCATAGCCGTGCGCACCCTTGCTATGCACCGAATCCCGCAAACTCTCCGTGATCATCGACCATTGCAGGGTGAAATTTGTATTGTCGTAGGCACTGAACGTCTCGTCCACCGACCAGGAGAAAGAACAATGATCCACAATCATGTTCGAAGCGTAACGACACATAAAGGCGTCATCCTCGACATTCATTGTATCCCCCAAACGGGAGCGAATGAAGCGAATGATAACATTGGTCGCGTTGCTGGGATTCAGCGTGTAGCGAGCCAGACAGATGCCATCGCCGGGAGCCGTTTGGCCGGCAATCGTCAGATTACCCTGCGTGATGCGCAGCGTGGAGTTGAGGTAGATGGTGCCGGAGACGGCAAACACCACCGTGCGCGGCGTCGCCGCCGTGCGATTTGCCACCGCGTCACGCAAGGAGCCAGGCCCCGAATCATTAAGGTTGGTGACGATGTAAACATCACCGCCACGACCGCCGCTCGCAAAACGCCCAAAACCTTCCGCACCGGGAAAAGCCAAGGTCTGCGCCCACAAATCGCTCCGTAAACCCGGGACAAACATCGCCGCCAAAAAGCAAGCCATCCGGAACCGACATCCGGCGGCACGGCAAAAAAAGCTGAACCAGCTAAGGGTAGGCGTTGAACACATGGGAAAAGGGTTGGGGAGTGATTGACCGATGGCTGACCCGCGGCGGACGACGCGCAAAAACGATCGGGTTCGCAGCAAGGTGGGCGGATTGGTGGGGCTCGGCTCATGCCTTAAACCACCGACAACGACGCGCAATCAAAGCCGCGCGCTTATCGTTGAACAGATAGCTTCACCGGCCATGCGCAACAATGCGAACAATGGCCGAGCTTGTTGCTTCCCCAATCATGGCATCTACTGTGCGTGTAGTTCGCCCCTTATCCCCAACGCCACCCCAGTGTAATGCATAAACCTGCTACGCATTGCTTTGCCTTATTTTATTTAATCGCCCCATGAAATACCGATCCCTCCTCCAACGTTCGCTGCGGTCTCTCGCATTCGTCTCCGCCTGCCTTACCGCCGTCGCCAGTCACGCCCAGTCGCTTGTTTTCAATACCAACTTTGCCTCGGACCAGATTCACCTCGATCCGCCCGTAATTTCACCGACTGGCTCCACTTGGTATATCTACTCCAGCAAGGATGGTCGTGCTTCGAGCATCTCCTCCGGCCTGTTCCTGACTTATGCCGCCACTTCGACCGCCTCCGGCATGCAGGGCATCGCGCGTTTCACCAACTCGCCACTCACACTCTCGGACGTGGGCGACACGATCAACGCCCGGGTCAAGCTCTTCACCGACAACGTGCGTAATCTTGCGGTCGGTCTTTACAATTCCGGCGGCGTCAATCCCCTGACCACTCTGGCCAACAACGGCCTCGACGGCACCGTGATCACCGCCACCACCGACGGCAACCTGGCTTGGCGCGGTTACCGCGCCCGACTCGAGACCGGCTCGGCCTCGGGAAACATCGCCGCGCGCACTCCCCAGGTAGGCACCTTGACCCGCACGGCCTACGACGTCATCGCCGCCAACACCGGTGACTTCAGCTCCCCCGGCCCGGTCCCCATCGGATCAGTTCCCGCCTCCGCCAACCCCATCACTTTGGCCGACGGCTACGGTGCCGAATACACCTTAGACTTCTCCATCACTCGCACCGGTGCGGATGTCTTCACCATCTCTTACACGGTTTCGGATACCACCAACACCGTGCTCTACTCCGTCAGCGGTGCCACTTCCGCCGCCGCCGCCCTGCCCTCCGCCGTCACATCCACCTTTGACGCCATCGCCATCGGCACTCGCAACAATGCGCCCTCCGGCGGCACGATCTCCGTGGCTTGGATCACCTCCGTCACCATCACCGCCGATAACAATCAGGTGGCCAGCATTGTGAACCAACCCATCAACCAAACCTGGGTCCCCGGCGTAGCCGGTTCGATCAGCGTAACCGCCGCCGGCGCCGGTTCGCTCACCTATCAATGGTTCAAGGACGGCCAACCGATCGGCACCGGCACCTCCGCCACCTACACCGTCGCCAGCCCGCAGGCCGGCGACGCCGGGACCTACCACGTCGTAGTGACCAACGAATACGGAGTGGCCACCAGCGCCTCCGCCACCGTGGCCGTCGCCTCGGCTTCCGCGCCCAACTTCGTCGTTAATCCCCTCACTCAAACCGTAAACGCCGGTCAGCCCCTGACCCTGATCGCCGAAGCCACCGGCGCCCCCACCCCCACGTTCCAGTGGTTTAAGGGCACTACCGCGATCCCCGGTGCCACTCAACCCACCTACACCATCGCCGCCGTGACCCCTGCCGACGCCGCCACCTATTACGTTCGTGCCGTCAACAGCTCGGGCAGCCGCGAAAGTTCCGTGGCTACCATCACCGTTTACTCCGAGGCCCCCGCAGTCGTCACGCCTCCCCAGCCAGTCGTAGTCAACGTCGGCGGCACAGTGAATCTCACCGTCGTCGCCAGCGGCTATCCCGCGCCAGCCTACCAATGGTCAAAATTCAACGGCACTTCCTACGTAAACATCCCCGGAGCCGTCGGTGCCTCCTACTCCATCCCCTCGGCCACCACCGCCGACGCCGGCACCTACCGTGTATCCCTGAGCAATCCTTCCGGCTCGATCGACAGCGAAAGCACCACGGTGACGGTCAACGTTGTCTTGCCCGCCATTACGAGCGAACCCACCAACACCACCGTGACCGTTGGTCAGGCCGCGTCTTTCAGCGTCGTCGCCACCGGCTCCGCCCCCTTGTCTTACCAGTGGTATCGTGGACAGACCCCCATTGACGGCGCCACCTCCGCCACCTACCTGATTCCTGTCACCAGCGGAGCAAACATCGGCCGCTACCGCGTGGTCGTCACCAACGAGGGAGGCACGGCCGAGTCCGTCGAGGCCAGCCTTAACTTGGTGGTTAACAACACCTCGACCGTCTTCGCCACCCAATTCGCGAACGACCTCTTGCACCCGGCCTCGCCCGTGATCACCCCGACCGCGACCAGCTGGTATGTGCAGTCCTCCAAGAGTGCCCGCACCTCGCAACTCGGCGATGATCCCAACACCCCCGAAATCGAGGCCCGCCCGTTCACCCTGCAACTCGAGGCCGCATCCAGCTCAGCCTTCTTCCAAACTTCCGCCCGCTTCACCTCCACCCCGGTTGCGCTGACTGAACAAGGCAGCAGCCTTCGTGTCACCGCCACCTTCACCGCCCGAAACGTCCGCAACTTCGGTTTTGGTCTCTACAACTCGGCCGGCTCCACCCCCGCTCGACTGGATTTCGAGGACATCACCAATCCCAACGCCACCGAGCGGACCATCTATGGCACATCCAGCACTACCGCGTTGGGCGCCGGCACCCAACCCTGGGTCGGCTACCGCGCCACGCTGCAAAACCTGCACTCCGGCAACGTCACCCATGCCATCGTCACCCGGCCCGCTCAGGTCAACGCGACCAACAATCGCGGTCAGGAATTGTGCGTCAATGGCTCCGGCTCCATCTCTTACGCTGATCCCGCGGGCGTCTCCGTCGGGATAACCGGAAAGTTCCCAACCAGCGACGCCGCCGGCACCCTCGCCGAAGGTGTTGCCTACACGCTGGTGTATACGTTGGGCCGCACTGGCACGGACGAATTCACCTTCAGCTACGAACTCTACCAAGGCACCTCCTCGGCCGGCACCTTGTTCCGCTCCGCCACCGGTCGCACCACCACTACCGGCACCCGGCCGTCCGAAGTGGCCCAGAGCTTCGACGCACTCGCCTTTGGCATGCGCAATGCCGGCCCGGGGGCACCAGGTCCGATTCCCCAGTTCGTCTTCTCCGCAGTCACGGTCGAGTCCTTCACCCCCGTTGCCGCCGCGCTGCCCGCCTTCACCGCGCAACCCGCCAACACCACCGTGGCGGTCGGCGAGACGCTCACCCTCACCTCCGCCGCCTCCGGCTCCCCTGCGCCCACCTATCAGTGGTTCAAGGGCGGTGAACCGATCGACGGCGCCACCTCGGCGGTCTACTCCACCACCGCTACCGCCGAATCCGCCGGCACCTACTACGTCGTCGCCACCAACGCCGTCGGCTTTGCCACCAGCACGGCCGTAAACGTCACCTTGTCCGGCTCCGCCTCCGCTTACGACACCTGGGCCTCTGCTCAAGGTCTGACCGCCGGCGTAAATGACGGCACCACCCAAGATCCCGACGGCGACGGCCTCAGCAACGCCCTCGAATTCGCCCTGGGCGGGAACCCGCTCTCCGCCGCATCCGCCCCGAAGCCCGTCTTCGCCCGCGTCGGCAACAGCTACACCTTCACCTATGACGTGAAGACGGATGCCCTCGGCGAATTCCAAATCGCGGCCCAAAGCTCCACCGACCTCGCTACCTGGACCACCATCGTCCATGGCGTCGGCGGTGCCAGCATCGCCACCAGCCCGGTCGACGCCGCCACCGAGCGCGTGGTCGTCACCCTGCCCGCCGGCCCCGCCCGCCTCTTCGCCCGCGTGCGCCTCACCGCCCAACCTTGATCGCCTCCCTCCGAAGG
>CAYNUW010000120.1:0-9635 GCA_964400455.1 uncultured Akkermansia sp. | reverse complement strand
GCGGCACCGATTTCAACGACATTTCCAGCATGTTCTGCCGCACCGTCGTCGAAGGCCTTTTCGGCTTCGCACCCGATCGACCCTCCGGCCTCGTCCGCATATCGCCGCGTTTTCCGGCGAACTGGCCCCACGCCTCCATCCGCACGCCCGACTTCACCCTTCGCTTCGAAGGCTCCGAAGGCCGCGCACGCTACGAACTTGCCCTTACCGATCCCGCCCCGGCCGAACTCGTCGTCCCCGTTTCCGCATCCACCGTATCCCAGGTCACGATAAACGGAACTCCCGCGTCCTTCACCATCCGACCCGGTTTCGGCCGGTCCGAGGTGGTGGTTGCCATTCCCTCCGGAACCTCCGCCGGAGTGGAGGTGGTTTACAGACCCGCGCCGATCGATGAGCCAGTGAATGTTTCGGTGAATACAGGCGACTCCGTAGTTTTGACCACCGAAGACGCCGTCGTCCTCGACTGGCGCGACCCTCAGGGCGCCCTGACCACTCCCCAACGCGACGGCCCCCATCTTCTCGGCACCGTCGCCGCACCGGAAGGACACCGCCTAGTCCAGGCTCTTGTCCAGCGCGGAGAACTCACCCGCTGGCGCCTCTTCAAACTCGCCATCTCCGACCCCGCGGCCGTAGCCGCCCGCGCCCGGCTCAGCTTCGCCTCCGCTCCCCCGGACGCCCGCTGGCACACCATCGATCTCTCCCCAGTCTTCAACGGCGACGTGAGGACCATCTACCAACAGGAATACCTCAGTCCCCGACCCAACACCGTCTCACTCCGCATCGCCACCGACGGCTACTCCCATTGGCAGGCCGCCCTCGACCCCAAGGCCCGACCGCCGACCATCGACTTGGCCGGCGTAGCCGCGCTCACCGGAACGGACAACCTACTTCGCACTTCACATAACGCCGCCTTCTCCCCGCCCGCCGCAGATCGCAACATCGCCTTCGCCTCGCTCTGGGACAACTGGCCCGACGCCGTGACCGTGCCCGTCAATCAGTCCGGCGAGGCCGTCTGGTTCCTCGTCGCCGGCTCCACCAACCCCATGCAGGTGCGCATCGCCAACGCGGAACTCGTCCTGCGCTACGCAGACGGCTACCAGCAGTCCCTCGAACTCGTCCCCCCCTTCAACTACTGGTCGCTCACCCCGCAAAAACGCGTCGACTACAACTACCAGCGCGACCGCTTCTCGCTCCCGCCTAATCCGCCGCCCCAAGTCCAACTCGGCGCCAATTGCCGCGCCATGGTGCTCAACCTCAAACTGCGCCCGGGCACCGTCCTGAAAGATGTCACCCTCCGCGCCCTGTCCGAGGAAATCATCGTCGGTCTGATGGGTGTATCGGTGCAAAACCCCTCCGAGGGCGCGCCATGAAAGCCCCTGTGTCCGCCGCTTCCTTCACCGTGTTCTCGGTCAGCGGGGTTTCGTCGCCCCGACCGCCGGCACACCTGCCCCGTCCCAAAACCCGCGCGCTCAAGCCGCACCGGTCCGCCCATCGCCCCTCCACGTCTCCCTCGCACCACGCTTCCAACCAATCCCCTTCCTGATGCGCCTACTCCACCTGCCCTCCCCCCGCGCCCTTAAAGTCCTGCTCGCCTCCTTGCTCTTTGGCTGCGTCGCCACGGCCCAGCCAGCCCCCGCGCCCACGCCGGAACAACGCGCACAGCGCGGGGCCCGTCCCATGCTCGCCGATAATCTGACCCGCCCTTTGCGTTATAGCCCGGACAAGGGCGACTTCGTCATCGTCAATGGCGACGAATTCTTCAACCGCCCCCTTTACGGCGGGCCGAGCCCGTTCCGGGTCGACGCCGGGGATCGCCCCGAGTTGTCACTATTCCTGCCCGGACGCGGCGGTAACCTTCGTTTGGGCCTTCACACCTCCGGCCAGCCGCGCTGGCTCCACCAAGCGGATAAGATCGTGGCCCGCTATCGTCCGGGCTCGATGATCTACGAAATCTCCGACGCCACCTTCGGCGACGGCATCATCCTCATCACGCTGCTCGCCCCTCGCTCCGCCGAGGGTGCCGTCCTCCGCGTGGAAATCTCAGGCTTCACCCAACCCGTCGAGTTGTTCACCGCTTTCGGCGGCATCGAGGGAGGACGCGGCGGACGCGACGGAGACGTTGGCACCGAACGCGAACCCGTGCGCAACTTCTTCCGACTTCAACCGGAATTCTGCGCGGAGAACACCTTTTCCCTCGCCGCAGATACCTTCACCGCCACCGCCAAGGCCGGCACCGTCGGGGGCATCCTTCCCGCCGGAGCAAAACTTCACCAGGCCCCCGCCGAGTCTTGGGACGATCCCGCCGCGCTTCTGCAACCGTCCCTTTCGCCCCCGGCAAGACCGGTTGTGGTCGGTCGCGTATCAATCGCCAACGCCAGCCCGGTTTTCATTTCCCTCCAAAACCTCTCCAAGGCCAAAACCAGCGCCGAGGTCCTCGACATCTACCAAAAGGTCGCCGAAGCCGAAGCCCCCGGCGCTGTCGCCGGTTCCATCGCACCCTGGGGCCGCCACGACCTACCCACACTGTTCAAAAGTGAGGAGCAAGAACGCCAGGCCATCGCCCGCCGGGTTGTTGTCACCACCCCGGACCCCTACGTCGACGCAGCCGTGGGCGCCCTCAACATCGCGGCCGACGCGATGTGGGACCCTCGTCAGTCCGGCTTTGTTCACGGCGGCGTCGCCTGGCGCGTGCGCCTGCTCGGCTGGCGCGTAGCCTACCTCGGCGACTCCCTTGGCTGGCCTGAGCGCACCCGCACGCATTTCGACGCCTACGCGGCGCGGCAAAACACCTCGCCCATCCCATCGTCGCTCCCGCCGGTAAACAGTGCCGACAACCTGGCCCGCCATGAAGACGCGCTCCATTCCAACGGCGACATGACCCGCTCCCATTACGATATGAACATGGTCGGCGTGGACACCTTCCTTCGCCACCTCCTCTGGACCGGGGATCTCGACTATGCGCGCAGCCAGTGGCCGGTCATCGAGCGCCACCTGGCCTGGCAGCGCCGGCTCTTTCGCCGGGAGTTCGGCCCCGAGAAACTCCCGCTCTACGAAGCCTACGCCTGCATCTGGGCTAGTGACGATCTCGCCTACAACGGCGGCGGCGTCACCCATTCCACCGCCTACAACCTGTTCCACCATCGCATGGCCGCCCGCCTCGCCCGGCTGCTGGGCTACGACCCGACCGTCTACGAACGAGAAGCCGACCTGATTGAACGCGGCCTAAACCATCACCTTTGGCTTCCGGATCTCGGCTGGTTCGCCGAATGGAAAGACCTTCTTGGCGACCAACTCGTGCACCCCTCGGCCGCCGCTTGGTCTTTCTACCACACCATCGATTCCGGCGTCCCCGCACCCTTGCAGGCCTGGCAGATGACCCGTCAGGTCGAAACCGAACTACCGCGCTTCGATATCACGGGCCCCGGCGTGCCGCCGGGCAACTACACCTTGGCGACCACCAACTGGATGCCCTACACTTGGTCGTTGAACAACGTCGTCTTCGGCGAGTCCGTCCACACCGCCCTCGGACTGTGGCAGGCCAACCGGCCCGAGGCCGCCTTCCCCCTGTTCAAGGGCGCCCTACTCGACAGCATGTATCTCGGCATCTGTCCCGGTAACGTGGGCATGTGCACTTGGTTCGATGCGTCACGACGCGAGACCAACCGCGATTTTTCCGATGGCGTGGGTATCTTTGCCCGCACCCTGGTCGAGGGTCTTTTCGGCATCTCGCCCGACCTCCTCGATGGCGAAATCACGATCCGCCCCGGTTTTCCCGCCGCGTGGAACGACGCAAACATCCGTCATCCGAACTTCGAATTCGATTTCCGGCGCGAACACGAGGTCGAGCGTTTTACCTTCGACTCGCACTTTTCCAGACCGGTGAAAGTGAAGCTGCAGATTATTGCCCTCCGCGACACCGTCGCTCGGGTCGAAATCAACGGCCGCCCCGCAGCTTGGCGCGCGCTGGAGGACTCCGTCGGCCTGCCCCGCATCGAGATCCTCGCCCCCGCCGCCGACCTCCACGACATCCGCATCACCTGGAGCGGCCACGGCCCGGCACCCATTCCGGCGCCCGCCGTCGCGCAACCAGGCGCAACGTTCACACGCTCCGTCGGCGCGAAAATCACGCACCTCCAGGACCAGCAAGGCGCTCTGCAGGATGCGGACTTCTCCGGTTCGTCGGTCGCCGGCATCGCCGCCGGACAGAACGGGCACCGCACGCTCTTCGCGCAGGTCACCCAGGGCGACCTGCGCTGGTGGCAGCCAGTCACCCTTGAGATCCAAAACGCGGAAACACCGCGCAAACCGGTGTTCACCACCGACTGGAGCCAGCCCGTGGACGCCGCCCGCTTCGAACCAGTCCCACTCGCCGACGTGTTCAATGACCGTGTCTCGCAGATCTTCCGCAACGACTACCTCTCACCGCGCTCGCCCTACGTCTCGCTGGCCATTCCTCGACACGGCTTCGGCTCCTGGTGCAAGCCCATGCAGCAGTTCGATGTCGATGATACCGGGCTCCGCGCACTCGCCGCGAAGAACGGCGACCGCGTGCTGCTTCCCAACGGTGCGCCACTCGCCACTCCCGGCGACATCGCCGCCCCGAACGTAGCTTTCGTTTCCGTCTGGGATCGCTTCCCCAGGGAATTCACCACCCCGCTCAACGGGAAGGCCTCCAAACTCTACCTCCTGATGGCCGGTTCGACCATGGCCATGCAAAGCCGGAAGGACAACGGGGAGGTCGTCGTCACCTACACCGACGGCACCACGACCCGCCTCGGCCTCGAAAACCCCACGACTTGGTGGCCGATCGACGAAGACTACTTCATCGACGATATCGCCTTTAAGCGACCCGGCCCTCTGCCGGTGCGAATCGACCTCAAATCCGGCCTCATCCGCGTGCTCGAGGAAAACGCCTTCAAGGGCCGCGGTCGCGTCGTGCCCGGCGGCGCCGCCACCGTGCTCGATCTCTCCCTCGATCCTTCCAAACAGCTCAAATCCCTCACCGTCCGCGCCATCGTCAACGAGGTCGTCATCGGCCTGCTGAGCGCGACCCTCCAACGCCCATGATTCCCCGCCTTACACTCTTCGTCCTGGCTCTGGTTAACGCCTGCCAGCTCACCGCCGCCCCGGCGCCCGTGTCCACCGACCCTGCCGTCGTCGCCCAACGCCTCGCCGCCATCCGCACCCCGGCCACGCCCGATACCCCGCGCATCAACGGCACCCGCATCGTCGGCGCACGCCCCGGGAAACCCTTCCTCCATCGCATTCCCACCACCGGACTGCGCCCGATGCGCTGGTCCGCTCGCGGCCTGCCTCCCGGCCTCAAACTCGATCGCGACACCGGCATCATCAGCGGCTTTACCCCCGCGAAGAAAGGCACCTACACCCTGCGTCTGCACGCCTCCAACCCGCGTGGAAAAACCTCCGCCGAGCTCGATCTCGTCGTGGGCGACACCCTCGCCCTCACCCCGCCCATGGGATGGAACAACTACAACGCGTTTCGCTTGAAAATCAGCGACGGCCTCATCCGCGCTCAGGCCGACGCCATGGTCTCGTCCGGGCTCGCCGACCACGGCTACGCCTACGTCAACGTGGACGACGCGTGGGAGGGTGTGCGCGCCGCCGACGGCACCCTCCAGGGCAACGAACGTTTCCCCGACATGCCCGGCCTTGGCGCACACATTCACTCCCACGGCCTGAAGTTCGGCATCTACTCCTCCCCCGGCTTTGAGACCTGCGGCGGTTTCCTCGGCAGCCTCCACTACGAGGAGCAGGACGCCCGCGCGTTCGCCTCCTGGGGCGTGGACTATCTTAAATACGATTGGTGCAGCTACATCATTGACGCCGGACGCCTCGCCGCCGACCGCCACGCCGAACTGCTCCCCGCCCACGCTGATCGCCTCCGCTCCCTGGCCGCCGAATACGGTCCCATGCGCAACGACCGCCGCCGCCCCCGCCCGCCCGAAATGTCCGCGCGGATGAGGGAGATCGAGGCGGAACAGAAGTCCATCCTCGCCGCCCTTCCGGCCGAAACTCTCGCCGCCATCGAGCGCGACATCGCCACCGACGCCTATCGCGTCATGGGGCGCGCCCTTCAAAACTCCGGCCGGGACATCGTCTACTCGCTTTGCAGCTACGGCTTCGCCCGCGTCTGGGAGTGGGGCCCCGAAGTCGGCGCCAACCTCTGGCGCACCACTCAGGACATCACCCCTCGCTGGGGACCAATTCTGAGCATCATCAACCGCCAGAAGGGTCTCGAAAAGTGGGCCGGGCCGGGTCGATGGAACGACCCCGACATGCTCGAAATCGGCAACGGTCAGCTCACCCCCGACGAAATGCACATGCAGATGACGCAGTGGTGCATCCTCGCCGCCCCGCTCCTTCTCGGCAACGATCTCACCAAACTCGACCCGCTGGTGCTCAGCATCCTCACCAACGACGAGGTCCTCGCCGTCAACCAGGACAGGCTCGGCCGCCAGGGCTGGCTCCTTCGCCAGACCGGAGCCGCCGAGATCTACGTAAAGCCGCTCTCGGGGGACCGCTGGGCAGTCGCCCTCTTTAATCGCGGCGAAGTCCCGCTCGAAATCACTTTCGACCCCGCTGAACTAGAGCTGCCCGACTCGGTCAAAGCGCGCGATCTCTGGCGTCAAAAAGACCTCGCCCCCTCGTCCGTGCTGTCGGCCACGGTCGCTCCTCACGGCGCCGAGCTTTACTCGCTCACCGTCGAGAAGAACTGAGGCGCCGCGCTCCTCCCGCCCGCCCATGTTCCCGCGACTCCCCTTCCGCCTTTTCATCCTGCTCGCCCTGGCCTGCGCCCAGGCCCAGCCCGGTCGGTCGTCGATCGCCCCGCTGAGCAACCTGTTTCCCTCCGAAGTCAAACGTGTGCTCTTTCTTGGCGATAGCATAACCTGGGCGGGCTCCTTCATCGACACCATCACCGCCTATCACCGGGTGCGCTATCCGGCCCGCGACATCGAATTCATCAACGCCGGTCTCCCGAGCGAAACCGTCTCCGGCCTCTCGGAGCCGGACCACGCCAGTGGCAAATTCCCCCGTCCCGTCCTGGCCGAGCGCCTCGAACGCGTGCTGACCAAGACCAAACCCGACTTGGTCATCGCGTGCTACGGCATGAACGACGGCATCTACCTGCCCTTCAACGAAACCCGCTTCGCTGCTTACCGCGCAGGAATCGAGAACCTGCGCTCTGCTGTGATCGCCAGCGGCGCGCGGCTCACCTTGATGACACCGCCCGTCTTCGACGAGGCGCGCTCCCGGAAACCCGGATACTCCGCCGTCCTCCAGCACTATTCCGACTGGCTCGTCGGGCAACGCGCCGCCGGCTGGAACGTGGTCGACCTGCATACGGCGATGCGGCGCGAACTCGCAGCCCGTCGCGCTCGCGACCCGCTCTTCACCTTCGCCAAAGACGCCATCCATCCCGGTCCCGAGGGTCACTGGTTGATGGCCCGCGAGATCCTCGTCCACTTGGGTGCGGCCGATGTCGCCAGCGTCCCCGACGCCGACACCCTAGTCGGCCAATTCACCCACGGCGCCGCGACTCTCGCCGCCGTGCAAATCGAGAACGCTCGCTGGCGCGACGCGTGGCTAACCGCCACCGGCCACACCCGCCCCGGCCTCAAAGCGGGCGAGCCCATCGAGATCGATGCCACCACCGGCCGCGCCCGTTTCGTCCCCAAGCCGGCCACCCCCTGACTACCCCACGTTAATGCACCTTGACCGCACCATGAAACCGATTCGCCTCCTCGCTCTGCTCGGCACCGCCTCGACCCTGCTCGCCGCGCACCCTCCCGCCGCACCGGCCCCGGCGCCCGCTCCCCGCGCCCCGGACGTCTCCACCCTGGCTATCGATCCCGTTGCTCACGCCGACCGCATGGCGTGGTGGCGCGAGGCCCGCTTCGGCATGTTCGTCCACTGGGGAGTTTCCTCACACCTCGCGGGCTCCTGGAACGGCCGGGAATATCCCGGCTACGGCGAACACATCCAACGCGTCGCCAAGATACCCGTGCCTGTCTACCATGAACAAGTCGCCGGCGCGTTCAACCCCACCGCGTTCGACGCCGACGCCTGGGTGCGCCTCGCAAAGGAGACCGGCATGGGCTACTTCATCATCACCGCCAAACATCACGACGGTTTCGCCATGTATGACACCCAGGTCAGTCCGTGGGACGTGGTGGACGCGACCCCCTGGGGCAAGGACCCGATGAAGGAACTCGCGGCCGCCTGCAGAAAACACGGCGTGAAGTTCGGCTTCTATTACTCCCACGCCTTTGACTGGGGAGAGGAAAACGGCTCCGGCAACGACTGGGACTGGCCCAATCCAGGCGGCGACAAACTCCTCCACGGCTCGGATTGGTGGATCAATCATCCCGAGTTTCTGCCCAAGATCCGCAGCTACGTGGACGGAAAAGCCATACCCCAAATCCTCGAACTGATTAACAATTACCAACCCGACATTCTCTGGTTCGATACCCCGCACAAGATCCCGCCCGAGGAAAACCTCCGTGTCTTCGCCGCCGTCCGCCAGGCCGCGCCCAACATCGTCATCAACGGCCGCATCTTCCCCGATGATAGGCCCGACCTCCTCGCGCTCGCCGACTACGTCAACACCGGCGACAAACCCGGCGTGTTCGCTCCCGTCCCCGGCGACTGGGAAGCCATCCCCACCACCAACGACTCCTACGGCTACAAGGCGCAGGACCTGAACCATAAGCCGCCCGCGCACTTTATCCGGCTCCTCGCCAAGGCCGCCGCGCGCGGCGGCAACATCCTGCTCAACATGGGTCCCCGCGGCGACGGTTCGGTCGATCCGACCGACGTGAAGATCTTCCAAGGCATCGGGGACTGGTGGCGCGTGAATCACGAGTCCATTCGCGGCACTTCCCGCTCACCTTTGCCGCGCCAAACCTGGAACGGCGAGTCGACCCTTAAGGGCGATACCCTCTACCTCCACGTCTTCGACTGGCCCTCCAACGGTCAACTCCTGGTCAGCGGCCTGAAAACCGATGCGCTCGATGTGCGCCTGCTCGCCACCCCCGCCGATCGTTTGTCCGTGGCCCGCCTCGGTCCGCTCGACCACCTGATCACCGGCCTGCCCTCCACCCCGCCCGACTCCGCAAACTCGGTTATCGTCCTGCGCTGCGCCTCCGCACCCGCCGCCGACGACGCCCGCCTCCTCTCCTCCTCCGTCGAACGCCATGCCCTGCACGTGTTCGATTCCGTTCTCACCCCCCCAGCCCGCTACCGCGCCGGCCGCGGCGAGAACGACGCCTGGGCGATAAACTGGAACAACACCGCGGCCTCCGCGGCCTGGATCGTGCGTCTGAACGAATCCGCCTCCTTCCACGCCCACCTTGTCTACGACGCATCCGAAGGCGCCAGCCAAAGCCGCCTCGTCGAGGGCGACGCCGGCAAGGAACTCGCCCGCGCCCACTCCGGCGCCGGCGGCACCTACACCGTGACCGTCGGCGAACAGAACTTCGAGCACACCGTGGCCCGAGGCCGCCCGGTCAACCAACCCGTCGGTCGCATCACCTTGCCTCCCGGCCGTCACGAAATCCGCATCTCCGCCAAGGAGGTCAGCGGCGAGGAGCTCTTCCGCCTGCGTCGTCTGGTCC
>CAYNUW010000119.1:0-9657 GCA_964400455.1 uncultured Akkermansia sp. | reverse complement strand
GGCGCGTAATGCGGCGAGGGGGGGCCTGGGGGAGGGGCGATTTGGCTGGGGGGTGTGGTGGTGGGGGGGGTGGGGGGGTACCGGTTTGGCGGGGAGGGAGGCGGAGGGCACGGCGTCGGCGGGGAGGTCGCCGAGGGTGAACTGGAGGCCGTCGAGAAAGTGCTGGAGGATCTCGGGGGTGGAGAAGATGTCCTTGTTGTGTCCGAGGGAGGAGTAGAAGACGCGGCCTTTGCCGTGAGATTTGATCCAACTAATGGGGAAATCGTTGTCGGTGCGTTGAATCTTCTCGGGCGGGCGGGCGTTTTCAGGCCGGCTCATATCGAGACTGAGGAGGACGCGTTGGCGGTCGCGGCCGTAGGGGCCGGTGATTTGGTAGATCTCCTCGCGAATCCAAAAGCCGCTGCCATGGAAAGCGGAGTTCAGGATGTGGGCGGGCTCGTCGAGTTTGACGGCGGAGACATCCTTGGCGTTCCACGGATGGCTGTGGAAAATGCCGCCCAAGAGGGCTTGGCCCTCGGGCCAGGTCGGGAAGTTGTCGGTGGCGGCGTGCAGGCCGGCGACGCCCTTGCCGGAGGCGACGAAGTCGAGGAGGGCGCGGCGGTAGGCGGGGTTGTTAAAGGCGAGGCGGGTGGTGTTGTTGAAGACGACGGCGTCGAATCCGGCGAGATTCGTCGCGGAGAAGGCGGCGATGTCGTCGGTGATCGTGGCGGAGAAAGCGCCGGTTTTTTCGCCGAGGCGGCGGAGGGCTTCGTCGCCGTGCGGAATGGAGGCGTGGACGAAACCGCCGGTGCGGTTGAAGACGAGGAGGCGGCGGGGGCGAGCGGGCACGGCGCGAGCGCGGGCGGGCACGGCGGCGTCGATGGCGGCGAGTTCGGCGGGGGTGAGGGCGGGGAAGTTGCGCGGCTTTTGGGCGGGCTCCTCGTGCGGGTCGGCGGCCGGGTGGGGCGTGGACGGAGTTTGCGCGCAGAGCGATGCGGCGAGAAGGGCGAAGGCGGGGAGAAAGCGGGGCAAGTGCATGGGGGCGGGGAAGGGTCAGACCGGCAGGACGTAGGGTGCGCGGTAGGTGCGGCGGAGGAAGCGGTCGGCCTCGGGGCGGTCGAGCAGGGATTCGGTGGCGGGATCCCAGCGCAGATCCGGGACGCCGGAGCGGAGGGCGGCATTGGCGAGGTGGGCCACGGCGGCGATATGGTGGCCCTCGAGGACGGGATAACGCGGGGTGGAGCGGGTTTTGATGGCGGAGATGAAATCGTCCAGGTGGCTGCCGGTGCCGCCGGAGATTCGGTAGCCATGGGATGGGATGATGACGCGGCGGAGCGCTTCGGAGCTGTGTTCGAGGGCGCCGCGGTTGGCGTAGACCCAGCCTTCGGAGCCCTCGACGCGGACGCCGCCGCGGTGGAACGAGGCGGTGTCGATGGCGATGCCGTTGGCGTAGCGGGCGGTGAACGAGTAGGTGGTGGCGGTCTCCACGAAGGCGCCGGGGTTTTCGAACTTGCCGGAGATGTTTTCGAGGGTGACGGGTTGGACGCCGGTGACATTGGCGGCGAGGGCGCCGATGTCGTAATGGTGGCCGATCCAGTCCGCGACCTGGCCGCCGCCGAAGGCGAATTGCCAGCGCCACTGGTAGTGGGTGCGTTCGGCGTGGTAGGGCAGGGCGGGGGCGGGGCCGAGCCAGCGCTCGTAGTCGAGGTTTGGGGGCGGGGCGGGCCAGGATTGGAGATCCTGGTCCGGGACGGGGCGAGGGCCCGGGCCGCCGGGGAGGCCGACGGTGATTTTTTTAATGTCGCCGAGGAAACCGTTGCGGGCGAGTTCGACCACACGCTGAAACTCGCCGGCGGAACGCTGCATGCTGCCGATCTGGCCCACCACGCCGGCGCGCAGAACGGCGTCGGCCATGGCTCGTCCCTCGGGGATCGACGTCGCGGCGGGTTTTTCGACGTAGATGTGCTTGCCGGCGCGGGCGGCGTGAACGGTCTGGAGGGCGTGCCAGTGGTCGGGGGTGGCGATGACCACGGCGTCGAGGCCTGGGTGGGCGATGAGGTCGAGGTAATCGACGTAGGCGGCGCAGTTACCGGCGGGCTGGTTGTAGTGGTCGTCCACCCGCTTGCGGGCGGCGTCGAGGCGGGTGGAGTCCACCTCGCAGACGGCGACGACGCGGGCGCTGGAGTGGTTGAGGGCGTTGCGCATCAGGCCCATGCCTTGACCGCCGAGGCCGATGAAGCCGATGTTGATGAGGTTGGACGGGGCGGGGCCGCCGAGGCCGAGGGTCTGCGCGCGCACCAAGGAGGGAAAGGCGGCGCCGCCGAGGGAGCCGGCGGCGAGGAGCTTGAGGAAAGAACGGCGGGGTAGCGGAGCGGAGGGCTTCATGCGGGGAAGGCGAGCGTATCGCTTTTTTGGGCAGTGACAGACTTTGCTGAATCGAAGGGGGCGGTCGGCAGAACGCCGGGGGGAGGCGGACGTGAATAACAGGTTGACCTAATCTATACCCAAAAGTTGCCGCAGGTAAATGGCCGGGGGAATCAATTGCTATGCCGAATTCGTCAGTTAAAGTAGATTGAGCATATGTTAAAGAAATCGGGAAAAGTATGTGAAACGCTGGTGGCGGCGTCGGCTTGGGGCCCGCTGCTGGACAGCCTGGAGAACGTGATGTGCTGGGTGAAGGACGCGGCGGGACGCTTTGTGGCGGTGAACACCGGATTGGCAGCGTCGGCTGGGCTGGAGCGGGCGGCGGTGACGGGCAAGACGGATGCCGATTTGTATGCGCCGGAGTTTGCTGCGGTCTATCAGCGGGACGATGCGGCGGTGCTGGCCACCGGGCGGGCGATGTTGAACAAACCCGAGTTGATCAACATGGCGGGAGGGGAAGTGGAATGGCGGCTGACCTCAAAAGTGGCGTTGCGCGATCCGACGGGCAGAATCGTCGGCACGGCGGGAATCTCAAAACGCATGGCGAGCGACGTGCCGGGGGTGGAGGGTGGCGACCCGTTGGCTAACTTGATCCGTCAGGCGCGCGAGCACATGGCGCGCGGGTTGACGGTGGCGGAGCTGGCGGCGCGGGCGAACGTATCGGTGGCGACGCTGGAACGGCGCATCCGGGTGAATTTTGGAACGACCCCGCGGAGTTTTCTGGCGGAGATACGGCTGAACGAGGCGGCGAGGTTGTTGAAGGAGTCGAATCTCAATGTGGCGGAGATCGCGGACCGGGCGGGTTACGAGAGCCCGGCTTCATTTACGCGCGCATTCCGCCGGCGGCAGGGGGTGGCGCCGGGGGAGTATCGAAGGCGGTTTCGCCGGGCTTAGTGGCTCTCAGTCCGGCAGGGGAACGATCCAGATGTTGCGAAAACGGACGACCTCGCGGTGGTTTTGCAGTTGGAGTGGGAGTGCGTCGGCGTGGGCGGTGTAGGAGCGGCGGCCGGGTGGATTGGTGGGGCCGAAGACGAGGGCGCGGTCCTGCACGCGGACTCCGTTAAAATCCACGGTGATGCGGGCGGGCCGGAGGAGGCGGCCTTCGGCATCGAAGAGCGGGCGGATGAACTCGATGTCGTAGGACTGCCACTCGCCGGGCGGGCGGGCGGGGTTCACGCGCGGCGGGTGCTGGCCGTAGATGGAGCCGGCCTGCCCGTCGGCGTAGGTGACATTCTGATACGAATCGAGCACCTGCACCTCGTAGCGGCCCATGAGGAAAACGCCGCTGTTGCCTCGATCCTGACCGTTCTTGAGGTCGGGGCCGGGAGGAGTCCACCATTCCAGATGCAGCCGGCAGGAGCCGAAGGCCTGCTTGGAAACGAGGTAGTCTTTGCCGGGGACGATTTCGACGGTGTCATCCACGATGCGCCACGGGGACGGTTGCCAGGCCGAGAGATCTTTGCCGTCGAAAAGCACGATGGCTCCGGCGGGGGGAGCAGAGACGAGTTGGTCGTGCGGGAGCGGGGTGGCGAGGGGCGGGACCGGGCGGGCTAAATCATTAAAAGGCCAGTTAAGGATGCCGGCGACTTCGTCGCGTAGTGCTTCGGGCCAGGTGGTGATGTCGGTGTTTCCGGCGCGTGATGTCGGGGCGCAGAGTAAAGCGGAGGCTACGGCCAGAAGAGCGAAGCGTGGTAGGGGCATGACGAAGGCAGAAAGAAAGTCCGGGCATTTGGCAAACCGGGACCGTTCGATGCGAGTAAGTATTGCGCCGGAGGGAACGGGTCGCCTGCTTCGCGGTGGACGAGCACCATGAACACCACGAGCCAGCCACGAAACGACCATGGGGGTCCGGTCAGGGGGCCGAGGGTGCGGTTGGTGATACCGGCCTACCGTGAGAGCGCGAGGCTGCCGGAGTTCGGGGCGGCGCTGGTGGAGCGACTGGAGGAGTTTGACGGGGCGGTCGAGCTTCAGGTGGTGGACGACGGCTCGGGCAGGGAGGAGGCCGGCCGTTTGGCCGCGCTGGTCGAAGCGTGGCGGGTTCGGCGGGAGTGGGTGCGGTCGCTGCTGGCCCTGGGGAGGAACCGAGGCAAAGGTGCGGCGGTTTACTCCGGTTGGGACGCGGCGGCGGGCGGAGGGGAGCCGGAGTGGCTGGGGTTTTGCGACGCGGACGGCAGCGTGGACGCGGACGAGCTCGTGCGTTTCATCCGCTTGCTGGATACGCTTCCCGGCGAGGTCGGGGTGCTGGCCGCCAGCCGGCGGGTCGGCGATGCAGAGTCCCGGGAGCGCACGGCGGCGCGGGCGGCGGCGGCGCGGCTGTTTTCAATCTGGGTGCGGGTCTGGACCGGTTTGAAGGTTCGCGACACCCAGTGCGGCTGCAAATTCGTAAGGCTGGCGGACTACCGAAGGGTGAGGCCCGGGCTGGTGTTGAACCGTTTTGCCTTTGACGTGGAATTGCTGGCGGCGGTCGCGGGGCAGGGCGGGCGGATCGCCGAAGAGGCGGTGCGCTGGCGTCATGCCCAGGGCGGCTCGTTGCGGGTGTGGCGCGATGGGCCCGCGATGCTTCTGGCGGTGGCGATCCTGGGTTTGAGGCGCAGGCGTCTCCGGTGATCCACTGAACCGGGACACCGGATGGTCTCGGGCCTTAGCGCGCAGCCTGGTGTTGACCCCCCAGACGCGGCCTAGGCCAAGCACTGGGAGGATTCGAGCCTGGAGACCGGTAGGGAGAGGGGCTCTCCGGCGCGGAAACGTAGAGTCGTATCCCGGCCCGAATAGCGGAGCGTCGCGCGTTGGTCGCGGGTGGACGTGACCGTGAGGCCGGAGAGTTTCCCGAGTTTCCACGTCAGATCCAAGGTAAACCCTCCGCGACCGCGCAGGCCGGTGACACTGCCGTCGGGCCAGGCGGCGGGCAGTGCGGGCAGGAGATGGAGTATCGGATTTCCGGATGCGTCGCGTTGGTGGCTTTGCAGCAGGAGCTCGATGACGCCGGCGACGTAGCCGAAATTTGCATCGATCTGGAAGGGTGGATGGGCGGCCAGCAGGCTGGGGTAAACGCCGCCGCCGCCGTGGTAATTGACGGCGCGAAGGTCGCTCGGGACGGGGCGAAGCAAGGCGAGCACCAAGGCGTGGGCGCGGTCGCCATCGAGCAAGCGGGCCCAAAAACAGATTTTCCAGGCGAGGGACCAGCCGGTTCCGTCGTCGCCTCGGAGCTCGAGGGTGCGGCGGGCGGCGGCAAAAAGCCCGGGCGTATCGGGAGTGATTTGTGCGCCGGGATGGAGTCCGAAGAGGTGCGAGACGTGGCGGTGGTGGACGTCGGTTTCGATGAAGTCGCTTGCCCATTCCTGGATGTTGCCGCGCGCGCCGATGCGCATGGGCAGGAGGCGGTTCCGGGCCGAGCGGATGCGTTGAGTAAGTTCGTCCTCGGCCGCGAGCAGGCCGGCGGCCTCCAGGCAGTGGTCGAAAAGGTCGCGGAAGATTTGTAGATCCATCGTGCTGCCGAAGGTGACGGTGCCCCGGCCGCCCTCGGGCGAGTGGAACGACAATTCAGGCGAGGTGGAGGGGGCGGTGACGAGGTATCCCGCTCGGTCTTCAACCAGCCAGTCCAAGGCGAATTCGGCGGCGCCGCGCATGAGGGGCCAGGCGTGTTCACGCAGGTAACTCAGGTCGCGACCGAAGGCGAAGTGTTCCCAGAGGTGCTGGCAGAGCCATGCCGCGCTGAGGCACCAGTTGGCCCACATGGGGTCCCCCTCGCCAAAGTCGCCGACCGGGGCGCTTTGGCGCCACAGGTCCGCATTGTGATGGGATACCCAACCCTTTGCCCCGTAGTTGATGCGGGCGGTATCGCGGCCGTTTTTGGCCAGTTCGCCGATGAATCGGAGCAGAGGCAGGTGGCATTCGGGCAAGGCACCCGGCTCTGCGGCCCAGTAGTTCATCTGGGTGTTGATGTTGATGGTCCAATTCGAGCTCCAAGGCGGTCGAACGGAGGCGTTCCAGAGGCCCTGCAAGTTTGCGGGTTGGCCGTTGGGGCGGGAGCTGGCGACGAGCAGATAACGACCGAAGTCGAAGAGCAACTTTTCCAGGCCCAAGTCGGGTTGACCGGCGGCCGCTTGGACGAGGCGAAGGTCGGTCGGTTGCGCCGCGGAGGGAGGGTGGGCGGAGACGAGATCCAGCCGAACCCGCCGAAACAGGTTTTGGTGATCCTGCACGTGCCGGGTGAGCAGCTCACTCCAAGAGAGTAGGCGGGCGGCGGCGAGGGCTTGCGTAGAAACGGCGACCTCATCGCGGCCGTTTTGGGCGGGGCAATGGCGGAAGTCTTTAAAACTGGTGGCGGTGGAGAGGCGAAGGATGACCGTCGTGGCACCGCGCACCGTCAGGCGGTCGCCTTCGGCGAAAACGCGACCGTCGATGTTCTCGATGTGCAGGTGGGCTACAAAGCGCATGCCACGGGCGTTTGGGCCATCCTCGTAAACGACGGCATGGGGACAATCGCCCCGGTAGTCGGGTTCGACGTGCGAGGGGGCGCGCCCGGAGAGCGTGAGAGTGGCGGCGTCCGTGATGGACAGAGTATGGCGGAGCTGGGAGGTGACGCGGGCCGAAAAGTGGAGTGCGCCCGGGCGGTCGGCGGCGAGGTGAAGGGCGATGATTTGGTCGGGCGCGCTCGTCAGGACCTCGCGGGTCATGGCGGTGCCATCGGCGAGTTGGTAGGTGATGCGTGCGATGGCGGTGTCGAGGTCGAGTTGACGGTGGTAGTTTGAGATTGGAGTCCGTCGGTTTTCGTCCGGGCTGAAATCCAGCAGCAGATCGCCCAGGGGAAGATAGGATTGGTTGTAGGGTCCCTGCATTTTTTTGCAGAGAGCGACGGCCTCGGAATGCCGTCCGGCGAAGACGGCTTCGCGGACCTGCGGCAGCAGGGCGCGGGCGGCCGGATTATTGCCGTCGGAGGGGCCGCCCGACCAGAGGGTGGCCTCGTTGAGGGCGATGCGCTCGTGGTCGGCATCGCCGAAAACCATGGCGCCGAGGCGACCATTGCCCAGCGGCAGGGCTTCGACCCAGGTCCGTGCGGGGTGGTTGTAGTGCAGCAGAGACGAGCTCATGAGACTTGGCCGAAAAACGGTGCTACGCGGAAGTCGGATGGCAGGCCCGGGTTGAATTGCCCCGCGCGCCCCCGCGCGGTTGGGATACTGAAGGTCAATCAGGCCCCGTGGACACTCATGGCGTCGAGGAATCGAGCTCGGCGAGGACGCGTTCGAAAAACGCGTCGTAAAGTGGGCGGGAGCGGATGAGGCCGCCGGCGGGCGGCTGGTTGTCGGAGTATTCGATCAGCTCGCGAAAATCGGTCTCCAACCGAACGATGCCGGGTCCGAGCAGGGTGAGCGTGGCGTCGAAGGTCAGCTGCCGGGCACCATCGTCCGCGGAGGCTTGGCGGCGTTGGGCGGACAGGCGGCCGAGGCCGCCTTCGCGGCGGGCGCCCTCGAAGCCCATGGAGCCCAGGGCAGCGGCGCAGGCGGCGCGCACGGTGGCTGGGTCGCCCGGGATATCGCGGGTGGCAAAGGCAGGGCGGGTCCAAGGCGCGGCGAGGCGGGCGGCGGGGGTGAGTTGATCCGCAGAGTGGCAGCCGGCCAGGCCAAACAGAACGACGCCGAGGGACAGCGGAGCCAGACGAGAGAGAAGGTGCATGGCGGGGCTAGGGGGGGCGAGTCCGTTAGGCGGGTTGTTGCTGGGAGATGCAATGCAAAGTGCCGAGGCCCCATATCAGGTGGTAGCAGTCGATGCCGATGACTTCGCGTCCGGGGAAGCATTGGGCGAGGATGGCGAGTGCGCGCTGATCGTTGCCGGGTTGGCGGAAAGTGGGCACGAGGACGGCGCCGTTGATGACAAGGTAGTTTGCGTAGCTGGCGGGCACGAGCTGGCGCTGGTAGCCGAAGGGCTTGGGCATGGGCAGCTCGACGATGTCGTAGGGGCGGCCCTCGGCGGTGCGGAATTTTTTGAGGCGTTCGAGGTTGGCCTGGAGGATGGGGTGGTTTTTGCGCTTCGGGTCGGGTTCGACGCAGGTGATGAAGCCGTCGGGCTTAAAGAAGCGGGTCATGTCGTCGATGTGCCCGTCGGTGTCGTCGCCGATGATGCCTTCACCCAGCCAGAGGATTTCGGTCACGCCGAGATAGTCGCGCAGATTCTGCTCGATCTGCGCACGATTGAGGCCCGGGTTGCGGTTGGGATGGAGAAGGCATTGTTCGCTGGTGAGCAGAACGCCCTGGCCGTTTACCTCGATGGAGCCGCCCTCGAGAATCATGTCGTTGACAAAACGGCGCAGACCGGTGGCGCGGGCGATGGCGGGGGGGATCTCGTTGTCGAGGTCGAAAGGCGGATACTTGCCGCCCCAGGCGTTGTAGGCCCAATCGGTGAGGGCGACCTCGCCGGTCTGGTCGTTTTTGACAAAGATGGGACCGTGGTCGCGGCACCAGGCGTCGTTGGTGGGATGATCGAAAAATTCGATACGGGTCAGATCGGCTTCGGCGCGTTCGCAAAGGCGGCGGGCGCGGTTGTGAAGTTTTTTGGCGGCGTTTATGCGAACCGGCTGAAAGCGAGAGATGGCGGCGACGATGCGGGCGAAGTTGTAGGGGACGGGGCGGAACTTGCCGGGCCAGGAGGCGTAGTTGTGGGGCCAGGACAACCAAACCGCCTCCTGGGGCTCCCATTCGGCGGGCATGCGAAAGCCGAGGGAGGCGGGAGTGCCCGCCGCGACTTCGGGCGCGTTCGCGGCGGCCGCCTTGCGTTTGCGCGTGGCGGGTTTGGCGGCGGTTTTTTTGTCCGAGACGGGTGCGGCGGAGGGAGCCGAGGCAGGCTTTTTCTTCGCGGCGGGCTGGGCTTTGGCCATGGGAGAGGGGGAGGGCGGGAGAGGGCGGGCCTTTTCAGGCGGTGCGGTCGATAAAGCGTTTGGTGAGGTCGCCGTAAGCGTCGATGCGGCGGTCGCGCAGGAAGGGCCAGTGAGTGCGGGTGACATCCACCTTGGCGAGTTCGACCGGCACGACGAGGACCTCTTCGCGATCGACGGGGGCCTTGGCGAGGATCTGGCCGGAGGTGCCGGCGACAAAGGACTGGCCCCAGAACTCGAGGCCGTCGCCGCCGACGCCCTCGATGATTTCGTGGCCGATGCGGTTGATGGCGGCGACGTAGCAGCCGTTGGCGACGGCGTGGGAGCGTTGGATGGTGTCCCAGGCCCCGTGCTGGTGGGTGCCGTAGGTGGCTTTTTCCGAGGGG
>CAYNUW010000118.1:3825-9691 GCA_964400455.1 uncultured Akkermansia sp. | reverse complement strand
GCCCCGCTGCTCCGCCGTTCAACTGCATGATCCCGGCTGAGCCGGGTGCCGCGTTTCGCTCCGGGGTCGCGGCAGGCGATCCCGGAGTCCGGATTACTACTGGTTCGCCGGGTCAGCCGCGCCAGGTGAAGGCGTGGCAGAGGGCGACACCGGCGGCGTCGGCCTCGTCGCTGGCGAGGGGGCGTCCGTGGCCGAGCAGGGCCATGACGGTGCGGGCCATCTGTTCCTTGCTGGCGCGGCCGGCGCCGACCACGGCCTGCTTGACGCGCAGCGGGGCGTATTCCCAGACCTCTTCGTGGCCGCGGAGGGCGGCGGCGGCGATGGCGGCGCCGCGCGCGGCGCCGAGGATCTGCGCGGTCTGGAAGTTTTGCACGTAGATGGTTTGTTCGAGGGCGACGTGGCGCACCTCGAAGGTGTCGAGAAAGGCGGTGACGGCGGTCGAAATTTCGCCGAGGGCGAAGGCCATGCTGCGTTTGGCGGGGACGTGCACGGTCTGGCAGCGCAGCAGGAGTGGCGAGCGGCCGGGGTTGAACTCCACCAAGGCGAGGCCGGTGCCGCGCAGTGAGGGGTCGATGCCGAGGACCTGGCCGGAAAACCCCGAGCGGCGAATCTCGGTCGGCGGCTCGACGGTGGCGCGGCGCAGGGCGGAGACGGGCACGACGGCGCCGACGGGCAGGCCGGTGAGCGGGTTTTTGCCGGCGCTTTTGTCGCCGGGAGAGGTCTGGCCGGCGAGGCGGGCGGCCCAGAGCGCGCGGACTTTTTTGGTCGCCATGCGGAGGAGGGGCGGGCGGCGGCGGTGGGGAACGGCGCTCAGGCCTCGACGATGTAGCCGACGTTATCGGCGGCGAGATCGCGCGCCTCGCTGGGCACGCCGGCGGCGGCGAAGGCGGCGCGCATGGCCGCAGCGACGGCGGCGGCTTCGGGCGCGTGGCAGACGCAGAGCACGCTGGAGCCGCTGCCGCTGAGCCAGCCGGTGAGGGCGCCGGCGGCGACGGCGGCGGCGATGGCTTCGCGGGCACCGGTGATGCGGGGCAGGCGGTAGGGCTCGTGGAGGAAGTCGGAGACGGCGTCGCGCAGCCGGGCGTAGTCGCCGGTCGCGAAGGCGGCGACGAGGTAGGTGGCGCTGTTGACGCTTTTGACGGCGTCGAAATAGGGCAGGGTGGAGGGCAGCACGCCGCGCGATTCCTTGGTGAGGAGTTCGACCGAGGGGGAGACGACCACGAAGCGCAGGGTGGGCGGCAGGGCGAGGCGGATGGTGCCGAGGTAGTCGTTTTTGCGTGGATCGCAGCGGGCGACGCAGAAGCCGCCGAGCAGGCCGGCGGCGGCGTTGTCGGGGTGGCCTTCGAGGTGGGTGGCGATGGCGACGAGTTGTTCGCGGTCGAGGGGGGAGCCGGAGAGGATGTTCAGGCCGGCGAGCACGCCCCCGATCACGGTGATGGAGGAGCCGAGGCCGCGGGCGGGGGGGACTTCGCCTTCGATGCGATAGTGGAAAGGGTAGGGGGCGACGCGGGCGAGTTTGCCGAAGGCGTCGGCGGAAGCGCGCACCAGATCGAGGCCGCGGGCGTCGGACTCGCGTTCGGGCCGGGGAGTCCAGGCCGCCGGGGCGGCATCGGCCGGGGCGGCGTCGCCGGCGCGGCGCAGGGTGACGCGGTTATAGATGGTGAGGGCGAGGCCGAGGGTATCGAAGCCGGCGCCGCAATTGGACGTGCTGCCGGGCACGCGGATGGTGACTTGGGAGGGTGAGGCGACGGGGCTCGGGCTCATGAGGCTGGGGCGGTGGTCGCCAAGGAGCGGGGGACGGGGCGGGCGAGTCAACGGCGTTGGTTCGCCTGTTTGATGGCCTGCTTCATTTCCATGGTGACGACGCGTTTTTTGAGGTCCTGACGTTTATCGTGAAGTTGTTTGCCGGTGCCGATGCCGAGCTCGACCTTGACCAAGGCCTCCTTGAAGTAGAGGCGCAGGGGCACGAGGGCGAGGCCGCCGACCTGCATGGCCTGGGCGATTTTGCGGATCTGGTGGGCGTGGAGCAGGAGTTTGCGGGTGCGGCGGGTGGGGTGGTTGAGCCGGTTGCCGAATTCGTATTCGTCGATGTGGGCGTTCATCAACCAGAGCTCACCCTTGTCGAAGCGGCCGAAGGCGTCGTTGATCTGGGCGCGGCCGGCGCGGATGGCCTTGACCTCGGTGCCTTGCAGGCGGATGCCGGCTTCGAAGCGTTCGCCGATGGAGTAGTCGCGCAAGGCCTTCGAGTTGCGAATCTCGGTATGGCGCTTGGCGTCTTTTTTGTTGGCTTTGGCGGCGGCGCACATGGCGGTCGGGCGGAGGAGCGGGGGGCGAAGAAAAAGCCGCCACCCGCGGGCGGGTGGCGGCGCAAACGGGCGGAGGGCGACGATGGAACGCGCCTTAGGCTAGCTCATAAGTGATCTTACCCTCGATAATTTCGCGCAAGGCGACGTCTTCGAGTGAGAGTTTCTCAAGTGATTCGACGAGAGGGCGTTGACCGCGTTTGAGCTGCTTTACGCGGCGCGATACCACGTTGATCAGCACGTTGGGATCGTTGATGACGTTGCGGGCTTCTTTGAGATATTCGTCGCGCATGGTGTGGGTTAAGACGTTAAACGTTGAATCGAGGATTACAAAAAATTGGACGGACGGGGTCAAGGGCCGAGTTTGTCTACGGATGAGTCGGCCGGGTCGCGGGGCAGTCCTCGGCGTCCCCAGGCGAAGAAGACCGTCGGAGTGACGAGGAAGGTCAGGACGGTGGACGAGACCAGGCCGCCGGTGATGGCGACGGCGACGGGGTGGAGGATTTCCTTGCCGGGCTGGTCGGCGGCGAGCACGAGCGGGACGAGTGCGATGCCGGCCGCGAAGGCGGTCATGAGCACCGGCGTCACGCGTTCCAGCGTGCCCCGCACGATCATCTGGCGGGAAAAGGCCTCTCCCTCGTGGCGCATGAGGTGGAGGTAATGGGAGAGCAGCATGATGTTGTTGCGCGCGGCCACGCCTGCGACGGCGATGAAGCCGACCAGGGTGGCGATGCTGATGTTGTCGATGCGCCACCAGGTGAACGCTAGGGCGCCGGCCAAGGCCAGGGGTATGCTGAGCATGACCTGGAGGGCGAGGGCGAGGCTGCGGAAGTAAGCCTGCAACAGGATCAAGATCGCGAGGGCGACGCCCGCGCCGAGGAGGGCGATGCGTCGGGCGGCGTCGCGCCTGGCCTCGAATTCGCCCTCGTAGGTGACAAAGTATCCTTCGGGAAGCTGCACGCGCTCGGCTACGGTGGCGCGCAGTCGCTCGACGGCGGCGCCGATGTCGCGGCCTTCGGGCTGGATGGCGAGGGTGATGCGCCGCTGGTTGTTTTCGCGGAAAATCACGTTGGGTCCGCGTGCCTCGCGCACCTGGGCGAGTTCGCCCAGAGGCACGCGCAGGCCGGCCGGGGTCTCGATCGGCAAGGCGCGCAGGGCGTCGGGCGAGGCGCGCCAGGATTCGTTCAGGCGCAGCACCAGTGGCACGTCGCGAGCGCCCTCGCGCAGCGCGGGGAATTCGCGGCCGCCGACCAGGTCGGAGAGCATATCGTTCAGCGCGCCGGGGGCGATGCCGTGGGCGGCGATTCGTTCGCGGTCGGGCTCGATGCGCAGCTGGGGGATGTCGGCCTGGGCGTCGAGCCGGGCGCGGGCCAGACCGGGGATATCGCGAGCGAGCGACTGAATCTCGCCGCCGAGGCGTCGGAGTTCGGCGATGTCGGGTCCGAAGATTTTCACCGCCACGGGCGCCGAGACGCCGCTCAACATGTGGCCGATGCGGTCGGCCAGGGGGCCGCTGACCACTGCGAAGGCGCCGGGTATGTTTTGCAGGCGGGTCCGGATCTCGCCGAGGATGGCGGCGCGGTCGCGCGTAGAAGCGGGATTGAAGTCTAGGTCGAATTCGGCGGTCGAGACGGGCACGACGTGGTCGCCGCGCTCGGCGCGACCCACGCGGCGGCCTATCTTGGCGACGCCATCCACGGCGAGCAGTTCGCGTTCGATGGCGTCGCCGATGCGGTTCATTTCGTCGAGCGATGTGCCGGGGGCGGCACTGGCGGCGACCAGCGCGGTTTCCTCGCGGAACCTGGGTAGAAAGTCCTTCCCCATGCGCGGGTAGAGGGCGAAGCAGGCGGCGAGCAGCAGGGCCACGCCCGACAGCACGAGAAGGGGATGGCGGAGGGCGGGTCGCAGCGCGGCCGCGGCGATCAGGCGTTTGAGCGCGCCGGCCAAGGCGCCGTCGCCGTGCGTCGCGCCGGCTGGCGGGCGCAGCAGCCACGCACAGAGCACGGGGATGACGCTGAGCGAGACGAGGAACGAGGCGGCCATGCTGAGCATGGTGGCCAGGGCGATGGGGGCGAAGAGCCTGCCCTCCACTCCGCTCAGGCCCAGCAGGGGGAGAAACACCAGCACGATCAGGAGAGTGGCGTAGAGGATGGAATTGCGCACCTCGCCCGAGGCCTCGGCGATGACTTCCAGGCGAGGTCGGGGCGCGGGCAGAGTGGCGTTCTCACGCAGGCGGCGAAAGACGTTCTCCACGTCGACGATGGCGTCGTCCACCACCATGCCCATGGCGACGGCGAGGCCGCCCAGGGTCATGGCGTTCACCGAGAGTCCGAACCAGGAAAAGGTGAGCAGGGTGACGGCGAAACTAAGGGGAATGGCGGCGAGGGTGATGAAGGTGGTGCGGAGGTTGAGCAGGAAGAGGAAGAGCACGGCCGCGACCATGAGTCCGGCGTCGCGAATGGCCTCGCCGAGATTGCCGATGGCGCGGTCGATGAACTGGCGCTGCTGGAACAGCGGGACGAGTTCCACGCCGGGCGGCAGGGTGGTTCGCAGCTCGGACAAGGCGGACTCGATGCGATCGGTCAGCGCCCGGGTGTCGAAGCCGGGCGCCTTGGTGATCGACATGATGACGCCGCGGGTCGGCTCTGACTCGGGGGCTATGCTGACCGAGGCGTCGCCGCGCATGGGTTCGAGGCCCCAGGCCAGCTCCGCCACGTCGGACAGGAGCACGGGCCGGCCGTCGGCGAGCTTGATCGCGGTGCGGCCCAGCTCGGCCGGATCGGTGGTCATGGCGAGGTTGCGCACCATGATCTCGGACGGGCCGGCTTCGATGAAGCCACCGGTGCCCGTGCCGGCGGCGGCGGCGACGGCGGAGGACAGTTCGTCGTGATTAACCGAATACGCCGCCATGCGTTGAGGGTCGGGCCGCACCTCCAGGCGGCGGATCCCGCCGCCCATGTTGAGGACCTCGGCTACGCCGGGTATGGACTGGAGCCGCTGGCGCAGGGTCCAGTCGGCGAGGGTCCGCACCTCGGAGGGGGCGAGGTGGCCGGGCTCGCCGGGCGCGATGGCGGAGCGCACGCCGACCAGCATGATCTCGCCCATGAGGGAGGCGACCGGAGCGAGAAAGGGTTCCACGCCGCCGGGCAGTCGTTCCCGGGCGGTCTGCAAGCGCTCCTGCACCCGGACGCGGGTGGCGAGGACGTCGGCGCCCCAGGCGAACTCGGCGTAGACCAGGGAGAGGGCGACGTCGGAATTGGAGCGCAGGCGCGAGAGTCCGGAGACGCCCATGAGGGCGTTTTCCAGCGGCCGGGTTATGCGGGTCTCTACCTCCTCGGGCGCGAGGCCGGGGGCTTCGGTGAGGATGACCACGGTGGGTTTGGTGAGGTCGGGCAAGACCTCGACCGGAAGGTGCAGTGCGGCGCGGAGGCCAAGCGCGAGCACGACGAGGGCGAGGCCGAGCACCGCCGCGCGGTGGGCAAGCGACCAGCGGATGAGGAGATCAAGCATGGCGGCGGCGCGCGAGGGCGAGGCTTAGGGTCAGGGTGGCGAGGGCCAGGACG
>CAYNUW010000118.1:0-3725 GCA_964400455.1 uncultured Akkermansia sp. | reverse complement strand
TCGCGCCCAGCACGACCGGGCGTTTCAAAAAGGCGTAGGGCAGGGAAGGGTCGCGCAGGAAGATGAACCGCGGTCCGACGCCTTCGCCCTGCACGGCTTCGCGAGGCAGGGAGAGGACATTCGGACGGCTGGAGACGAGCACGCTGAATTCCGCGCGCAGTCCGGGGCGGAGGCGGCCGTCGGTGTTGCCGAGGGTGAAGTGGACGTCCACCGTGCCGGTGGCGGGATCGGCGGCGGGCGCGATGCGGTTGAGACGACCGACAAAAACCTCGCCCGGAAAGGCGGCGAGACGTATGCGCGCCTCGGTCTCGCCGACGCGCAGGCGGCCAAGTGAAGACTCGGGCAGGCGGGCGACGGCGTCCACCTGGCGCAGGTCGGCGATTTCCATCAGGTGGCGGTCCGGCTCGACCGGGTCGCCCAGATGTATTTCGCAGTCGATGATCATGCCGGCCGCCGGTGCGTGCAAGGTGACGACGGCGGCCGGATCGCCGGCGGCGCGGCTTTCGACCCGGGCGAGGAGCGCGCCGGGCTCGACGTGGTCGCCGAGGTGCGCGAGCAACTCGACGACCCGGCCGGGAACGCGACTGCTGACGGTGGCGAGGGCGCCATGGCTGGCCTCGACGCGACCGAGGGCGAAGACGGACTCCTCGAAGACGCGTTTTTCGGCCCAAGCATATTCGAGCCGGAGGTTGGCGACGGTGTTTTCGTCGAGCAGGATGGCGGGGGTGGCGGGCGAGCTGGCGCGGCCGTGGATGGCGAGCGCAAGGGAGGATAGGAGGGCGAGGGCGAGGAGTTTCATGGCTGGGCGGTGTGAAGCAGGCCGGCGGTGGCGAGTGCTCGGATATGGGCTAGGTGGTAGACTTGGCGGGCGGACAGTTCGGAGCGCTCGAGGGCGGCTACGCGTTCGGCGGATTGGAAAACCTGGATGCTCGGGGCCTCTCCACGGGTGTGGGCGGCCTCGGTGGCGGAGTGGTGCGCGCGGGCGGCGGGGAGCAATTCCTGGCCGATGACCCGGGCGGCGTGGTGGCGGGAGGCGACCTCGGCGAGGGCGAGTTCCAGCTCCGTGCGAGCGGTGGCGGTCAACGCGTCTCGCTCCAGCAGCAAGCGCCGACGGGCGGCCTGTGTTTCGGCGATTGCCGCGGCGGCCACGTCCCGGAACGGGAGCGGGAGACTGAAGCGCAGTCCCAGCAGCGCCTCGTTTTCGGTGGCGCCGAAGTCGTCTTGGGACCGTTCACCCTCGATGTAGACGCCCAGTTTCCAGGGCTCGCTACCGGAGGCGCGGGCGAGCGCGAGTTCGGACTCGCCGGCGGCGAGGGAGGCCTCGCTCAGGGCCAGGTCGGCGCGACGGGCGAGGTGCAAGTCTCGGATGGGCGAGGCTGGAAGCGCCAGGTCGTAGCTGGTCGCGGGCAGCGTTTTGGGCGAGAGGCCTAGTTCGGCGGCGAGCGAGGCCTTGGCGGCGAACTGGGTGGAGCGGGCTTGGTGGACCACCAGCGTTTGTTCACGGGCGATCAAGTCGGCCTGGGTGGCTTCGAGTTTGGCCAGTTGACCGGTCTCAGCCAGTTGGCGGTGAGCGGCGGCTTGAGCGTCGAGCCGGACGGCATGTCGTTCGACCAGCTCCAGGTCGGCGGTGGTGGCGACCAAGTTTATCAAGGCGTAGTGAACACGAGTGACGGTTTCGGCTTCGGCGACGGCGACCTCGCGGCGCGCGAGGGCAAGGGTTTCTTTGGCGACGCGGCGCTCCAGACGCAGGCGGGTGGTGCGCGGAAAGGCCTGGCTGAGGCCGACCTCAATCCGTCCGCCGGCGTGATCGCCGGCGGCAATTTCGGTTTCGAGTTCGGGGTTGGGCAGCCGGCCAAAACCGGAGGCGCGGGCCTCGGCTTCTTCGATCACGGCGCGGGCGGCGACCAGCCGTGGATTGTGGGTGAGGGCAAGGAGCGAGGCAGACTCGGGGGTGAGGGGCTCGGCGACGGCGAGGTAGGCGAGCAGGCAAGTGGACAGGGAGACGCGTAAAATCATGACGGGAACAGGATCAAACCCGCTGCGGGCGGGACACCGGCGCTGCACGCCACGGTGGGGCGAAGCGCAAACTCAGGAAAACAGCGACGCCGCTCGGGGCGGCGCTAACGCAGGGATTTCCTCAGACCGATCCTGGGGCGCGGGCGGGAGCAACCGCGCGGAAAACGAGGTGGCGTGCTCGCATCCACTCATCGGGATGCGAGGCATGATACGAGCCGGGCGTGAACGATGCGTCCTCGCGCAGCCTGATCGCGACGAGCGTGCTCAGGCAGGCGAGCAGAACCAGGGTTGGCGGGTGGGCGGTCACCTCAGAGAGGTCGCTTTTGACCAGTCCGGATTCGACGATGCCGCAGGAATCCGAGCGAGGAGTAGAGTCGGCCGAGGGAGCGTGCAGGTCGTGGGAGCAGGTTTGAACGCAAGATGAAGCGTCGAGGTGAGCAGCCAAGGTTTCCAGCGCGCAGTGCGAGGTAGCCGGCAGCCAGAGGGCCAGCAGGAGCAGCGTGAGCGCGTGGCGTAGGGTTCGCACGTCCGCGAAGGGTCGGAACTTTTGCGCTTTGTCAAGCGGCTGGGCGTCGAAGTCGCGCCTGCGGTAGTGGTCGCGGGCTTGCCAGGCGGGAAGCAGCCCGGTTGGCTCAGCGGTTTAATCGTTTAAGACCATGCCCGAGATTTCCAAGAGCTACGAACCCCGCGATGTTGAAGCCAAGTGGTATGCCGCCTGGCAGGAGGCCAAGTGCTTTGCCGCGCCCACGCCGGCCCCCGGGCAGGAGCACTACACCATCGTCATCCCGCCGCCGAACGTGACCGGCATCCTCCACATGGGCCACGTGCTTAACAACACCCTCCAGGACGCGCTCATCCGCCGCGCCCGCCTGGAGGGCAAGGCCGCCTGCTGGATCCCCGGCACCGATCATGCCGGCATCGCCACGCAGACCATGGTTGAGAAGCACCTCAAAAAAACCGAGGGCAAGGGTCGCCGCGACCTCGGCCGCGAGGAGTTCCTGAAGCGCGTCTGGGCCTGGCGCGGCGAGAAGGGCGACCACATCCTCAAGCAGCTCCGCGAGCTCGGCTGCTCCTGCGATTGGGACCGCACCCACTTCACGATGGATCCCGGCTACTCGCGCGCCGTGTTGACCTCGTTCGTCAAACTCTTCGATCAGGGGCACATTTATCGCGGCAAACGCATGGTCAACTGGTGCCCGGTCTCGCTCACCGCGCTCTCCGACGAGGAGGTCGAAATGAAGCCGACCAAGGGCCACATCTACCGTCTGCAATACGAGCTGGTCGAGCCGTCCACCACCAAGGACGCCGAGGGCAACACGATCCCGCTCACGCACCTGGTCCTCGAGACGACGCGCCCCGAGACCATCGCCGCCGACGTCGCCGTCGCCGTGCATCCGGACGACGCGCGTTACACCCACCTGGTTGGCAAGAAGGTCTGGCGTCCGCTGGGCGAGCGTATCCAAATCCCCATTATAGCCGACAAGGCGGTGGATCCCGCCTTCGCCGCCGGCGCGCTCAAGGTTACGCCCGCGCACGACAAAGTCGACTTCGAGATCGGCCAGCGCCACGGCCTGCCGGTGATCGATTCCATCAACGCCGACGGCACGATGAACGAGCTGGCCGGCACCGAGCTGGCCGGTCTGGAGCGTTTCGCCGCGCGCAAGAAGGCGGCCGAGATCCTTCAGGAGCGCGGCAATCTCATCGAGGCC
>CAYNUW010000117.1:0-9839 GCA_964400455.1 uncultured Akkermansia sp. | reverse complement strand
ACCAAAAGCAGACAGAGACCGGCTGATCGACGTGGTCGATCAGCCGGTGGGAAGCCATGGGATTGAGGATTAACTCCGACGGGAGCGGCGCAGGCCGGCGGTGCCCAAGGCGAAGAGGCCGAAAAGGCCGGCGAACGAACTTGGTTCTGGAATCGCAGTGGCGCTGTAGAGCGTGAAGGCCGCGACGGTGGAGTCGTTTGGTGCGGTCGTGGTGACGCCCGGGAAGATGAAGATGTCCTGGAAGACCGCGTCGGCGGAAAATGAGCCGATTACTGCGACGGCCGATCCAGTCGAGAACTCGGCCGAAGACGATCCGCCGCCGAGGGAATCGGAGATGAATTGGGTGCGGCCTCCGTTGCCGCCGCGTTGGTCCGAGAAGAACACCTGGAAGATGTAGGTCTGGCCGATGGTGAGGTCTCCGATGCGGACCGTTTGGCGATTTCCGGGCTGACTGGTGGCCCAAGATTGACCGCGCAAGAGATCGTCGAATTGCGTGCTGCCGGTGCCGCCGGCGAAGAGGCCGGCATTCCACTCTGAACCGCCGAAGAACACACCGGAGGCGGAGCCTGAGGGGGCGGAGCCGGATTCCGGGGCGTTGGCGAAAACGATGGTCTGCGAAGCGGGCGTGGAGACGGTTTTGATGGCGTTGTCACCGAAGTTTTGGGCCTGGACCAGATTTACTCCGGTGTAGCCGACCAGGGCTAGCGGCAGGTCGAGGACCGAAGTGTCGGTTACGGCGGTGGGCGTTTGGAAGATTACGGTGGCGGCTTGGGACTGGGCGACACCGAAGACAATCGCGGCGAACGAGAGCGAAGTCGCGAGCGTGCGGCTGACGGAGGGTTGACGGGAGTGCAGTGTTGGGGAGTTCATTTGGATGCGGTTGGTTGCGTGCCCCGACGCGGGAAGGGAGCCATGCTGCGCATCCGCTCGCCAAAACGAGCCTAGCGCGGAGGGTTCCGGAGCATACCGTCCAACGCGCCGCGCTCTTCCTTAATCCGCCAAGGTTTTTTTGAATCGAGCTGTCAGCAGACTAATTTGCCGCGTAATTAAATTTCTAATAACGGCTTAATTTATCCGATGCTTCGCGCCACAGGATGCGGGCGAAGAGCCAATCATACCACTGGCCGCCCGCGCTCATCTCGCGTTTGAGTCCGTTTGTGAACTGTTGCTGTATGAGGGGTTCGACCTTGGCGAGCAGAGAGCGGGCGTTGGGGATGTTGCCGGCGCGGGTCTCGCACAACGCGAGGATGATTCGGCAGATACCATCCATGGCAGGATCCTCCCTCTGGGCGGCGAGTCGGTCGCGGCAGAGCTGGGCGGCGCGGGCGTGGTCGCCTGCGCGATAGTGCCATATGGCGAGGGGCACGACTTCCCAAGTCATGGCTTGGCCGGGGGCGGGAGGACACTGGGCCCAGTAGCTTAGAGTGGTTTCCGCCAGCGGGCGCATGGCTGTTAGCAAGTCCGGTGAGGGCGGAAGGAGGAGCAGAGTTTTGAGGATGCGGCCGGTGGCGTCGCCGTTGGTGCTGTCGGCGAAATTCCCGATGGCGCCTCGGCAAAAGTCCTCGAACCGGACGGGGTCGCCGAATTCGGCCAATACCACACCGCACGACTGATAGTCCAGGGTGATGATTTCCCACGTATCCAGTTTATCGATTTCCATGAGAGCGGAAAACCGCTCGGCCGCCTTGTCCCACCGACCCGAGATGGCGTGCCATTCGCCGACGTGGCGGAAGGCGGAGACTGAATCGAAGCTGAGTTCAGGGGAAAAGGTCTTGACCGATTCGAGCAGTAGGTCGGCGGCGGCATCGTCGCCGGCTTTGACGGCGATGGCGGCCCGGGTGATGGTCTCCCGGGCGACGGCTTGCCGGCGCAGCGTTGATTCCCTTTGCTCGGCTTGTTCGGCGTGTTCGCGCAAGCGGGCTTGTTCGCGGCGGGCCTCGCGTTCGCGGAGGAGGAGCCAGGTGCTGGTTACAGTGCCGGCGAGGAGGGCGAGCACGACGGCGGTGCCGGCGGCGAAGGACACGCGGTTGCGGCGCACGAGCTTGCCAAGGCGGTAAAGCCGGCTAGTCGGACGGGCATCAATGGGCTCGTTGCCCAAATGACGCCGCAGGTCGGCGATGAGCGCGTTGACGGTCTCGTAGCGTCGGGCAGGATCCTTTTCCAGGGTTTTTAAAACGATCCAATCGAGGTCGCCATGGAGCAAGCCGGGGAGGCGGTGGGCTTCGGTAGAGCGGTTTTGGGCGAAGCGGGCCAGTGTCTCGGGTGCCAGCCGGGCGAGCAGTAGTGATGGTCGGGTGGGTTCGCGCTCGTGGAGGAGGGAGCGAAGGCGATCCGTGGGTAGGCGGGCGAGCTCGGCGGGGTCGAAGGGAGGACATCCGGTCAGCAGCTCGTGCAGCAGGGCACCGAGGCTGTAAACATCGCTGCGGGTATCCACATCTTGAGCGAGGCTGTCCGCCTGTTCGGGGCTCATGTAGGCGGGTGTGCCCATGAGCTGCTCGTGTCCGGTGGTTAGGCTGCTTGTGCCGGGGCGTTCGGCGATAGCCTTGGCGATGCCGAAGTCGATGACCTTGAGCAGGGGCGGGCCGTCGGCAGAGTCGGCTACGAGGACATTGGATGGTTTTATATCGCGATGGATGACGCCCTTTTGGTGGGCGTGGCGAAGGGCTCCGCAGACGAGCAAAAAGAGGTGGAGACGGTGAGGTAGGTCCAGACGCCGGTGATCGCAGTAGTCGGTGATGCGTTCCCCGCGCACCAACTCCATGACAAAGTAGGGACGACCCGCCGGAGTGGTGCCCGCATCGAGCACGCGGGCGATGTTGGGGTGCTCCATCAGGGCGAGGGTTTGCTGCTCGGCGGCGAAGCGGGCGAGGACCCGCCGGGTATCCATACCGGGTTTGATGACCTTGAGCGCGACCTCGCGGCGCACGGGTTCGTCCTGTTCGGCACGATACACGGTGCCGTGACCGCCTTCGCCTAGGCGCGACACGATGCGGTAGGGGCCGATCTGCTCGCCGTGACCCGACTCGGAGACGGCGGAGGCGAGATCACGGATGAGTGCGTCCTTGTCTTCCGGGAAAAGGGAGAGGGCATCGTCGCCGTGTTTCAGTAATTCTTCCGCGTCCTGTTGGGTGGCTAGAAGCTCATCGAGGGCGGCGCGAAGCGAAGGATTATCCACGCAGGCTTGGTCGAGGAACACTTGTCGTGCCGTGCCCTGCAGCTGGAGGGCGGCGTAGTAGAGGGTGTCTTCGAGTTCGCGTCTGGGGTCCATGGAGCGGGTAAGTTCTGGGCTGAGGGCCTACGCGCTCAAAGTCGGTCGATTCCGCCACGGGGGGGGCGTGGAGTATCAACGATGCTCCTGCACCCAGCGAACGAGGCGGGCCTTGGCGCAGGCCCAGAGGCGGTCCACCGAGCGTTCGCTGATGCTGAGGTGGTGGGCGATCTCGAGGTTGGTGAGACCGCCATAGAATTTGAGCACCACGACGCGGGCTTGTTCGGGATTTTCCTGTTCGAGGGCGGAGATGGCTTCGTCGATCACGAGCAGGGAGTCCTCGGTCGGGGCGTTCGCCGGATCAATTTCGTGCACATTCTCGCGCACCAAACCGGCGCCGTGGCGCAGACGGGAGCGGCGGCGGGCACGGTCGATGAGAATGCGGCGCATGGCGTCGGAGGCGGCGCCAAAAAAGTGGGCGACGTTTTCCCATTCACGACCGCCGCGGCCTTCCAGTTGCAACCAGGCTTCGTGCACCAGGGCGGTGGGTTGAAGGGTCAACGCGGCGCGCTCGCTGGAAAGGCGGGCCGTTGCCACTCGTCTCAGCTCCTGATAGACCAAGGGCAAGATCGTCGAAGAGCTCACTCGGGTGCGCGGAGGAAGGGCAGCGAAGTCGGGATCCTGGTGCGGAGTGCGCGGCGTTTTCACGATTGCATTTACGAAGCGAATAAAGTGACGCCGGGTTCAACTTGGCTTCCGCGATGGTGTTGGTTGGAGATCATGCCCGCCGCGGAGGTGGTCGATGCTTGAGCAGCTCCCCAGATTACGCGCTGGTTTACCGGATCTCCTCAAAATAGATGGGCCTTACTCGGCGGGGACGAGGCGGACGACGCGGCCGGGGTCTTCGAGGCCGACGTAGACCAGGCCGTCGGGGCCGGTGTGCACGGTGCGCACCCGGCCGATGCCGCGGAAGAGGACCTCTTGAGATTTCACCCGGTCGCCCGCGAGGGTGATGCGGCGGAGTTCTTGTTGGGCGAGGCTGCCGGACAGCAGGTCGCCGCGCCAGCCGGGGAAACGATCACCCTGGTAGAAGTCGAGGCCGCAGACGGCGATGGAGGGCGTCCAGTGCAGCACGGGGGCGACGAGGCCGGGGCGAGCGGTGTCGGGGCTGACCGGGGTGCCGTTGTAGTTCATGCCGAAGGTGACGACGGGCCAGCCGTGGTTGCCGCCGCGCACCACGAGGTTGAGTTCGTCGCCGCCGCGCGGGCCGTGTTCGGTTTCCCAGAGTTGGAGGGTGTCGCCGGTGGTGCCGGGGCGGGCGACGAGGCCCTGGGGGTTGCGGTGGCCGTAGCTCCAGATGGAGGGGAGTGCGTCGGCGCGGCCGGCGAAAGGGTTGTCGTCGGGCACGCGGCCATCGTCGAAGAGGCGGTGGATTTTGCCGTTGGGGCGCGAGAGGTCCTGGGCGAGATCCTGGGCGCCGCGTTCGCCGATGCCGATGTAGAGGTAGCCCTGGTCGAAGACGAGGCGGCAGCCGTAGTGAACGCCGGAGCGGCTGTAGTGGGCGGGGTCGGCGCGGTAGATATCCTGTTGGTCGGTCCAGCGGCCGTCGTGGAGGCGGCCGCGCACGACGCGGGTCATGGCTTCGCCGTCGCGCTGGCCGGGGTCGCTGAAGGCTAGGTAGAGCCAGCCGTTTTGGGCGTAGTCGGGGTGGGGTTGAACGACGAGGAGGCCGCCTTGGCCGCGGGCGTGGACGGCGGGGGTGCCGGCGATGGGTTCGGGGGTGAGCACGCCGTCGCGGATGAGGCGGAGGGTGCCGCGGCGTTCGGCGACGAGCAGGTCGCGGGTGCCGGGCAGGAAGGCGATGGACCAGGGGATTTCGAGGCCGCCGGCGACGGTTTCGACCCGGAAGGAGGCGGCTTCACCGCGGACGACGGTGTCGCCGGTCGGGCGGGCGTAGGAGACGGTTTTTTCGCGTTCCCGCTCGGCGCGTTCGCGGAGGAAGACGGAGAGGGCGCGAACCCGGGGGGCGTCGAGCACGGCGCCGAAGCCGGGCATGCCGGCGTCGAGCAGGCCCTCGGTGATGACCTTGGCGAGGTATTCGTCGCTGCCGTCGCCGTGGTCCCAAGTGCCGTTGACCAGGCTGCCGCCGTTGCCGCCCTCGAGGTTGGCGCCGTGGCAGGAGGAGCAGAGCAGGGAGTAGAGTTTGCCGGCGTCGCGGGGGAGGCCTTCCTGGGCGCGAAGCCCGGTGGTCGCTACGGAGAGGAGGGAGAGAAGCAGGGCGGGCAGGGTTGGTTGAACGCGCATGGAGTAGGACAAATACTGACGTGGGCTTGCTCCGCAAGGCGCGGGCGTGCTGATTGCGGGTCGATGTCCGCCCCTCGTTCCAAGCCCATACCCGGATCCACCGGGGAAGTATTGACCTGTCTGCCCTCGCCGTATCTGCCGCATGCGGCGACGGGGCTGCTGTATTTGCCGAGGTTTTTGGCGAAGTGCCGGTATGTAAAGGCGCACGGGGCGCTGCCGGCGAGTTATGCCAAGAACTACAAGCGCGGGCTGGACCGTTTCCTGTGTCTGCACCTGGGCATCGATCCGGCGGCGGTGGAGCGGTTGGTGATGGAGAGCGCGACGGAGGCCGAGGTGGAGGCGGGGCTGGCGAAGTTGCTGCCGGCCGAAGTGCGGGCGGTGAAGTGGAACCGGGAACTGTGTCAGCGGGGCATGAGCGAGGAGGGGCGGAAGTTTCTGGCCGAGGCGTTGACGGCGATGGGGTGCGCGGACCGGATCGGGCAGATCATCAGCGTGCCGGATTTGATCGATTTTGACGAAGGTCGGATCGAGTAGCCGGGCGGGTGGGCTTTGTTGCAACTTGAGCGTGGGAAGGCGTCGTCTGCGTTGGCCATCCGCTAGGGGTATCTACGGGGGTGAGCAGGCTTGCGCTGGAGAGCTTGGCGGATTTGTTTGCTTGGCTCGCGTTCGTCGCGTGCTCCCCGACCAAAGATAAACCACCACCATGCCGAGCGTCCTCATCGTCGACGATTTGCTGTCCATCCACGAGATGCTGGAGGCGGTTATCCAGCCTATTGGCTACAGCACGGCGTTTGCGACCGATGGATCGAAGGGGCTGGAGCGCTACAAGGCGGAGAAATACGATTTGGTCTTGGCTGACATCGATATGAAGCCGATGGACGGCATCACGTTGCTCAAGCAGTTGAAGGCTTACGATCCGAGCGTGGTGGTCATCATCATGACGGCTTACGCGAGCACGGAGAGCGCGGTGCAGGCCCTTAAATTTGGCGCTTACGACTATTTGCAAAAACCCTTTCGGGTGGATGACCTCATCTCCACGCTCAAACGCGCCTACGAGTATCGGAGATTGATGACGGAGCGCGTCACGACCGCAGAGGGCAGCACCTCGCCGCTGGCGGATGCGGATCCGGGGGCGGTTTTGGCGGGAGCCAGCGCCGCGCATCAAAAGTTGGTGCAGCAGATCCGAAAATTGATCGCGGTGCGCACGCCGGTTTTGTTGCAAGGTGAGCCGGGCACAGGCAAATCCACCATTGCCGGTCTGCTGCACGCGGGGCGCTCGGACAAAAACGCGCCGATGGTCCGGGTCGACTGCGCGCTCGGGTGCGATGACACTTTTCGGGAAAAATTGCTGGGCGCAAACGGAGGCGGTGGCGAGTGGTTGGCGGAGGCCAAGGGCGGCACGCTTTTGCTGCAGAATCTTGACCGATTGATCCCGGAGTTGCAGCCGGAGCTGGTCTCGGTGTTGCGCGCCCAGGGTCACGCTTTTCGGTTGGTCTGCACCAGCACGCGTGATTTGGAGCGCCTGACGGAAGAGGGCGCGTTTGACGACGAGCTGTTTTACCGGGTGGCGGCGCTGCCGATCGTGCTGAGCCCGTTGCGCGAACGGCCGGAGGACATCCCGGCGATGGTCAAGTATTTCACGGCCAAGGCGGTGAACCCGAATTTTGCCTCTCACTTGGTGGAGTTTAATGCCCAGGCGCTTGAGGCCATGAAGTCACATTCCTGGCCGGGCAACGTGACGGACCTCGGTCAGATGGTGCAGAAGATCGTGGCCACCACCGAACGACGGGTGGTGACCCCGGATCAATTGCCGACGAGGGTGCGCGAGCTCACGGCATGGCCGTCTTTGGCCGAGCACCTGGCGCGGGAGGAGGCGCACTATGTCGCGCGCGTGCTCCACGCGTGCGGCGGGGACAAGGTGCGGGCGGCGTCCGTGCTAGGCGTGGACGCTGGGCGTCTAGGTTGAGCCTGACCTTGGCGGGTGAGGGGGGTGGCGCTGCGGGTGCGAACGTCGTTTGGGAGTTACCCCCGGGCGGGGCCTCAAAGCCCCGCCGCGCTGCGAAGCACGGCCCAGAAGGCGGCCAGAATCGCGCCGGAGACGGCCAGACAGGCGATGAACCCGATCGTATCCACTTTGTCCCAACGGGTGAATTCCCACTGGGAAGCGACGCCGAGGAGCTTGGTGTGGTCGAAGCGCGAAGGTTGGGCGGCGGTATCGCGCATGGCTTGTTCCTCGAGTTCGGGGGTGGCGCCGATGGGCGTTTTCATTTTGCCGAAGAACAAATTGGTGCGGGCGGCGTCGGGGCGGCGGGTGAAGGCGCTGACCAACATGAGCACGGCAAACGGGAACAGGCCGTTAAACAAAAAGCGGGCGGCGTTTCGTCCGGAAGGGGTCAGTTCCTCGACGTTCAAGCCGCAGGACGACAGCAAGGCCAGTTCGAGGTGGAACCTGCCGCTGCCAACCAGCGGGCTGCTTGGGTCGGCGGGGTTTTCGCGCACCACCCGTTCGAAGTAAACCGCCGCCGGACGGCCTTGGTGCTCGACCTGTTGAGTGTAGACGCTGGAGCGCGCCACGGCGTCGATTTTGGGGGCGATTAACGACGGCGTGACGATGTTGAGTAAAGCGGAGACGACCACGGCCGCCCAGACCGAAGCCAGGGTAAGGCGCCGCCAGAAAAAGATCAGCAGCACGGCTGCTCCGAAGGGCACGTTGACGGTGAGCATGAGCTGCACGACGGAGTAGACGTCGCTCATGTTGGCGGCGGCGTAAACTCCGATGGAAAGGATGGCCACGATGGACCAGCGGCCGACGCGGACCAGATCGGCGGCGGTGGCGTTGGGTCGGAGGTAACCGTAGATGTTGCGGGTGAAGAGTGCGGACACCGCCATGGTCTGGGAGGCGATGGTGGACATATTGGCGGCCAGCAGGCCGGCCATCATGAGGCCCAACATGCCCGGTTTGAGCAGTTGCAGCGCCATGGTGCCCCAGGCGGAATCCGGATCGGACAGTTTGGTCGCATCCTGATAAAGCGCGATGGCGATGAGACCGCAAAGCGCCCAGAGAATGATCATGATGCGCTTGGCGTAAGTGCCCGAGACGGCGCCGAAGCGGGCGGCGAACTCGTTTTTGGCCGAGCCGGAAACGCTCATGTTTCCGATGATGCCGTGGATTTGGACGATCGAGATCAGGAAAATGCCGGCCAATTCCCAACCGCCGATGCTGCCGGCGCCTCCGCCCAGCAGGTCGAACATTTCGGCCGGCACCTTTTCAGACAGGGCCGACCAACCGCCGATGGCATGGAGTCCAAAGGGAATGAGGATGATGGAGAACACCACGATCAGGACGCTTTGCAGCGCCTCGTTGGCGGCGGCGGCGGAGAGTCCGCCCAGCACGATGTAGAAGCCGACCACGGCGGAGTAGACCAAGTAGTAGCCCCACTTGCCGGCGGGACTATCCAACCACGAGATGGTGCGTCGCAATTCGCCTCGTTTCGCCAGTTCACGCAGCGCGTCCAAACGAGTTTGATCGGCCGGAGTGAAAGCGGCGAGGGCGGCCAGGCTTTCCGGGGTGGCGGGAGACACCGTGCGGGCGGCATGGGCGGCGCTGGAGGCGGCTTCGAGGGTGCGGTGCTCCTGGTAGGCCTCGACCGAGGCGCGCTCCTCGGCGGTCCACCGAGCCTCGGGTTTAATCAGCAGGGAAGCGGTGACCTTGTAGCCCACCAGGTTGCCGAAGCCGATGATGACGATGACGGTGGCGACGATTTGAAAGGCGGCGTAGAAGCGAGCCATGGCTTTGCTGCCGAAGCGGTCTTCAAAGAGGTCTGCGACGGTGACGAGGCGCACGCGGCGAAACCAAGGGTTCATGAACCAGTAGTAGGGATTCATGAAGAGGGTTTGGAGTGAGAGCCAAACCCCGGAGGCGCCTTTTTGGTAGACCAGACTGGACGTGCTGACCGCTCCGTTGGCATCGGTGGCGTTACCAAAATTCAGGAAAAACTGATAAGCTTTGCCCAGTTTTCGGCCCGCCAGGAAGTAACCTTCCTCTGACTGCACGCCCTGCGAGGCCCTGCGTCCGATCCAAGTGACGAGAACCAAGTAGGCGATAATCACCAATATATCCAGAAGATGCATGCTGCCGAAAGTCATGATGGGGCGGGGTTTTGTCGGACTGGTGGGAGGCTAGGGAGTAGCCGTTGCGATGCAGGGTGCAGTCGCAGGAACCATGAGTGGGCGGCCGCGCGGCGTCGCCGGCAAACCTCAACGTAGTCTGACAGTCCTATTTCCCGAAACGACAACTCTCGAGTCGCGCCGTCGGATGTTCTCCGAA
>CAYNUW010000116.1:6209-9943 GCA_964400455.1 uncultured Akkermansia sp. | reverse complement strand
AACGAGAATGCCCGCGTCGCCGGCGGCGCGGAGAGCGGCGGATTCGGCGTTGCTGAAGCCACCGCCGCCGTAGGAGCAGTTGAGCGCCACGATGTTGACTCCGCGTCGGCGGAGGGCGGTGGCGTAGTTGATCGCTTCGATGGCGGCGGCGCTGCTGATGGTATCGCCGTTCGAGGAAACTTTCAGGCTGAGAATGCGGGTTTGGGGAGCGACGCCGACGATGCCGATTTGGTTGCCGCTCACGGCGGCGATCGTGCCGGCGACATGGGTGCCGTGTTCGCCGGAATCGGAGGCGTCCGGATCGTCGTCCACAAAGTCGTAACCGCTGACGTCGTCGATGTAGCCGTTTCCGTCGTCGTCCAGTCGATTGCCTGCGATTTCACCGGAATTGACCCAGAGATTTGCGACCAGATCCGGGTGGACTTGGTCTACGCCGGTGTCGATTACGCCGACGATGATCTCCGCGGCTTCGGGGCGAAGGAGGCTGATGGCGGCAGCGTAACCAATGTCGGCACCGGGGAGGCCGGTGACGCCGTTGACTGTTTGGCCGGTGTTGCGCAGGGCCCAGAGGTCGCCGAAGCGGGCATCGTTGGGCAGGGCGGAAACACGGCGCAGGTAGTTGGGTTCGACCATGGCGACATTGGGGTCGGCGCTTAGGTCGTTGATGAGTTGGTCGGTGGTGCGGTCAGGGTCCCTCAGCAGGCCCACGGCACGGCGGTGGGGCGAGCTGGGATCATCGAGCCGTCTAGCGAGGCCGGACGAACGTCGGTTGGGCCCGGCGTCGGAACGAAGGCGGGTGGTGCCATCCTTAAACGTGACAATCACCTCACCCTCGACGTAGTCGGCGGCCCCGGCGGCGGGGCAAACGGCGGAGAGCAGGCAAAGCAACAGGGTGAGGCGAAAAAGGGGCATGGTCCCGGAAGACATCGGGGGCGGAAAAACCAGCGTGATGGGAGCGGGGGCGTTAAGCGGGACCCCGGGTGACAGGACGGGCGGGCTCGGACACCCATTCGCTCCAGGAGCCGGCGTAGAGTTTGGTGCCGCCGAGGCCGGCTAGCTCCATGGCGAAGATGTTGGCGCAGGCGGTGATGCCCGAGCCGCAGCTGTGGCCCACTTCGTTTGGCGGCCGTGAACCGAGCAGGCGTTCAAAGTCGGCGCGCAGTTCTTGTGCCGGTCGGAAAGTGAGGTCGGCGCAAAGGTTGTGTTTATAGAAATGATTGATTGCGCCGGGTATGTGGCCGGCTACGGGGTCGAGGGGTTCGACGTCGCCCCGGTAGCGTTCGGGGGCGCGGGCATCGATCAGCAGGCTCTCGGGGTGATGCAGTCGTTTCTGGACGTCCGCAGCTGACCACACCGCGTCGCCGGCAACGCGCACCGGCAGGGGATGGGGAGCTGGTCGGGGCAAGGGCGTCTCGGTTTCGACCGGATGCGCCCCGGCGCACCATGCCTGCCAGCCGCCGTCTAGCAGGGCGGCGTGCGGGTGTCCGATCCAGCGGCATAGCCACCAGAGACGGGCGGCGAAGAGGCCGCCGACGTCGTCGTAAGCCACCACCGTCGTGGCGGGGGTGACGCCGTGGGCGGTGAGGAAGGCGGAAAAAGCGGCGGGGTCCGGGAGCGGGTGCCGACCGTTAAGGCCTGATTTGTGGCCGGAAAGCGCGGACTCCACCGGGGCAAAAAAGGCTCCGGGAAGGTGGCCGCCGGCATAGAGGGCGGCTCCTTTGGAGGGGTCGGAAAGATCGTGCCGGCAGTCAAAGACGACCACGGTCTCGTCGTGGAGGCTGCCGGCGAGCGTGGTGGCCGTTATGAGCATGACACGAACCATGCCTCAGGCGAGGCCGACTGACAAGCGCTTGGCGCAGGCGCAAACGACCTTGTCGGCGGAGGGGGCGGAGATAGAAACGGAGGGTATGGATTTTAACACCCCAAAGCCCCGCGAGGGCGTGATTGTGTCGTGGTCGAGGTCATCGTTGTATTGGCGCGTAGTGACGCTGGCGCTGGTGTTTGCCGGAATGGCGCTCCCGGCGGCGGGTTTTGAAGCGGCGCGCGAGGTGGTGTCGGAGCGAGTGATGCGGCGTCATGGTTTTGATCCGGACCGTCTGAAGCGCCTCGATGGAGCGATCGAGCAGGCGATCGAGGCGGATCGAATCGCGGGGGCTCTGATGCTGATTGGCCGGGGCGGGGAGCACGCCTACCTGCGCGCTTACGGTCGGGTGGATCGCGAGGGGGGAAAGTCGATGCAGCCGGATACGATCTTTCGTATCGCATCCATGAGCAAGGCGCTGACCAGCGTGGCGGTCATGATCCTCTTGGAAGAGGGTCGTTTCATGCTTAACGATCCGGTCTGGCGTTACTTGCCCGCCTTCAAGGATTCGGTGGTGGCGGTGCCGGCTCCGGCCGACGCGGCTCCCGGGGTAACGTATGTCACCGTGCCGGCCGAGCGAGCGATCACCATCCGGCATCTGTTGACGCATACGGCGGGATTGACTTACGGGGACGGGTTGGCTCGTGACGCTTACCGGGCGGCGGGTTTCACCAGCTGGTATTTTTCCGACCGTGACGAGACCATCGCCGAGTGCGTGGATCGGCTGGCGGCGCTGCCGCTGCACGCGCACCCTGGAACAAAGTGGCAGTATGGATACGCCACCGATGTGTTGGGGCGTTTGATCGAGGTGGTGTCCGGACAGCCTTTGGACCGCTTCATGGCCGACCGGGTTTTCGGGCCTTTGAAGATGACGGACACGAGTTTTTTTCTACCGCCCGGAAAGGTGGAGCGGCTGGCCCCTGTCTACGGCGTGGAGGAAGGTCGCTTGGTGTTGAAAGAAACGGCGGCGACGAGCGACTTCGTGGTCGGGCCGCGCAAGTGTTTTTCCGGCGGCGCGGGCCTGCTCTCGACTATCACGGATTACGGGCGGTTTTTGCAGATGCTGCTCAATGAGGGTGAACTGGATGGAGTGAGGGTCTTGAGTCCGGCATCGGTGCGTCTGATGCACGAAAATCACACCGCCGATCTCTATCAGCGGGATACGGCGGGATTCGGGCTGGGTTTCTGGGTGAACAACGATCCCGGGCACTACGGGGAGTTGGTTCCGGAGGGTGCATACGGCTGGGGAAGCGCCTATTTTCCTCAATACGTGGTGGATCCGGCGAACGGCATGTATGTGATTTTCATGACCCAACTGCGGCCGGCCGGCAGTTTAGATCTGAATCAAAAAATGAAGAATCTCACTTACCAGGCCTTGGTGCGTTGACGCGGGCCGGTCGGGTGCGGTTGGAAACACGGGCGGGGTCGAGTAATGGCGAAAGTGCGAGTTGGGGTGTAGATTGGGCCGCTATGTTCAACGCCACCGAACGACGTGCCGTATTTGCCCTCCTGTTACACGCCGCCCTGGCTGACGGGGCGAAGTCGGATGCCGAGCGAGCGGCTTTGAAACGTATCACCGAAAGTTTTCCGCAGGACGGGTTCAATCCCTGGGAGGTTTATCAGGAGGTCCTGGCCGGCCGGTTTTCGGCGGCCAACGCGGCGGCTATGCTGACCGGTGATGCCGCGCGGCTAATGGCCTATGAAATGGCGGTTGGGGTGTGCGACACGGACGGTCCGCCTGACGAACGTGAGCGGGCGTTTTTGTCCGACTTGAAACGATGGCTGAGATTGGAGCCAGTCGGCGCGGCTGGGCAGGCGGAGCGAGTGGCCGCCGAGGTGGCGGGGGCTTTGCCACCGGACCGGGCGGCGGCGG
>CAYNUW010000116.1:1806-6109 GCA_964400455.1 uncultured Akkermansia sp. | reverse complement strand
GGCCGGGGCGGCGGCGGCCGGAGCGGGGACGGCGGCAACGTCGTCGGCGGCGGTTAGCCTTGCCCCCGTCGATACGGCGGCGGTGGAGAAAAGCATTCTGAACCACGCGATTTTGGCGGGTGCGCTTGAGCTGCTGCCTCAGTCGTTGGCGACGATGGCGGTGGTGCCGGTGCAGATGAAACTGGTCTATGGGGTGGGCAAGGCGCACGGCTACACTCTGGATCGCGGGCACATCCGGGATTTTTTGGCCACGGCCGGCGCGGGTCTGGCGGCGCAGGCGGTCGAGGGCTATGCGCGCAAGCTGCTGGGCGGGCTGGTTGGCGGGGTGTTGGGCAAGGGGATGATCGGAGGACTGGGCCGGGCGGCGGTGGGCACCGGGGCGGGAGCGGCGATTACGTTCTCCGCCACCTATGCGATCGGACATCTGGCCCTGCGGTATTATGCCGGAGGGCGCAAGATGGAGACGGCGGTTTTGAAGGACACCTACACCCGTTTGCTGGGCGACGGCCGCAGACTGTTCGGATTGCATCAAGGCGAGGTGGAGCGGCGCGCCTCCACGCTTTCACCTGCGGAGGTCATCCAGCTGGTGCGACAGCCCTGAGCGCTGGTCAGTCCGCCGGTGATGGGTGGTTGCCCGCGTTGGGGCGGCGAAGCAGCAGATACAGGCCCGCGAGGGCGACAAAGATCGAGTAGAAGGTGCCGCGACTGAGTCCAAACAGCAGTGAAGCGTCGGGTTCGCGGAAGAGTTCTCCGATCGAGCGGGCGGCGGCATAGCCGAGCAGAAACCAGCCGGCGAGGCGACCGGGGGCGTTGCGGAGCAGGGGGGTTCGCCAGGCGAGCCATTGGGTAACCAGCAACAAGGCGAGGCCCTCCAAAGTCGCAGCGTAGAGCTGCGAGGGGTGGCGGGGAGCTATGAATTCCACCGGCACGCCGGGTTCGCCGCTGGCGGGGAAGATCACGGCCCAGGGCACGCTGCTGACCTTGCCCCAGAGCTCACCGTTGATGAAGTTGGCCAGGCGTCCGAGAAGAAGACCGAAGCCGGCCGAGGCGGCGATGAGGTCGCCCAGGTGAAGCCAGGGAACCTGGTGGCGACGGGCAAACCAGAACAAAGCGGCGGCGACGCCGAGAAAGCCGCCGTGGCTGGCCATGCCGCCGTCCCAGATTCGCAGCAGTTCGAGCGGATCGCGCAGCAAGGTCGCGGGTTGGTAAAAGAGAAAATAGCCCAGGCGGCCACCGACCAGCACGCCAAGCACGAGAAAGGTGAGCAAATCGCCGATTTGATCGGAGCTGAGTTTGGTCCGTCCGGCGCGGGCGAAGCGGGTCAGGAGCCACCAGCATCCGCCGAAACCGAGCACGTAGGCCAAGCCGTAGTAGCGGAGGCCGAAAGTGTCGGAGAATTGGATGACAAAAGGACTCAGGTCGTGGACCCAGTGGGTCGTGGTGGCCAGGGTGGGCGAGAGGGCGAGGCTGAGGGAGTGCACGACGGTGGGCGCGATCGCGGGCTGGGTCAGTTGGGGAAAGAGCAGAGTTTCTCGATGGCGGCGGCCGAGCCGTCGCGCAGCCAGCCGTCGAGCTGGGCCTGGTCCTTGAGCTGCTGGCCGCGTATCCGAGGCACCGCGACAAAGCGCGTGTTGCACTCGGGTAGCGTGGTCATGTCCCCCCAGAGCTTCTCGAACTGAGCGACCGGGAGGATGTCTTCCTGGCCGTTGCCCCACCGCCGTTTTACGTCCTTTAAGGTGACATAGGTCGGCATGCGGCCTGCCAAGCGACGGACCCCGGAGAGCACGCGGGCCTCGTCGGCCAAGGCGGCGCGGTCGAGGCCGAAGAGCGCAAGCAGGGCGTCGATTTTTATCCAGCAGGTGGCGGTGTTGTAGTAGGTCAAAACGAATTCGTCTTCGTCGCGGGCGAGGGCGAGGCCCTCGACGAGGCGGAGCTGGCCGTTTACTCGGGCGAGGCCGCCACCGCGGTCCTCGATGCGGCGGCGGATGACCTCGAAGGTGAGGGTGGCGCCGCTGCGCAGGTGGTGGCCGAGCAAGGCGGGGTCGAGCGAGGCGCCGAGGGTGTCGATGTTGTGCAGGAAGAGCGTGTCGAGCTGCGGGCGGGAGGCGAGGAGCTCGCGGAGCGTGCCGTTGAGGAGGAGATTCGCGACCTCATACCAGTGGCCGACGGGGTGGATGCACTGGGAGGGCAGGTTGTCGGTGTAGTCGGTCGCCTCGCCGGTGGCGGCGGCCCAGTCCATCAGCGCCTTCTGCACGCTGCGGCGCATTTTCTCCTTTTGCGGGTCGAGTTGCTGGTGGGCGACCTCCTCGAAGGCGAAGCGGAGGTCGCGGACCATGGGCACAAAGCGCAGGCCGATGGAGCGGCCGGGGGAGAGCAGGGGACCTTGTTCGCCGTGGCGGAAGTCGAAGCGCGGTGCGTCGATGAAGGCGGCGGTCGCCTCGTGGGTGAGGTGGCTGGTGGTGAAGACGTGGGGCGCGGCGGTTCCGTGGGCGACGGCGGCGGCGCGGGTTTTGGCGAGGTGAGTTTCGAGGAAACTGCGGTGGCGGCCGTGGAGCTTGGCGAAGGGGTGGAGCGCCTTGACGGTGCCGGCGCCCTGGGTCCAGCGGCTGCCGGCGCCGGCGGCGAGGGTGAGCACGGCTACGCGGCCTTCGGCCAGGGCGGCGCGGCCGAGGGCCAGCGCAGCGGCGTCGCTGTAGTTGATCTCGGATACGTCCTCGGGGCGCGCGTCCTCGACGAGGGCGGAGGCGGGGAGGCGGTTTTGGGCGAGGCCGATGCGGCCGGTGCGGAGGTCGTCGCGGATGCGTTCGTGTTGCACGGCGTCGAAGCCCTGTGCGGCGAGCAGCTCGCGGAGCGAGGAGCCGGCGGAGGCGGAGCCGGCGGATTTTTCGGCGGGCGGGAAAATGCGGGCGATGAGCGGTTCGACGAGCGGGCGGTCGCCGGCGAGGAGCTGGCGGCCGGCGAAGCGATCGAGTTCGGCGCGGGTCTCGGGGCGGAGGGTGCGCGGGTCCTGGCGCAGCCAGCGCGGGACCATCATGAGGTAAAATTCGGGCGAGAGGACTGAGTCGGGACCGGTGGTGAGGCGCGCGGTGGAGCCGGCCTCGTTGAGATCGAAGTCGTAGACGACCGGGTCCATCGCGAAGGGCAGGGCGTGTTCGAGGGCGCGCTTGGTGCGGCGCATGAGGGCGAGGATTTTTTTCTCGGCTTCGGCGCGTCGGGCGGGGTCGACCCAGAAGCCCATGCCGCCGCCGGACATGCCGCCGAGCATGACGAAGCCGTGGAAGGCGTCGCCGAGCTCGGCGCGGGCCTCGGCGATGAGGCGTTCGGTGTAGGCGTTGGAGGCCCAGGGGATGATGGTCTGGAGGGGGCCGTGGAAGTTGCGGGTGGTGAGCTCGGCGACGCGGCGGATGTCGCCGGCGCGGAGGGCGGCGACGAGGTCGTGGAGGATTTGCTGCGCCTCCTGGCGGGCGGCCCATTCGCGGGGAAGGCCGAGGAGGTATTTTTCGGTGACCATCTCGAGGATGGGGCCGACGTTTTGGGACATGCCGCCGTGGACGAGGACGAGGCTGTCGCGGAGGCGGCGGCGGGTCTCGGGCGAGATCTCGTCGGGGCCGAGGAGGGTGTGGCGCGGGAGCAGGCGGCCGCGGGAGACGCCGTGTTCGGTGTCGCCGGGGAGGGCGGCCTCGCCGCGGATAAGTTTTATGCCGGGCCAGACGCCGCCGGAGTCCTGCCAACCGCCGCCGGAGCCGCCGAGCCATTCGCCGAGGATGGCGCGGCTGGCGATGGTGCGGCGTTCGTCCTCTTCGAGACCGCCGACCAGGCGCGCGGTCTGGCCGGTGGCGCGCATCAGGAGGGCGATGAGGCAGCCGAGGAGGTTGGTGGAGACGGCGAGGCGCGAGCCTTTGGGGATGTCGCGGACCTGGGAAACGAGTTCGAGGCCGCGGCCCGGGCCGGCGAGGGTGGCGAGTAGGTCGGCGAGCGAGTGGCCGGAGCCTTCGAGCCCGGAGGGGATGAGGCCGGAGGCGATGAGGGCGGCCTTGAGGAGGCCGAGGTAGTCCTTGGCGAAGTCGAAGACGTCGGAGAGGTCGGTGATGTCGGTGGAGACGCCGAGGTCGACGGAGACGAGGCGGAGGACGGGCTGGTCGATGACGCGGAGGAAGGCGCAGACAGGCGGGCGCGTGTTGGCGTCGCGGCCGTGGACGCCGAGGTTTACGGAGAGGTTGAGGACCTGGGCGCCCTCGGGGTAGTCCATGCCGAGGAAAAAGATGTCGCTCCAGGCGGCGTGGGAGAGGTCGAGGCGGACGGC
>CAYNUW010000116.1:0-1796 GCA_964400455.1 uncultured Akkermansia sp. | reverse complement strand
GGGTAGGGAGCGTCGGGCGAGGCGGAGTCGCGGGCGAGGAGTTAGCGGCGGAGGCGGAGTGGGTAGTCGAGCGGGTGGCCGACGCGGAACATCCACTGGTTGCCGCGGACCTTGCGGACGGTTTTCTGGACTTGGGCGGCGAGGGTCTTGAAGGCGAGGCCGTGGTAGGCGGCGGCGAAGGCGCTGGAGAGGGCGTCGCCGGGGCCATGGGCGCGTCGGTGTGCGTGGTAGACGCCGATGGCTTCCTCGAAGCGGCGGGCGAGGGCGAGTTTGTGGCCTTCGTAGGGGATGAGGCCGGCGAAGTTTTTGGCGAAGCGGGTCGGTAGATGGTAACGGTGTATGGCGGCCAGAAAGAAGATAGCGCGGACGCCGTGGTAGAAGTTGGTCGTGGTGCGGCGGAACTCGTCTAGTTGTTCGCAGTAGTTTTCAAGGGTGGCGGCGTCGGCGGCGCGGCAGAGGGCGTCAAAGGTGGTTTCGGCGGCAGGCGGGGGCGGGGTGCGGCCTTCGGTGAGGGCGAGGAGGACGGGGGACATTATGGTTAACCACGAATCAGGCGCTTCCGTGCGCTGCTTTGCGAAGTAAGGTTTTGCGGGGAGAAGGAGGGTTACCTGCGGCCGCCTTGAGAGAGCGTCGGGCAAAGTCGGGGTGGTTTCACTTCCGCAGGCTTGCATCGAGCGCAAGTTCCTCGGCCAACACGGCGAGAATGGCCTCGCGGGCGGGACCATGAAGACCAAGCGCGAGTTGGGCGCGGAAAACGCCGAGGCGAGCTTCCAAGTCGGCCCGGCGACCGGAGAGGCGAGCGGCGAGATACTTTTCGCGGGTGGCCAGCGCGGCGAGGGCTGGGGTGAGTCCGAGTTTTTCGGACGGTGCGGCGTGTTGTGCGTGGTCGAGGAGGGTGAACACCGTGGGCGTGAGCACGTGCATACCAAAGAAACATAGATAATGGCCGAGGCGCAGACCGGGGACCACGCAGGTCTGCTCGGCTAAGGTGGGGGTTGGTTTTTCGATGACATTTTCGACCTGATAGAGGTCGGCGCGGCCGGGGACTGGAGAGCCGCTGATGGTGCCATAGTGGCAGAGTTGGCTTTCCGGGGTGGGTTGAACGGCGGAGACAGCGCAGCCTTCGGCGTGGGCGAGGGCGAGGAGCTGAGCGGTGCAGGAGTTGGCTCCGCCGCCGACGTAGAGGTGGTCGCTGACTTGAAGCAGGAACGTGTTGGCACCAACAAAGTCCCGGCCGCAGAGCACCGCGTGGCCGTAGCCCTTTGGGGTGGGTTGTTCGACCAATACGACACGTTGTCCGTAGGGGGAGAGCACCGTTTCGTAAGCGGGTCGGTCGCAGGGGCGGATGACCACCCCCACTTTCTCCACGCCGGCATCGAGCATCTCTTCAATCTGAATGACGATGACGGGTTTCCATTCCCCCCGATGATCTCCTAGATTTTGCAGGGGGAGTCGACGTTCATCGGCGCCGGCGGCGGTGATCAGGGCGTGTTTGACAAGAGTGGACATGGCGATGGGTAGGCGAAGGCGGCAGCCCGGAGGTAAACTAGGTGCGCCGAAGGCCCCCGACACAAGCCGGCATCCATGTGGTTTACGCCTGAAATGTGAGTGGGAAGTTCCGGTGAGCGGAACGTTCGGCTATCGGTGGGGCCGGGGCCCTCGCTCACAATGCTTTCCCTGTATGGTTAATACCAAACCCCTTAGGAATTTAGACTTTCTATCAGTCTAATTTTTGACCACAGATATCACGGATAACACGGATAAAAAAGACTTTGTATTGATCCGTGCCCATCCGT
>CAYNUW010000115.1:0-9970 GCA_964400455.1 uncultured Akkermansia sp. | reverse complement strand
GCGGGGCGCCGTGGGTGGTCATTTCGATGCCGATGCGGGCCAGGGTGCTGCGTTCGGTGAAGCGCAGGTGCGGGGCGTGGGTCCGGAAGAACTCCATTTCGCCGGGGTGGCGCGGCCAGAAGCCAAGCGTCAGGGAAAGAGTGCGGGGGTCTTTGCGGCGCACGGCCAAGATCTGACCGTCGGCGCTGGTCCAGAAGGAGTGGGGATTCATCGATTAGATTTGTTCAACTGTGGCGTTCGCCCGGGCGTTAGACAAGTAAACCCGGCCGTTTTCGCGGCCTTGCGCGCGGTGGTTTTGCACGAATAATCGCACGTCATGAAATCTCCGGTCACACGCGGGCAGATCTTGGCGCGCGGGCTTACGCATCGTTGCCCGAACTGTGGCGCGTCCACGCTCTTCGCGGCGGGGCGTCCCTTCACGCTGAACGCGCGCTGCGCGCCCTGTGGATTGCGGCTGGAGCGCGACGAGGGCGGCTTCCTCGGTGCGATGTCGCTGAATTACGGCATGACGATCTGTTTGTTTTTGCTGCCGGTTCTGGGTGCCTACCTGCTGGGCTGGTGTGGCGGCCGCACGGCGGCGGTGCTGGCGGGTGCGGGCGCGGTGGGTTTTCCGATTCTGTTTTATCGTTCGTCGCGCAGTTGGTGGCTGATGAACTATTATCTCGTGCTGCCGCACCACCTGCCCGCCAATCAGCGTGAGATGGCGCCATCGGAGGATGCCAACACATGAAAGCCGGTCCTTTTCGTCACCCGCGTCCGCATCCGGATGCCAAAGCCACGGTCGCGATTGCGGCCGAGCCCTTGCCGGCGGCGCCCGCGCACGCGGCGAAGGGTTTGTCGACCGATGCGCTGGCGCGTTTGGAGGCTTACGGGCGGCTGCTGGCCGGGGAAGGGGTGGTGCGCGGTTTGATCGGGCCGCGCGAGGTGCCGCGGCTGTGGGAGCGGCATTTGTTGAACTGTGCGGCGCCGGCGGAGTTGCTGGCGCCAGGCGAGACGATCGCGGACATCGGCACGGGGGCGGGGTTGCCGGGTTTGGTGCTGGCGCTGGTGCGACCGGACCTCCGCGTGGTGCTGGTGGAGCCCCTGCAGCGCCGTTGTGATTTTCTGGCCGAGGCGGTGAAACGTTTTGGCTTGGGCGGGCGGGTGGAGATCCGGAGGGGCAAAGCCGACGCGGTGAAGCCGTGTCAGGCCGACGTGGTGACATCGCGCGCGGTGGCGGCGCTGGAGGACTTGGCGGCCTGGAGTCTACCGCACGCGAAAGTGGGCGGTCGTCTGCTGGCGCTCAAGGGGCAGCGGGCCAGCGAGGAGTTGGCGGCCGCCCGCCCGGGGCTGGCGCGTTGGGGCGCGGATCGGGACGCGCGGGTGCTGGAGTGCGGAGCGGGCTGGCTGGAGGCGCCCGTGCTGGTGGTGGCCGCGACCCGCACAAAGTGAGGTGCGGGACCGGCGGTGCTAGCGCAGGCGGCGCAACTCCTCGGCGGCGAAGCCTTCGTAGCGGGCGAGCAGGCGGCAGTAGCGCCAGCCGGCCGAGCCGTCGAGGAAACCGCCGCGCAGGATGTATTGGTAGACGAGTCTCGCAAAGGCGCGGGCGGGCAGGCGGTAGCTGAGGCTTTTCAGGGCCCGCCGGCGGGCGAGCCCGTCTCGCCCGCAGAGAGCGCGCAAGTCTTCGCCCGCGGGGCGGCGCGCGGCCAGCCAGGCCTCGGCCTCTCGTCGGGCGTAGCGGCGGTGCTTGGCCAGCCATTCATCGACGCCCGATGCCGACATGTCGTGTTCGTAGTTTGATTTTAAATACGCGAGGCGAAGCCCGGGAGCCTCGCGCTGACCGTGGCCCTTTTCGATGAAACGAAAGGTCGGGGCGTGGCAGAGGCGGGCCTGCCAGGCGGGAAAGTCGGTGCAGCGAGGCACCCAGCGACCTTCCCATAACATCCGGGGAGCGACCCAAGCGCCATCCACGGTGCGGGAGGCGCGCTGGGCGGCGGTGAAGTGGCGAAGCTCCTCGAGCAGGGCGGGGGTCATGCGTTCGTCGGCGTCGAGGTGAAAGACCCAGGGGTGGCGAAGGGGCAGGTGGTCGTGGGCGTGGTTGCGCTGCTGGGCGAAGTTCTCGAAGCGATTAAGCGCCACCCGTGCGCCGAGCGCAGCGGCGATTTCGCAAGTGCGGTCGGTGGAACCGGAATCCAGCACGTGCACGTCCTCCAAGCCCGGAAGGGTGGCCAGGCAGGCGGGCAGGTTGGCCTGCTCGTTGAGAGTCAGGATGACGACGGAGAACATGGTGGTGGCGTGGTGCGGGGAAGGTGGGAAGCGGCCGGCGAGTCCGGGGCGAGGATGGGGCCGGCCGTGGAGGCAAAGGTGGCGAGGCCGGAGGCGGCGTCCTGGGCGGGCGTGAGGCGGAGCGGGTAGTCGGAGCCGAAGCGCACCTGGTCGAGACGTGCGGTGCGGCCCACCATGGACCAGGCGGCGTCACCGTAGAGGAGAGGAGCGGCGGCGGTGTCGATTGCGACGTTGGGCAAAGCGCGGACGTCGGCTCCGCCGGCCCAATGGGCGAGGACCAAGGACAGGCGGGGCCGGTTGCGGGCGAGGGTGATGAAATCTTGCGGGGGAGTGTCGACGCGTCCGGGGTAGGGGCGGGACGCCGGATCCGTGACGTGAAAGTTGACCGCCCAGCCCCACGCCTCAGCGAGATCGAGCGCGATTTGAAGGCCGGGTGCCTGGAGCGTGGAGCCCACGCTTTGGGGGGATAGTTCGCCCAGGCCGGTGAGTCCCTCGTCCCGCGCCCGATGCAGCTCGGCGCTGACGACTTCGGGCGTGGAGCCCGGGTGGAAGGTGGCCCAGGCGGAGAGACGATCGGGGTGGGCGCGGGCCCAGGCGGCAAGCGCGCGGTTATGCCAGGCGCAGGTGGCGGGTTTCTCCCAATACCAGCCCAGGAGGAGGGCGCGGTCCAGACCGGCGGCGTCGAGAGCGCGCAGGAGGTCGTCGACCGAGGGAAACTCCTGCACGGCCCGGCCGTCCCGGCGGCGGCGCAGGCAGAGCTTGGCCCAGTGTGCTTCGCCGGCGTGGCTGGCCCAGGCGGCGGGATCGGCGTTCAGCGCCGGGGGGTAGAGGTGGACATGATGATCGACGCGTGCCATCGGCCACCAGCAGGTGCCTGATCTTCAGTTCGAGAGCAATCGTCTTGAGCATTTGACAACAACGGCGCGGAACATCCGCATTCGCTGGCGGACCTAGGCGTTAAATCTTTATTCAAAACCCATCATGAAACGAATCATCGGCGTAGTCATCGCTATCATCTTGTTGTTGCTGGCTTACTTCGGCTGGCGTTCGTTAAAGTCGTCCCAGGCGAGCACCGAGCAAAAATCAGAGGTGGCGTCAGCCAACGCGGATCTGGAGCGGGAGGCGGCGGCCCGGAAGGCGGCGGAGCAAAAGGCGGAGGCGGAACGTTTGGCGGCCGAAGCCGCGCGTTTGGCGGCCGAGAAGGAAGCGGCTGAAGCGGCACTGCGTCGGGAGCAGGAAGAGAAGGCGCGCCAAGAGCGTTTGGCTGCCGAGGAGCGCGCCCGGCGCGAGGCGGCGGAGCGTGAAGCGGCGGCCAAAGCGGCGGCCGAGGCCGAAGCGCGCCGCTTGGCGGAGTTGCGGGCCAAGGAAGCGGCCGAGGCGGAGCGGAACCGTCTGGCCGCCCTGGAACGGGTGCGCGCGTTGGAGGCCGAGCAGGCAGCCAAAGCGGCCGCCGACCGCGAGGCGGCGCGCCTGGCTGCGCTTGAGGCCCAACGGGCCCGCGAGGCGGCGCTGAACGCCGAGTTGGCTTTGCTTCGGGCCGAGTTGCAGGAGCGCATGATCCAGCCGCGGGACTACAAGCGGCGCGTCCACTACTATACTACGGTGACCCTCACCAATGCCGAGATTGAGGAGCGCATCGCCCAGCTGAATGATCAGTTGGTCAACCAGTCCGCCACCACGGAGAGCCGGTGAGGCTCTAGGCGTCCTGGGCGTGGGTATACGATCAGGCGGGGGGGGGCTCCGTCCAAAGCGCGAGGTCGCTTGTCTCGCGTTTGGATCATATTGGCCACTGGTCGCGGTCGGGAAGCTGTGGCTTAGCGGGCGAGTGCTTCATTCCGGATGGAATCGGCATTGCAACGGTTGCTTTTGGCCAAGGGCCGGAGTTGGCGAGAACGGCGTGCGCTGCTGGCATACGTTTCTTTTCGCCATCTTGGCTGCGGCTCAGAGCACTTTGCTAGTTTATCGTTTACCTCAGCAATAACCCCTCGGGGTTGATCCCGGGGCTAATCCAACTGTCAGCTCGCTGGGATTTTGGCTTGGATTTGGGTCTCGCCGAAGGTGGCGGGTCAGCCAATTTCATTTTCTCCCGCCTCTTTTTACATCGATGTCTTCCGTCACCTCCTTGAGCACCGGTTCTTTCACGCTGCCCGGCGAAGCCGGCTACGAAAAACTCACCCTCGACCTCGCCAAAAAGTGGGGTGCCGACTGCATCCGCGACAGCGATGGCACGCAGTTATCGCCGGAAATCGTCGAGTCCGGCTACGACATCTACTCCACCGTTTGTTTGGTGCGCTCGGTTCAGCCCTGGGCGCGCGAGAATCTAAACAAACTCCAGCAGAATTTCCTGATGAGTTTTCCGGTCGTGGCGGACAAGAGCACGCTGGTGATCAAGTTGCTGGCGGGTTATTTCACCGAGCAGTTCGTGGTGAACGCCGAGGATGATCCGAAAAAATGGTGGCAGGTTTTTGATCGCACGTCGGGTCGGGAGGTAGCCAAGAAGAACTGGGTTTTTGATCCGAAGAAGGGCACGGTCAAAATCACGGACACGGAGCCTGGCCACACCTACACGGTCAACTTTCTCGCGTTTCGCATCTGGGAGGAAATTTCGATGTATAATCACATCACCAACAACTGGGGTGACCGCGAGCATCTGGCGGCGGTGGATCCGATGCACCCGGAGACGCAGAAAGTTATCCTGAAGTTTTTGAACGACTGGTTGAAGAGCCACCCCGACACGACCGTGGTGCGTTTCACCTCGATGTTTTATAATTTCTCGTGGTTTTGGGGCGATAACCAGAAGACCCTGCGCGATGTCTATTCCGACTGGGCGGATTATGCGATGACGGTCAGTCCGCGCGCGCTTGGTTTGTTTGAGAAAAAGTTCGGTTACCGGCTGACATCCGAAGACTTTGTAAACGGCGGTCTTTACAACTCGACCCATAACGCTCCCTCGCGCCGGTATCGGGACTACATGGCCTTCGTGCACGATTTCGTGATTTCGTTTGGCCGCAAGTGCATCGATCTGACCCACAAGTATGGGAAAAAGGCCTATGTGTTTTATGACGACCATTGGGTCGGAGTGGAACCGTCGAGCCCGCGTTTCAAGGAGTTCGGTTTTGATGGCCTGATCAAGTGTGTGTTCAACGCCTTCGAGGTCCGTCTTTGTGCCCATGCGCAGGGTGTGGCCACGCATGAACTGCGCTTGCACCCCTACCTCTTTCCGACCGGCCTCAAGGGCGAGCCCACGTTCAAGGAAGGAGGCAACCCCACCCTCGACGCCAAAAATTTCTGGATCGATGCCCGGCGGGGTATCCTGCGTGCCCCGATCGACCGCATCGGGTTGGGCGGCTACCTTTCGCTGGTCCAGCCCTTCCCTGATTTTCAGGATTACATCGCGGGGCTGGCCGATGAATTCCGCCTGCTGAAACAGTTCCACACCGGTGATCGGCCTTATGTCGCGCCGTTCAAGATCGCGATTGTGACCGCGTGGGGTGATTTGCGCGCGTGGATTGCTTCGGGGCACCTGCATGCCGGTCATGATTACAACGAGTTGGTTGAGGCGCTGGCCGGCCTGCCCCTCGAGGTGGTTTTTCTGAGCTTTGACGATCTAAGGGCGAAGGGTGTGCCCAAGGACGTCGGGGTTTTGGTCAACGTCGGTCGCGCCGGTTCGGCGTGGAGCGGCGGGGCGGAGTGGGATGACCCCGCCATCGTGGCTTTGATCACCCGCTGGGTGCAGAAAGGCGGTGGCTTGATCGGCATTGGTGAACCGTCGGCCACGCCAACAAGGGCGGGTCAGTTTTTCGCCCTTGGGCGCGTATTGGGGGTGGATCGCGACCGCGGGGAACGCCTCGCGAACGGCAAATACAAGTTCGGGGTGGTGACGGAGCCGCATTTTATCACGGCCGATCTCGAGACGGCGCCGGATTTCAACAAGGAGGTGGAGGGCATTTATGTGCATGGACCCGACACGCAGGTGTTGCTGGCCAAGGGCACATCGCCGCGGTTGACCACGCATAGGTTCGGCAAGGGGCGTGCGGTCTACCTGTCCGGATTCAAGTTTGATTACCAAAACACCCGTTTGATCCACCGTGCCCTGCACTGGGCGGGTGGTCAGGAGGAGGGTTTTGCAACGTGGAACAGCTCCAACCTGCGAACCGAGTCGGCCTATTTCCCGAAGAAAAAGAAGTTGGTCGTGATCAATAACAGCGGGGAATCCCAAAAGACCAAGGTCACCGACGCGGCGGGCAAAGCGCACTCCGTGGCGCTCAAGGCCCACGACATCGCCATCATCGACCTCTGAGTAGTCCACTTCCGATCGTCCGGGGCGTCGAGCATCACGGCGTCCCCGGTGACTGCGGGCGGGGAAGCCGTTGGTGGCTTTGATCGCCGGCTCGAGCGTAGGCCGGGGGCAGATTCTTACCGCTCGCGGCTGGCTGCGGAAGTCGCGTCGTCCGAACCGAGGGTTTGCGGATGAGGGACGTTTACGGAGTAGCGGCCGGAGCCGACGGTCAGGACGAGTTGATCATCGCGGATTTCGGCCGCGAGCACGCCGGGGGCGGTGCGTGCGGCCTGGTCGCCCACCCGGGCAGCCGAGGCGTCGCCGGTGGGCAGGTGGATTTCGGCGGTGGTGTGCGCGGGTATCACCACGTCGAATACAACGCGGTCCTCGCTGAGGCGCCAGGCGCAGGAGAGCGGGCCGTAAACGGTGAGCAGCGAAGCGCTGGCCTGACGCAGGCCGCCGCCGCCGATGAGCGGGGCGATGCGGGTTTTTCTGTAGCCGGGTTCGAGGGCTTCGAGGCCGCCGAGTTTTTGGAACATCCAGTCGGCGACGGCTCCGTAGGCGTAGTGGTTGAAGGAATTCATGTCCACCGGGCCGAATTCGAGGTTGGGCTGGATGGAGTTCCACCGTTCCCACATGGTGGTCGCGCCGATGGAGATGGGGAAGCCCCAGGACGGGTAGGTCTCGTTGAGTAGCAGGCGCAGCGCGAGATCGTCGCGGCCGATGGAGGAGAGGGCGGGAAGGAGCCAAGGGGTGCCGAGGAAGCCGGTGCGCAGGTGATAGTCGTCGGAGGCGAGTTTGGCGACGAAGCGCTCGGCCACGCGGGTGCGCAGGGCGGGGTCGGAGACCAGGTCCATGCCGAGGGCGAGGGCGTAGGCGGTCTGGGTGCCGGTGTAGACGGAGCCGTCGGTGGCGACGTAGGCGGAGACGAAGGCGCTGCGGATGCGGGGCAGCCATGAGCTCCACTCTTCGGCGAGGGCGGATTCGCCGAGGGCGGCGGCGAGTTCGGCCATGAGGCGGGTGTTGTGCGCGAGGTAGGCGGTGCCGATGACCTTGTGCTCTTCGAGGCGGTCCACTTTTTCGAGGCTGAGCCAGTCTCCGGAAAACCAGTTGGAGCGGCCCTGTTCGAGCCAGTCGCCGTCGGCGGTGGCGCTGGTGTGGACGAAGGTCAGGAAGGCGCGCATGGCGGACCAGTTTTCACGCACGATGCGAAGGTCGCCGGTGGCGCGCCAGACGGAGTGGGGCACGGTGATGATGGCGTCGGGCCAGCCTACGCCGGTGGAGTCGAATTCGCGGCGGGGCTGGGGCACGATGGCGGGCAGGTTGCCATCGGGTTTTTGGGCGTCGCGCACGTCGGTCATCCATTTGGAGAGGAAGGCGCGGGTGTCGGCGAAGCGGGCGGCGGCGGGGGCGAAGACGTTGATGTCGCCGGTCCAGCCGAGGCGCTCGTCACGAGCGGGGGTGTCGGTGGGGATGGAGAGGAAGTTGCCGCGCTGGCCCCAGCGGATGTTACTGACCAGTTGGTCGAGCATGGGGTGGCCGGTGACGAGGTCGCCGATGGCGGGCAGGTCGGAGGAGAGCACGACGGCGGCGACGTCAGCCACGGCGGGCGGTGAGTCGAGGCCGGAAATCTCGATGTAGCGGAAACCGTGTTGGGTGAAACGCGGTTGAAACGTGACCTCGCCGTCGGCGGCGAAAGTGTAGGTGTCGGTGGCGAGGGCCTTGCGCAGATTTTCGACGTAGATGCGGCCTTTTTTGGGGCCGACGCGGTAGAGCTCCTCGGCATGGCGAAGGCGGGCGGTCTGGGCGGCGCGGCCGGTGAGGCGGACACGGGGCACGCCGACGAGGTTTTGGCCGAGGTCGTAGATCCAGACGCCGGGCTCGATCTGTGTCCGGGTGCGAGCGGGAACCACGGCGACCGCGCGGATGGGCTCGTCGGGCTGGGGGACCAGGCGACCTCGCGGAGGAGCGGCGAGCAGGCTGACGGCGGACCAAGCGGAGGCGTCGAAACCGGCGGTGTCCCAGCCAGGCTGGTCGAGGCGGGCGTCGTGGTGTTCGCCGAGTTGGAGGTCGGCGTGGAGGCGTGGGCCGGGGGCGGTGCGCCAGTCGGCGTCGGTGGAGAGCCAAGTCTCGGTGCCGTCGGCGTGGGTGAGGCGCAGGCGGGCGATGAAGGCGAGCTCGTCGCCGTAAATCCGGTTCCAGCCGAGGCCGACCTGGCCGCGATACCAGCCGTCGGCGAGGGCGACGCCGAGGACGTTGGGGCCGTCTTGGAGCAGGGCGGTGACGTCGTAGGTCTGGGTTTGGATGCGTTGGTGGTAATCGGTCCAGCCGGGGGCGAGGAACTGGTCGCCGATGGCGCGGCCGTTGAGGGTGGCGTGATAGAGGCCGAGGGCGGTGGCGTAGAATCGGGCGCGGACGACGGGGCGGTGAAGGTCGAAGGCGCGGCGCAGCAGGGGGGGAGGTGAGCCGGGGGTGGCGGAAGCGGCGCTTATCCAGCGGGCGTCGGCCCAGTCTTCTGGATTGACGAGGCCGGTCTCGAACCAGGCGGGTGCGCTCCACTCGCTTTCGCGGCCGAGTTCGTCCCAGATTTTGACCTGCCACTCGTAACGGGTGCCGGGCGCGAGGGCGAGGTCGGCGGGCGGCAGGACGTCGGACTGGCGTGGATCGTTCACCCGGCCGGAGTCCCAAAATGCGCGGTTGTCGTGCGTGGTGGTGATGCGGATACGCCAGGCCGACTGGCCGGCGGCGCGGGCCTCGGTATCAACGTGCCAGCCGAAGGACGGGGGCTCGACGCCGATGCCGAGCGGGTTGGAGCGGCCGTTGACGGTCAGGCCGGTGACGAGGCGGGTGTCGGGCACGAGGGGTGTGGGCCGTGGGGCAAGAGCGAACAGGAGCGGAGCCGCGCAGAGCAGGACGGCGGATAGGATGGGGCAGGAGAGGCGAAGCATGTTCGGTGGCAGGGAGGGTGCAGACCTTTAATGCGTGGGGGCCGGATCGCCGTCGAGGTCGGTGCGCTGGCGGAGCACGGCGAGGTGGTCGCCACGATCCTCCATTTCGTAGAGTTTACCGCGGGCGTTGCGGCCGAAGGGGCGGTGCAGAACCATCATTAAAGTGCCTTCGAAGGTGCGAAACAACATGCCGTGACCGGAGTCGCCTTTGATCAGCGGCGGGAGCTGTAGCCAAGGGCCGGGCAAATCGCCGCCCGTCGAGCGGGCCTGGGTTTGCACGTAGACGCCGTTCTCGTAGCTGGACCAGAGCATGATGAGCTGGTCGGTGCGACTGCGGAAGAGAAAGGGGCCGTCGGTGCAGTAATTGAGCGGGCGAGTGTCGGGGCGGAGGGAGGCGTTGAGCCAGGGGGCGTCGGAGGCTTTGAAGAGATGGATGGGCGGGCCGGCGGCGCGGGAGAGGTCATCCGGGCGCAGGGGC
>CAYNUW010000114.1:0-9982 GCA_964400455.1 uncultured Akkermansia sp. | reverse complement strand
GATTTTGTGGTCATCGGCGGCTATGCGGCCGTTTTGCACGGTTCATCCCAAGTCACGCAGGATTTGGACATCTGTGCGATTCTGACCCCGGAGGGCGTGGATCGATTACGGATGGTTTTAGCTGATCTCGATCCGCGCCATCGTCTCACGCCGCAGAAAATCTCGTTTATCGACGTTCCCGCCGCCGGCACGCCGGTGAAGAATCTCTATTTACGAACCCGCATCGGTGTTTTGGACATTATCACCGAGGTGACGGGGGTGGGAGATTACGACCGAGTCCGCGCCAAGTCGCAATCGGTGTTGTTGAGCGGGCACACGGTGCAGGTCATCTCTTTGGAGGATCTGATCTTGGCCAAGCAGGCGTTGGGGCGTGGCAAGGACCTGATCACCGCCGCAGAGTTAAGGGTGATCGCGCTACGCCAAGGTCTTTCGCCGCCGGTCTGACTAGAGCAGGCCGCGCTGCGGTCCTACAGCGTTATCCGCAGGCCATCCCAGGCGAAGCGGGCGCGGGGGCCGAGCAGGCGGTCTTCGTCGGCGTGGGCCACGGCGTGGGCCAGGTGGGTGAGGTAGGTCTGTTTCGCTCCGATGGCGGCGGCTTCCGCCAGCGCCTCCTCGATGTTCATATGCGTGGCGTGCGGCTGCGGGCGCAGGCCGTCGATCAAGAGCACGTCCGCCCCGGCCGCCAGAGCGCGCGCGGCGGGCGGGATGCTTTTGCAGTCGGTGAAATAGGCGAAGCGGGCACCGCTGGCGCGCTCGGTAAAGACCAGCCCGAGCGTCTCGATGCGGCCGTGGGGCAGGGGAGTGCTCTCGATCACGCCTTCCGGCAGCTCCAGACGGGCCGGCATCCGCCGCAGGTCGAAACGCGCGTAGCCATCCGGCACCTCGCCGCGCGGGCGCAGGGCGTAGGGATAGAGCGCGCGCACCCGCTCGTCACCCTCCTCGGTGCAATAGACCGGGATGACGCCGTCGGGCCGCAGGTCGCAGTAGCGGCGCAGGTCGTCCATGCCGAGCACGTGGTCGGCGTGGCCGTGGGTGAGGATAAACTCGTCGATAACCGGGATACGCTCGCGGATGGTCTGGCGGCGAAACTCCGGGCCCGCGTCCACCTGGATGCGCCGGCCGCCGAGCACGACGTGCACCGAGGCGCGGTCGCGTTGGTCGCGCGGATCGGTCGAGGTGCAGACCGGGCAAGCGCAGCCGATCATGGGCACGCCGTGCGAAGTGCCGGAGCCGAGCACGAGGATTTCCATGGCGCGCGGGCGTGGCTGGCCGAGAACTAGCCTTGGGCGGCCGAAGGGGGTGGAGGCGGTGGAGTGTCGCCGAGCAGCTTGTGCAAATCAGGCAGCGGGCGCACTCGGCGGCCGGTGGCGTCGCGCTCCAGCCAGGGTTCGGGCGGCGGCTGGTCGTCGGGGTCGATCTCCTTTTTGTCCAGCGGGCGGGAGTTCTCCCCGTCCTCGTCGTCGGACTCGCCAAACTCGACCCCTTCGAGGTCGAGGTCGTCCCATTCGGAGGCGTCGAAATATTGGCTGAGGCGGCGCGGCGTGGGGTCGAGCAGGAGGGCCGGGTTGCGCACCTTGCCGCCTTTGACGAACTCAAACAGGCAGGGCATGCACTGGTCGTCGTAGCGGCGGCGCAATTCACTCAGCCATTTGTTGGCCACGCCTTCACGGCGGTTGAGCAGCACCACGTCGGAGAAATGCACGCAGGCGTCGAGCCAGGGCAGGAGGGCCGGGGTTTTCTCCATCAGGGCGCAGTGCACCACCGTGATAATGCGGGCCACGGCGAGGGAGTGGGCGGAGAGCCAGGGTTTGAGCGCCTCCAGCTGGTCGGCCGGATCGGCCAGCGGGTCGAGCAGGGCGAAGGCGTGGGTGACGCCCTCGGCCGGCGAGTCGCCGTGGAACATTTGCAGGTCGGCGTCCCAGCGCAGGGTCGAGGTGGAGGCCACGCCGGTGAGCTCGGCGGGATCGGCCTGGGCGGCGGCGGGCAGGTAAACGTGGGCCCGGTCGAGGGCGGGGTCGAGCCCGCCCTGCACGAGGTCGGCGAGGACCTCGCGGCGACCGGAACCGGGCAGGCCGAGCACGAGGTAAAACTGGATGGAGGCGGCGAGGGCGGTGTCGGACACGATGGGACGAAAGGTTGGGAGGGCGTGGCGACCGGCGCGGATGAACCCGCGTCGGTCGCGGGCTCAAGGTTGAAAGGCGTGGTTTTGCGCGTGGTCGCGCAGCAGATGGTCGAGCAGGACCAGGGCGGTCATGGCCTCGACGATGGGCACGGCGCGGGGCACGACGCAGGGGTCGTGGCGGCCCTTGCCCATGAGCTCCACCGGCTCGCCGGCGAGGTTGACGGTGGGTTGGCTGCGGAGGACGGTGGCGGTGGGCTTGAAGGCGACGTTAAAGACCAGCTCCTCGCCGTTGCTGATGCCGCCTTGCACGCCGCCGGAGCGGTTGCTGGTGGTGCGCACGCGGCCGTCGCGATTCTCGAAGAGGTCGTTGTGCTCGGAGCCGCGCAACAGCGAGCCGCCGAAGCCGCTGCCGATTTCGAAGCCTTTGGTGGCGGGCAGCGAGAGCATGGCCTTGGCGAGATCGGCTTCCAGCCGGTCGAACACCGGCTCGCCGAGACCGGCGGGCAGGCCGCGGGCGCGGCAGCGGACCAGGCCGCCGACCGAATCGCCTTCGGACCGCACGGCTTTGATGCGTTCGATCATGCGTTCGGCGGTGGCGAGATGGGGGCAGCGCACGGCGGTGGCCTCGATGTCGGCGAGGGTGGGGAAGGGGGCCAACGCGTCCTCGGGGGCGGCGATGTCGTGGATGCGGGTGATAAAGGCCCGGATTTCGATGCCGCGCAGGGCGAGCAGTTTTTTGGCGATGGCGCCGGCGGCTACGCGGGCGATGGTCTCGCGGGCCGAGCTGCGGCCTCCGCCGTTGGGGTCGCGCACGCCGAACTTGGACTGGTAGGTGAAGTCGGCGTGAGAGGGGCGGAAGGCCAGCTTCATTTCGTCGTAGGCGGACGAGCGCTGGTCGGTGTTGCGCACCAGCATGGCGATGGGGGTGCCGGTAGTGCGGCCCTCGTAGAGCCCGGAGAGAATCTCGACCGAGTCGGCCTCCTTGCGCGGCGTGGTGATATCGCTTTGGCCGGGGCGGCGGCGGTCGAGCTCGGCCTGGATCTCGGCGGCGGTGAGCGGCAGGCGCGGCGGGCAGCCGTCCACGATCACGCCGATGGCGGGTCCGTGGCTTTCGCCAAAGGTGGTAATGCGGAAGAGGTGTCCGAAGCTGTTGGGCATCGCGAGGGGGGAAATTGCCGCCGCAGCGCGATGCGGCAAGGGGCAAAAACGACCCGCTTCCTCCTGTGCAGGTGAATGGCACCGTCTCGCCCACCCGGGCGAGAGCCCGCCTTGGGTCTTGCGCGCCGGCCGGGGCTTTGCGCCGATAGCCGCCCCGCCATGCTTACCTTCGCCGAGATCGCTTCCGCCCTTCCCGCCCAAGCCCGCACGTCCATCGACGGGTTGCCGTTTCCCCGCATCGCCTCCGGCAAGGTGCGGGAAATTTTCGACCTGGGCGACGCCTTGCTCCTCGTGGCGACCGACCGGCTGTCGGCCTTTGACGTCATCCTGCCCGACGGCATCCCGGGCAAGGGCATCCTGCTCACCCAGATGAGCCACTGGTGGTTCGAACGCACCACCGGCGTGATCGAGAACCACCTCCTGCCCGATCAGGAGGGCGAGTTTGACCGTCGGGGCATTCTGGATCGCGACCTGCGGCTGCGCTCGATGATCGTGCGCAAGCTCCGCCCGCTCGCCATCGAGTGCGTGGTGCGCGGTTACCTGGTCGGCAGCGGCTGGTCGGCCTACCAGAAGACCGGCGTGGTCTGCGGCCACCGTCTGCCCGCCGGGCTGCGCCAGGCCGACCGCCTGCCGGCGCCGCTTTTCACCCCCACCACCAAGGCCCCCAAGGGCGAGCACGACGCGCCGATCGACGACACCGAGGGCGCGCGCATCGTCGGCGCCGCGCTTTACGAGCAGGTGCGCGCAACCAGTCTCGCCCTGTATTCGCTCGGCCACGACACGGCCGCCCGCGCCGGCATGATTCTGGCCGACACCAAGTTTGAATTCGGCACCGATGCCACCGGGCGGCTGGTGTTGATCGACGAGGTGCTCACGCCGGATTCCTCGCGCTACTGGCCGGCCGACGAGTATCGGACCGACTGTTCGCCGCCCAGCTACGACAAGCAGTTTGTGCGCGACCACCTGCTGGGCTTGAAATGGGACCAGCGCCCGCCCGCGCCCGCCTTGCCCGCCGAGGTGGTCGGCCGCACCCGCGACAAATACCTCCAGGCCCTGCGCAACCTGATCGCCTGATACCCACGCCCATGTGTGCCGCACCCGCCCTGATCCTGTATTCCTACAAAAACTGCGACACCTGCCGGCGAGCCGCGAAGTGGCTGGCTGCGCGCGGGGCGGCCTTCGAGGAGCGTCCGATCCGCGAGACCCCTCCGTCGGTCACGGAGCTGGCGGCCGTGCTGCACGCGCTGGGGGGAGAACGGCGCAAACTCTGCAATACCTCCGGAACGGACTACCGCGCGGAAAAATTTGGCGACGTTTTCCCGGCCTTGGACGAGCCGACCTTTCTGACCCGATTAGCGGCGAACGGAAACCTCGTGAAGCGCCCCGTGTTGCTGCGCAAAGAATCCGAGGCCGGCGTTTACGCCTTAGCGCTGGCGGGCTTTGACGAGACCGTCTGGGCGACCGCGCTGGATGAGTGCTGACGTTAAACCGAATCACCTCCGGACAGACTGCGGTCCGGACTTGGGCGAATGAGCATTTGGGTTATCGTTCGAGGCTCCCCTTATGCCCCGCTCAGCGTTCTCGTTTCGTGTCTTCGCGCCGCCCGTGCTTGCGGTGATTTTGTTGTCGCCACTCTGGCGGCCGCAACCGCCAACCGGACCCTGTTGCGCACGTCATGCCGCTCTGTCTCCCGCAGAGCGTCCGCGCCCGCTGACCGCTGCCGCCCGGGCTCACCTCGAGATAGCGCAAATCGCCGCCGAGCTGGCCGAGGGGCTGGAGTTTCCCGCCGTCACCCCCCTGCGACCCCTGCCGGTCGGCTTGGCCGGCGAACGCCATGAGTGGACCGCCGGAGACGCCTTCGACCCCGGTGTTGTGCAGCAAATCGCGCACAACGCCGACGAGTTTCGCCGTTTAATCGAAGAGGGAGGACGCATCCTCGACCGGCAATTGGTGTATCGGCGCGAGCCGGTGGCCGTCGTGGTGCAGCGTGCCCGCGCGGCCGGCGGCATGCCGGAGCACGTGGTATTGCCCTCGCTCCGCGGCGTCGAACTGGAGGTGGAGTTAACCGGCCTCGACCTCTCGCCGTCCGGAGCCTCCGGCACCCTGCATGGTCGTCTCGTCGGCCGCGACGATTCTTTGGTCACGCTGGCGTTCAAAGGCGGGCGCGAGGCGTTCACCGTGCTCTCGCCCAGCGATGATCTCTACCTCCAGGCCGATCCCCGCCAGCCGGGTGAACTGGTCGTCAAGCGCATCGACCCCGCCACCTACGTGGTCGGAGTCTGCGGCACCGAATAACCCCTAAGTCCGTTGGCATCCATGCTCCCAAAATCTCACTCCCCCTTGGCGCCGCTCCTGTGCGCAGCTTTGTCCGTCGCCTCGGCCGCCGCCGCTCCCGCGCAAGCCAGCATCGAGGCGGATGTGGCCATCGGTTACGCCCCCAGCTACGCCAACAGCGTGGGCGGCGACGACAACGTCGAGGTCATCGTGGCCAACGCCGTCGCGGGCAATAATCGGATCAACGAAATCAGCGGCACCGGCGCCTCCATGCGCATCGCCGGCTTCATCCGCTCGGCCAATGATCCGGTGGACTGGACGACGACCGGAGGCATCGTGGGTTGGCTGGCCAACAACGACTCGCGCATCTCCGACGTGGTGGCCTTCGGCGCCTCGGTCGGCGCGGACCTGGTCACCTACATCGTCAAAAACAGTGATTCGGCCAGCATCGCCGCCGTGGCCCAGCAGCCCGGCATGTATTCCGCCTACAATCCAAGCGCGGTCTGGTCCGCCGTGTTCGCCCATGAAACGGGCGGACACAACTACGGCCGCTCGCACGGCGACGGCGTGCCCAGCCCCAAGACCGTCATGCTGCACAACTACTGCGGCGGCGGCGGCGCGACCCCGCCCTATTACTTTAGCAACACCCACATCATGGTGGGCACCACCCGACTGCTCGGCGCGGCCGACAACAATTGCAGCACCGGCACCCAGGTGAACGGCGGCGACAACTCCACACCGTCCGCCCAGACCGTGGCCGACCGTCGCGAACGCATCGTCACCGGACCGCGACTCGATCGAGTGGTGCGCCGCTGGTTGTTCAACCGCCCCGCCGCCTCGGTCTCCGCCGGCACCGTGGTGACCGACGAAATCGAGGGCGCGCCCGCCGTCGTTCGCGGCGCCGGAGCCACCTACACCGGCAACGCGCTCCGCCTGCCGGGTGGCACCACCGGCAACGCCGCCGCCAATACCATCGCCGCCTACGTGGACTTGCCCAACGGCCTGCTCTCCTCGCGCACCGCCATCACCCTCGAACTCTGGGCCGCGCCGCTCACCAACGCCAACCACGGCCGCCTGCTCGACTTCGGCCGTCCGGCGCAGGCCGGCGACGGCCTCGGCGCGCCCGGCGAATACACCGGCGCGCCCGGCACCGCGGCCCCCGGCACGACCCAGTCTTCGGATAGCGTGATGGTCAGCTTTGCGGTCGGCACCAACCTCGACGCCCAGCGCTTCGAGGCCAAGCTCGACGGCACCGCCGTCACCCTCGACTCGGGACTGCCCACCCTCGCTGGCGTGCCGCACCACTACGCCATCACCTTTACGCCCGGCGTCGGCGCTTCGGCCGCGACCGGCGGCCGTTGGCAATGGTATCGCGACGGCGATCCGGTCGCCTTTCTCGACGTGGCGTTTCCGCTCTCGGCGATCGAGGACGTGAACAACTGGCTCGGCCGCTCGCTCTGGAGCGGCGATGCCATGGCCCGCGCCGACTACACCGAGTTGCGCATTAGCGATGTCGCCCTCGGCCGCTCGGAGATCGTGGCCAACTACCGCCTCGGGCCGGCCTACTCCGCGCCCGCCCAGATCACCCTGGCCGCCTCCGACGCGACCGGCGCGAGCTCCTTCACCTCGGCCGGCAACTGGGCCGGGGGGGCCGCCCCCGCCTCGGGCCTGGCTTACGAGACGTTCTCACGCACCCTGCGCACGCCAGCCAGCGGCACCGCCCACACGTTCGCCGGCGCGTCTCTGCGCCTGTCCGGAGGCCGCCTGCTCTACCGCGGCCCGGCCTCGGGCACCATCACCGTGCCCAGCCTCGAGCTCAACGCCGGGCATGTGGTCAACGGCACCTCCGCCTACACCCTGGCCGGCTCCGTCTCCGCCACCGCCGAAGGGGGCGTGTTTAACAACGTCACCGGCAGCCTCACCCTCGCCGCCGCGCTCACCGGCTCCGGCCCCGTGACCTACCTCGGCAACGCCACCACGCTGACCGGGTCGAATACCGCTTTCACCGGCCGCACCTACGTCGGCAACGGCGCCCGCGGCGAAATCTCCATCAACTCGCCCGCCCGCCTCGGCGCCGCCCCCGCCGCCTTCGTCGCCGACCAACTCGTGCTGAATCGCGGCACCCTCACCACCACCGCCACCATGGCGCTCGACGAGCCCACCCGTGGCATCCGTTTTAATGTCAGCGGGGGTGTTTTTAACGTCGCCTCCGGCACCACGCTGACCGTCAGCAGCCCGCTCTCCACCCCCGCGCCCAGCGGCTCGGCCTATTTCGGCAGCCTGACCAAAGCGGGCGCGGGCCAGCTCTTGCTCAACGCCGCCAACCCCTCCTTCCAAGGGCAGGTTTACCTCGACGTCGGCTCTTCCAATGCCAGCTCCGGCGTCCTGCGCGTCGCCCATCCGCAGGCCTTGAGCAACGCCCGTTCACCCTTCTATCAGCGCAACAACAACAGCGGCGCCTCCGTGCTTCAGCTCGACGGGGCGGCCGGCGATATCCTGCTCACGCAACGCCTCTGGTTGAGCGGTCGCACCGCCGCCAACGCAGCCGTGCAAAACCTCGCCGGAAACAACCGCCTGGGCGGCGTCACCGCCGACGTGGGCGGCTCCATTTATCTGCTTCAGGCCGACGCCGGCAGCCTGCGCTTCACCGGCAACCTCACCGCCCAGGCCACCGGCACGCGCGTATTCACCTTTCAAGGCGCGGGCGACTTCGAACTCGCCGGCGGCGTGGCCAACGGCAACGGCGTGGTCGGTCTGACCAAGAACGGCAGCGGCACCCTCGTCCTGTCCTCGTCCGCCGCCCACACCGGCTCGACCACCATCAACGCCGGCGCGCTCCGTCTCACCAGCGCCGGCGGACAAAGCGCCGGCACGCTCTCCATCTCGGCCGGCGGCACGCTCGCCGGCCTCGGGACCGTGGCCGCCCCCGTCACCATCGCCGGCCGCCACGAACCGGGTGCCCCCGCCGGCATCCAGTCCTTCTCCGGCACCCTCGGCTACTCCGCCACCGCCCGCCTGCGCTGGGCCTTGCTCGCCAACACCACCTTCCTCACCTCCACCGCCCGGGTCAGCGCCGGTGCCGTCACCGTGGCCTCGGGCGCCGTGATCGATCTCAAACTCGACGAAGCCGGAGCCTCGACGAACTACCTCGACGCCTTCTGGACCCAGCCGCGTTCCTGGTCGGTCTTGGCCGCCGGCTCCCGCACCGGCGCCTTCGCGCTGGGCACGGTTTCGCCCGACACCCTCGGCCGCGCCGCCGCCACGGTCGGCACCTTCACCCTCGATCAAAGCTCCGCCGCCGTATCCGTTCTCTGGACACCCGGTGCCTACGCGACCTGGCGAGGCTCCGCCTTCGCCGCCCAAGCCGGCGACCTCGCCGTGTCCGGCCTCGACGCCGACCCGGATGGCGACGGACTGAAGAACGGGGTTGAATACCTGCTCGGGGAGAATCCCACCACGGCTTCCGCCTCACCACTCGAACCTCGGCGCTCGGACGATGGACGCCTGGCCCTGATTTTCCCCCGAGACCCGGTCGCCACCGACGTGGTGGCCGTGGTGCAGGCGGCCGCCGATCCGGCCGGCCCCTGGAGCGAATTGGCCCGCTCCGAAGGCGGACAACCCTTTGTGGCGACCGCCCCGGGTGCGAGCGCCACCGAGACGGAAAACGGCGCGCGCCGCCGCGTGGAGGTGCGCGATGCGGTCGTCGCTTCGCCGGACGCACCCCGACGCTTCCTCCGGCTGCTGGTATCCACGACGGCTGGATCCTAAGGCCGCACTTCACCGACGTCGGCTGAGACGAACTCGCGCGGCCGGCTCGGGTGGCGTCGAGATATGCCTGCGGCGCCCAAAGTTAAGGCAACGAGACGCGAAGCCGAAGAAAAGCGCGGGCGCCGGAAGCAGGGTAGGTGATTTGCCAAGTCTCCGAGTCGCCCGGGGTCAGCCGGGTGTGGGTCACTCCAGCGGACGTCCATGAATTGGGGGTGAGGTCCGGAGAAACTTCGCCCGAATAGATCACGCCTTCCCGCTGGGCCGGGCGGGTATAGCTGAGTTTTAGCAATGCCGGGGCGGAACCCGACTCCACGGATTGGACGGTTAACACCGACACCGACGCAGCACTCACCGGGGACGTGCCGAGGGCCCATTCGAGCAGGTTGGGCTGACCGTCGGCGTCAGGATCGGCCGTCGGTCCCATGATGGCGGAATCGGCGAGCCCAGGCCAGGTGAGTTGCTGCCAATCCGCGAACCGAGAAGGGGTGAGCGGCGCCGCAGCGGTGACGGACAGGGTGCGAAAGACTTCGCCAAAGCCATTGGCGGCGCCGAGCCGCAACACATAGGACCCGGGTTGATCGAAGGTGACCGTGGTCCCGGGCGCAGCGGGATCGGCGAAAGCGGCGAAACCGGGACCGGAAAGGCGGGACCAAGTCGTGA
>CAYNUW010000113.1:7216-10080 GCA_964400455.1 uncultured Akkermansia sp. | reverse complement strand
AGGCGAAACGGACCGGGCACGCGAGGCACTGCGACGGCAATTCGGCCTTGGCCTCCGCAAATCTTTCCGCAGCCGCGCAGGACGCCAACATATCCAGGGGCGCGCGACGGAGGTTGCCGAGGGAATAGCCCGGCCCGGTGCATTTGTCGCAACCAAAAACCTCGCCGCCGCTGTCCACGGCCGGGGCTTTTCGACAGCGGCTGGTATGCGCGCACTCCGTGGGTTCGCGCCCGGCCCAAGCCGCCCGGGCGGATTCGATCTGCTCCCACTTTACCTGCTCGCGATCACGCTCAAACCAGCGGCCGTAAACTTCGATCAAGGCCTCGCCAAAAGCTCCCGCCGGCACGGTCTCCGCCGTGACCACCTCGGCCGCTCGTTCCGCCGCCACCGGCAAGTCCGGGCCGCGCCGTTTCAGCTCCACCACCGGCAAGAAGGAGATGTCCGCAAGGCCGAGCTCCACCAAGCGCGCATAGATATCCGGAGCCCGCCGAGCGTCGCGCCGGCCGATTTTGACCACGGAGCGTAACGCCACACGGTGGGCACGCAGCCGGCGAATGCCTTCGGCGGCGTCCTCTGCGTCGGGTAACCCGGCGCCCAGGCGCACCACGACCATGGCTTTGGCCCGGCGCAAAAGATCACAGGTGTTCTCGTCCAAAGGGGCACCGTCCGTCTCGACCACATTTTTAACCACCCGTCCGGTCGTGAAGGGAGCTTGGGTGGCGAAAACGAAAGCCAGCACCGCCGGGTTGAGACGCGCACCGCCACGCCACCGAAAAGTAACCTCTGCGCCCATTGGACTCACCTCGATCTGACGGCGGATCAAGGCCGGCCAGTCCGAGTCCGCCTTGGGGTCGGCAAAAGCGGCGAGGTCCAGGGATACCTCTAACACAGGACGCGAAACGACAGGACGAAGACTCATATGGGTAAGATCGTCGGCAAGAGGCCGAGGCGGCAGGGTTGGGGTCGGAAGAGAAAAAAGAGGCGGATCCAACGGCCCGGTCCTAAAAATTGGACTGAGACCGGACGGGTTCCGCCCTAACGTATCAGATCGCCGCCAGGAGGCTCGCCGTTCCTTGGCCGTGCGTGCGCGTGCATTGCATTTCTTGCCATCCACCTCCGACCGACAGCAGGCACCGGCACGGGCCACCGCCGTTAAAACGAGTAGCAGGTTAGGAAACCATCTGCGACCTGCTTACTCCGGCACTGCCTTGGTGTCGGATGCGGGCGCACTGTCCGAACCACCCGTCGGTTGCTCCACCGCTTCGGGGGCCCGCTCGCGCAAGATCCGCCGCAAGTCGCCGAAAAAGGTCACATACATCATCATCGAAAACAACAAAACCGCGAACCCGGTCTGCGCGCTTTGTATAAAGCCGGTGGGCAAAGCTCGGCCCCGCAACTTCCCCAGGGTGGCGAACAACATATGTCCGCCATCCAACACTGGCAGAGGCAATAGGTTAAAAATCGCCAGATTCACGTTCACGAGAATCGTGAACCACAACACCAAGCGCACGTCCTCCTGGGCCGTAAGGTGAAAAATCCTCGCTATGCCCACCGGACCGCTCAGCTGGGACAAACCGACATCACTGTTGCGATTCAGCAGGCTCCAGAGGGTGCGAAAGGTCATCCGGGCATTTCCCGCCACCTGTTCCCAGGGCGTGCGATACACCAGAATGCGCTCGGCGTCGAAGACCGCCCCCAAATCCGCCGGCTCCTTGGCTTCGGGGCGCGGCGCCAACTTTAACGCGACCGGCGCCCCGTCTCGCTCCACCAACAACTCCGCCTCCCGCGCCCGCGAATCGCGCAGCCCTTGCACGTAAAGCTGACCGCTGGTCAGCGCCACCCCATCCAACTCCACCAAACGATCCCCCGCCCGCAAACCGGCCTGTTCCGCCAGGGACCCCGGCTCCACTTGCGCGATTTTCAGACTCTCGTAGGGCGACACGCCCAGCATCCTCATCCGCTCGTCGCCCGCCAAAACCGGTCGGGCCTCCATAATCAAGGTCTGGTCGCCGCGCAGCACCGTAAGCACCGTGCGCGGACTGCCGTCGTCCGCCCGGCCGTCTCCGGTAAACAAATACTGACGCATGTCGTCCCAAGTCTTCACCGCATGGCCGTCCACCTCGAGGATCGTGTCACCCGTGCGCAAACCCGCCGCGGCCGCCGGGCTGATTTGTTTCCGTCCGTCGGGCAGGGTGATCTCGGACATCACATGGCCGATCTTTGCCCGCTGGGTGTCCGCGTAGGCCGGGAATCCGACCTTCCAAAGGATGGTCGCAAGCGCGAAAGCGAACAGGATGTTCATCGCCGCACCGGCGGAGAAGACGATCATGCGCGTGGCATAGTTGGGCGAGGGCAAGGCCGTGGGATCTTCCGAGGGCGCCCCCTCCAAACCCCGCATGTCCGCCAACTGCGGCAGCGCGACGTAGCCACCCAAGGGCAACCAGGAAAGCCGGTATTCCACCCCATCCTTGCCCCGCCATTTAAAGATGGCCGGACCAAAACCAATCGAGAATCGCTCAACCTTTACCCCTCGCCGCCGAGCCGCCCAAAAATGCCCGAGCTCGTGTACAAAGATCGAACCGCCAAAAAAGACGGCTATCATCAGCACGGACCAAGCGCTCGAAGTGAGGTGACTTAAAAATTCCATAAGGGTTGTTGGATGAACCGACCGGAGGCCGCCTCCGCAGGTTCCGCCCCAAACCGACAGCCCCGCCGCAGGCCGTCAACCCGTCCCCTCACATTTCCACATCCCGGCAACGTGCCTCCAACCGCGCCGCGATCTGCTCCACCTCGCCGGCGGTCAACCGCGTTTCGGCATCAGCGACCAACGCGAACAACTCACGCGGACTCACCACCTCGACCAA
>CAYNUW010000113.1:0-7206 GCA_964400455.1 uncultured Akkermansia sp. | reverse complement strand
GAAGAGCCAGCACCGCCCGAACCTCGACCGTCTTGCGACACTCGGTGAGCAGATGAGCCGCCAGCCACTCCGCCTGCCTTCCCGCCTGATCCAGTCCGTAACGCTCCTCGCCCCAAGGATAAGAGAGGGCACGGCCGTCGTAGATCACTTCATGCGCCATCACGCCGCCTCGCAAGCGCCCCAAGCGCCGGGTTTTGGTCTCCACCGCAAACACCCCGGAACGGCCCACCACCACATGATCGATGTTAAAGGCGGAATGACCAGCCTGCCCCGGAACGTCGTGAAACACCTTGCACCCCAGAGTTTTTAAGCCGTCCAACTGCTCCGCCACCATGCGCTCGCCCACCAGCCCAAGCGCCAGGTTGCGTTTTCTCCGCCCGTAGGCGACGACACTGTGCACGACCCAGCCCGCCGCCAGGGTCACCACCCCCAGCGTCACCCACCGCAACCATACCTCTTCATCCGCGACCGCCCGCTCCGGTCGCCATACCAGGTTCATCAACGGACTCAGCCCCAGCAACACCGCCGAGACCAGGTTCTGTGACAGCTGCAGATCCAGCCGGGCCTGCTCCCGGCGGATGGTATGGCCGGGCTCGCGCAACAGCCGCTGTTCCGCCGGAAACGGCCGCCGCCCGTCCACCGCCAAAAGTTGCAGCAGCACAAAACCCAGGCCGGCGGTGAGGAAAATCACCCCGAATGCGAGCAGGTAAAACATCATCTTGTTGCCATTGCAGCACACGCCAGCCACGCGCGTCCAGTCCGGCGATAAAGATCCAGGCGCCGTTTAACACCTGGCCTTGCTCCGCCTCGGATCCGAGGTTTACCGAGTATCCGCAGGCCTACGCCCCACCGAAACCGGCGGCAACGGGCAATCCAGGGCGGCCCCGACGGCCCGCAGTAGGTCCGCTTCCGCCTCGCTCACCGTTCCGTCCGCCGCAAAGACCACCGCCACCGCCGTAAGCACGCGCCGCCGAAACAAAGCCGGCGTAAGCGCCAAGCGATCCAGCGCCGCGTCCAGGGCAACCAAGCCCCCCGCCGACACGGGCACATAGGCCAGCGGCGGATGCAGGCCGTTAAAACTGGCCGCCGCCCGGGCATAGGCGCTTCGCGCACCCTCGCCTTCCCCGGCTTCCAGCCGCGCCGCAGTCGACAACAGCAAGGATAACTCTGACGCCACATCCTTGGGCGCCAGCTCGCGCAAAACCGAGCGCGGTTTCAGCACCAAACCCAGCGCGCGCGACAAAATTTTCTGCAAGGCGTATTCGTAGGGCGATACCCGTCCGTCGGCGTGACTGAGGGCGTGCAACGTGTCCATCACCGTCGCGCAAGCCTCGGGCGACAAACCCCGCAAGGCGGGCAGGGCAATCTGCGCGAGCGATAGTTTTGTCTCCGCCGCCAGCCCCGCCAACTTGACGTGCAATCGCTCCGCCTCCCGCGCCGCCTCACGACCGTCCCGCTCCTTCACCATCGCCCAGGCCCACGTCTGCCCTTCGACATCGACCGACGCCGGCACACACAGAGCGTAACAAAGCGGACCGGCCTGCGTGGCGGAGTGCGCGGCCTCTCGTAACTCATCCGGTAAAGAGGCCAGCAGCGCGGCGCCAGCTGCGACCGCCCGAGGACCAAGTTGCCCCGCGTCGGCCACCAAAGCCGCCGGATCCACCCTTGAGGCGCGCACCAGCGGAGGCATCAGCGGGCTCGCCCCCGGCGACCCACCCGTGGACTGCATCTCCCCGGCCGGGCCCCGTGCCCGAGTGGCGACGTAGCGCCCGTCCCACCCCGGCTCAATCGCACGAATGCGACTCGCCAGAGGCGGATGGGTGTCGAAGCCGGACAGGGAGGACGCGAAACACTGCACAAAACAATGGTGGCTGAATCCCTCCACACCGGCCGCGTTGATGCCCCCCCCGACCGCCGCTCCACCGACCTTTTTTAAAGCCCCGGCCAGACCTTCGGGCAGTCGCGTAAACTGCACCGCCGCCGCATCGGCCAGGTATTCACGCTGTCGCGACACCGCCGCCTGGATCAAACGCGCGCCTATCTTCCCCGCCCAACCGATGATCAACAAAGCGACTCCCGCCGCCGCCAAGACGAAGTGTCCGCCATCGCCCTTGCCCGACCGACTGCGCGCATGACGCACGCCCCCGCGCGCCATCGCCCTCAGCAAGCCTCCCCCCAGCGCCGAGACCGCGTGCAACCCGTGCACCCAAGCCGCCAGCCGGGTGTTGAGCCTCATGTCTCCATTTAGGATGTGACTAAACTCATGGGCCACCACCCCTTGCAACTCGCTCCGATCCAGCCGCTCCAGGGCCCCCGCACTCACCGCCACCGCCGCATCCGCCGGACTCATACCCGCCGCAAACGCGTTGATCCCAGGCTCCTCGGGCAACACGAAAACCACCGGCACGGGCAAACCCGCGGCCAAGGCCATTTCCTCCACCACGTTCAGCAACGTTCGCTCCTTTGGATCCACCGATCCAGGCTTGAGTGCCCGGCCGCCCAACAACTCCGCCACCGCAGGACCGCCCGCCCGCAACTGCCACCCACGCCACGCCGCCGAACCGCCGATCACCAGACACGCGCCCGCCCCCACTCCGGCCGCCAAGCCAGGCTGCCACCAGCCCTCTCCCACTTGCCCAGCCAACCTCGCCACCCCCCACGCCGCCGCGTAAAGGGCAACCACCGTGCCCAGCACCGCCGCGACAAACAACCAGACCAGACGACCCGACCGCCGGCGCGCCAAGTCCTGCGCTTCAAAAAAGTCCATCGCTGTCGAACTACGCGCGGAATTCATGGTTCATGTCGGGGAAAACGGCCATCGCCCCCTCGTGCCGTTCCCGAGCCGCCCTGCCCCCCGCCCACCCGCTTGACCGCGAAATAATACAACAGCGCCCCGGCAAAATTCGCGAAAACCAACACCAATATCCAAACCACCCGACGACTAGGCTCCGACGCGTCGTCCGGCAGTCGGGCACAATCGACCAACATCCATAGCCAAAAAGCAAAGGCCGTCGCCACGCCGAGCAGCACCAACCCGAACAAGACAAAAGGCGCCACCAATGTCAGGAAAAACGAATCCATCGCCGGCGTGTCGCGTCAGAAACTGACCTTCGGCGCCACCCGCTCGCCCGGTCCATCCACCGCGAATAGTTCCGCCGCCGAGAAGCCAAGCATGCCCGCGATCAACACCGCCGGAAAAACCTCCCGACGCGTATTATAAGTCATGACCGCATCATTGTAAGCCTGTCGGGCAAACGCGATTTTGTTTTCGGTGGTCGTGAGCTCCTCGGTGAGTTGCTGCATGGTTTGGTCCGCTTTCAACTGGGGATATGCCTCGCTCACCACCATCAATCGTGAGAGGGCACCGACCAGCCCCGTCTCCGCCCCGCTCAAATCTCGCAAAGCGGACGCTTCGCCGGGATTGGCGGCCGCCGCTTTCGCCGCCGATGCAGCGATGTTTCGAGCCGCAATCACCGCCTCAAGCGTTTCCCGCTCATGCTTTAGATACCCCTTCGCCGTCTCCACCAAATTCGGAATCAAATCGTAGCGACGCTTTAACTGCACATCGATCTGCGAAAAGGCATTTTTGAAACGATTTCGGAGCACCACCAAACCATTGTAGATACCGACACCCCAAATCACGATCACGACGGCTAAAACCGCGAAGCCCGCGAGCACGGCAATAAAAACGGAAGAAAAGCTCATAGAAAGCGCAAGAATTAGCCGTTACTTTGCGCCTCACCCTCCAGATGGCGAGCATGAACCGTCCTCCGTTTGAGCCGAACCAACCGCTTGGAATAAACCTAAACGCCACGATTGGAGCGGTTGAGGATTACCGCCGCCACCGGACGGCTCAAACCGTTCGTTCAGAAACCCCAAGCCCGCACGCAGAGAATGCTGGCCGACACCACGCGACAAGCGAACCGTCAGCCGATCATTCGAGACGACGAACGGATCGTCGCTTCTCGTTACAATGGATTCGGTATCGCTAAACATTAGAATCCTACAGCCATCTTACATTCGGCGGTAGGTCGGCGGAGTATCACGCTTGGTGTTGATTCGATTCTGGATCGCTACACCCCGACATGGATCCAGCCGGTGGATGGATCAACTGCCGCGATCGACAGCAGACCAACCCGATGCGCGAGCCCCCTCGATCCGATGGCCGTTGATAGGCGTATCGTGGGATCAAGCGCACCGGGTTTTCCACTCAAGGATCGTAAGAAGGCCTGGCCGCGAGATACCTTATTGCGCCGTAACCTTGACGCGCAGGAATCGACGGTTGCCGGTGACTGGACCAGGGTCTTGGACCGTGATTTGACCACCCACACCGGTGCTGGTGAAAATCTCGCTCCAAGAACTCAGATCACCGGACGCCTCCACGACGTAAGTAATGGTTCCATCCGACACCCGATTGAAGGTGATGGAGAGCGGATTTCCGCCAGAAACCACCGGCTTGGGCGCGACGCTGCTGGTTAGCGGATCGCCGCCAAACGCATACTCCAAAAGATTCACGATGCCATCGCCGTCGGGATCTTGGTCGTTGGCGCCCTCATCAGCGTTGAGGGGAGATTGGAAATACTGCTGCCGCCAAGTCTCGAGGGCCGTGAGCGGAACGGAAGCGGCCGCGACCGACAGTGAACCCGTGGATTCATTGTAGGTGTAGCTGAGACCAGCCGAGCTTCCGGTCCAAACTCCCGAGGTTTGCTCGGCCAAGGCGACCGTCCCCACCGACACCGCGCTAAAACCCGGGCTTACCCCTTCGCTGGCGCTGAAAAAATTGTAGGTCTGCCCGTCGGCGTAGACCACACCCTCCCCTGCCACAATATTGAGAGCGCCACCGTTGAGTAATGACCCAACGACGGTGGTCACTGAGGTTGAGTTCAAGGCAGCTCCCGCGACCAGTGTGGTGGTGGCATTCGCCGCCAGCGAGACATTGCCGCTAATCGACAGCGCGAGCGGACTGAAGCTTCCGCCGATTACCACCGGTTTACCTGTTCCGTTCACGGATCCGCTTCCACCGAGGCCTCCTGCCAAGGTCAGAGATCCGGCGGAGGATCCGGTCGCATTCAACACTCCTCCGTTGGCCAGCGTCAGCATTCCCAAGCCTAAAGTGCCAGCACCGGTGAGCGTGAGCGTGCCTTCTCCAATATGGGTGGCTCCCGCGTAGGCATTCGCCGTGTTAAGCACCAGATCGCCAGAGCCCAACTTGGTCAATCCACCGGTTCCCGTGATATTCCCGGCGAAGTCCACGCCCTGCACCACCGAATTGCTCCGGTTGAAAGCAAGGGTGCCATTTGTTACAATGGAGCTTTCCGGACGCAGTGAGCCGGTTTCGCCCCCGGACCCGATTTGCAAAGTTCCACCCGCCACCGTCGTGACACCCGTGTATTGATTCGCACCGGACAATGTCTGAACGCCCGCACCAACTTTGGTAACGGATAACTTCGCACCGCCGCGGGCGTCGAAGATAACGCCGGAATAAGTGAACCCATCGGCATCTCCGGCCCCCATCGTCAGGGTCACCGGATTGGTGCCAAAGATATTCTCCACAAAACCGCTGCCGGACAGGCCGTTGATGGTTTCAGAGAAATCATTAAGATCCAAAGTCGATCCAGTGCTGATTACACTACCAAAACCGGCCCCATGGGGAATCTGTTCCGGTGCGCCCAATTGCAGGCGAACATTCGCCGCAGTAAGAACGGTATTTCCGGTGTAGTTGTTTGGCGTCGAAGTGGTATTAGCCAATCGAACGATCAAACGTTTGGTCGTGGCTAGGTTGGCCTGCTGGGCAGTCAAGCCGGCCGCAGGATTCTCACCAGCAACAATCGGCCCCGTAAAGGTGATTTCACCACCGGTTACATCCGTTGCGTTGGGCCCGCCGGCGGTGGGCCCTGGGGAAAACAATCCGTTGTGGTGAACCACCACCGAAGCTTTGTTGGCTACCACTCGGCCAGTTACCAATAAACTATGGTCTTCGGCGCGAAAAGCACCTGCAATATCGGATCCAAGGGCGGTATTTACTACGATATCGTTGGCCAGAACCACATTTGGGCTGTTAAAAAAGAACTGGGAACGATCTGCCGCATCCAAACCGATCGTAATCGTTCCGGTGCCATAGGTTCCGCTGGTCAACACACCCGCCACCACAATAGGATTGTTCACCGCGCTGGGCGAGTGCCTCACCCCATTCGCCGCCCCGCCACCGGAGGGTCCAAACATTTGATAGCCTCCGGAGAAGGTATTGGCGGGATTCGTGAGATTTCCCGTCGCCGCTCCAAGCGCAACCGCGGTCTTGCGGGTCGGACCGTCTTTAATTTCGGCAATAATCGCTCCGCTGGGCGCCACAATAGTCAAAGTGTCGGTTCCTTGGCCAGAACCAGAGTTCACCACCGTGTTGACCGTCTGACTTCCTCCCGTGATATTAATGAATCGAGCACTGTTTCCATTCAGGTCCAAAGTGGCGCTCGCGGTATTCGTGAGCTCATTCGAACCGAGAAAAAGTGAGCTTGTGCCTTGGAAAGCCGTTGAGCTACCCACCTTCAGCGTGCCTTCCGAAATACGCGTCGTGCCCGTATAGGTATTCACACCACCCAGCGTGAGGGTTGCCGCACCGGTCTTCACGAAGTTCCCAACTGCCGTAATTCCGAAACCGTCAACCGAGGCGATGCTGTAATCTTTAGTTTCGTTGTTAATAAAGAGGTTCGCCAGGCTGATATTGGAATTTACAATATTTACATTCGTGATCGTAGCCGAGTCATCAAACACAACCTCATCGTTCATGATGAACTCTGTATCGACTCTACCCGTCTGGGTTCTCCAGTTGTAGGGCGACCCTATCGGGGTCGTGGTCCAGTTGCCCGAGGCGACTCCCGTCCAGAGGGCTTTGTCTCCAGCCACCGTCAACTTTATCGTGTTACCATCCACAAACAGAGTTCCCGACTGACGTGCAGCGAACGCAGGGCTTGCCGTTCCAAGGACAAAATCGGACAAGTTTCCATTCCAATTGGTGTAAGTAAGCACATCATAGGTGTTACTGCCGTCCAACCATCCACCCGTGGGTGAGATGGGAGCAATAACGACCTTACCCACGGTTGGAGTGGTGGTGAGGTTGTTAATGGCGAGCGGAAGGTTGGGGATGGGACTCCCCGCGACCACCGTAGATCCTAACTTGGGAGCAATCGTCGCGGCGCCTTGGAAAACCAA
>CAYNUW010000112.1:7103-10084 GCA_964400455.1 uncultured Akkermansia sp. | reverse complement strand
CGAGGAACTCCTCGGCGTGGCGGATCTTGGTCATGAAATCGTTGCTCGCGATGCGCGGCGTGAACTCGATCTCCTTCAGCTTGCTCGCAGTTGACTTGGCGTGACTGGCCTTCTTCTGCTCCTCGTAGATGTATTTGCCGAAGTCCATGATGCGGCAAACCGGAGGCACGGCGGTCGCCGACATTTCCACCAGATCCAAGTTAAACTGGCGGGCCAAGGCCAAGGCACGCTCCGTGGCCATGATGCCCAGTTGCTTACCGTCGGGGGAGATGACCCGAATCTCAGGGACGCGGATCTTGTCGTTGCGCTTGATGTGCGCGAAGGGGTCGTTGTTACGACGTGTGTAGGGTTGACTGGGGCGTCGAGCGCCACCGCCGAAGGGTGCTGAGAGGGCCATCAATAAAGCAAGGATCTGGTTGCGGAACAGCCCCACAGACAGCGACTCGAATACCAAAGACAACAGGAAAACGTGCTTTGGTTCCGGAAACCGCGATTCATGCCCCCGGCGCGCCCGGGATGCACGCCGGGGTTCCCTGAAGCGCTGGTCAAAGAATCCCACCAATGGGGGACCACGATGATCCGCCGCGCCCTTCACGGCCTGGTGGTTAAACGTTGGTCGGATCAGAAGGGGACGTCGTCCTCCACCGTCTCACCGGGGGGCTCGGGCAGGGGGGCGCCATCGTCTTCACGCGGGGCGGCGTCGGTGCCGGCGGCGGCGGTGATTTTCCAAGCGTTGAGATTCACGTAGTAGTTTTCCTTCCATTCGCGGCCGCGGAGGTCGAAGGAGACGGTGACTTTGGCGCCGGGCTGGAGGCGGGAGAGCAAATCGACTTTGTCTTTCACGCACTCAAATTTGATGTCCTGGGGGAAGCGGCCGGACTCGATGGTGAGCACGAATTCGCGTTTGTTGAAGCCGCTCCCGAAGGTTTGCGGTTCGAAGATTTTTTTGATGGTGCCGGCGATTTCAAACATAGTGTCGGCTAGGCAAACCGGGTATCACGACGTGCACCAGCCCCGAGTGTGGAAAATGTCGGTCGATCGGTTTTAGTGGGCGTGACCGGTGTCGGAGTGGAAAAAGTGGTGGATGGCCTCTTCGCCGCGAAAAACCGTGAGCAGGCCGAAAAGGGCGAGGGCGAGGCCGGCGGCGCGCAGCCAGCGGCCGCGGGCGCGGAGGGAAACACGGCCCCCAAGCCAGCCGACGACGGCGAGGGCGGGCAGGGTGGCGAGGCTGAACAGAAAGGCACCGGCGATGAGGCCTTCGAGGGAGTCGCGGCTGACCAGAAAAAGCAGGGCGGAGAAGGAAAGGCCGCAAGGGAGGAAGCCGTTGAGCCAGCCGATCATAGTGGCGCGCCAGAGCGTGGGCGACTGCCAAAGGACGCGAAGCGCGCCGCAGGCGCGGCCGGCGATGCCGCCGGCCGCGAGCCAGCGCGAGGCGGAAGCGCCGCCCCAGGCGAAGGTGTAGCCGAGGCCGACGAGGATCATGGTGCCGCCGGCCGCCCAGGCGAGCCAGTCTTGGGCGCGGGCGAGCGGGGTGGCGACGTCCATCCACCCGGTGGCGAGGTGGAGAAGGACGCCGAGCAGGACGTAAGCGGCGCCCTTGCCGAGTTGGTAGGCGAGGTGGCGGGCGAAAAAATGGGTGGCGCGGCCGGGGGTGCCGACGGAGACGGCGAGCGCGAAGGGGGCGCACATGCCGGCGCAGTGGGCGCCGCCGAGCAAACCGAGGAGCAGGACGGCTCCGTAATCGCCGGGGCTCACGGGCCGTAGATCCAGTATCGGCGCGTCTCGCGTTGGTAGACTGCGGCGCGGCGTTCCCAGTCGGTGAGGAAGGAGGCTACGTCCACCCGGGCGCCGTCGCGGACGAGGGCCTGCCACCAGGCGGTGCTGCCGACGTGGATATTGAAGGAGCGGCTTTCCTTGGGTCCGAGTTTGGCGAAGGGGTTGGGCGGATCGTAGCGGCAGGCCAGGCGCATGAGCTCAAAGCTCAGCTGCGTGGGACGCCAGGCGCTCCAGTCGGTGACGTCGACGTAAAGGGCCTGGGTGGGTTTGCCTTGGGCGTCGGTGAGCGGAAGCAGCCGAAAGCCGACGCCGGGAATGGCGAGGCGGTCGAGGTCGGTTTTGAGTTGCGCGGGGGTCTTGCCCTTGAAGGAGAGGGTGCGGAAGGGGTGGGCTTTGCCGGCGCCGTGTTTAAAGCCGCTGTATTCGCAGCCCAGGCCGGTCATGGCGTAGCCGATGACGGCGGGGAAGTCTTGGACGAGCGGGGAGGTGGGCACGAACTTGAGGCCGGTCTCGGGCCAGCGCAGGGAGCGTCGCCAGCCGCGCATGGGGATGACGGTGAGTTTGCCTTTGGCGCGGACGGCTTCGGGCACGTCGAGCACGCCGGGGGCGCCGGCGGCGAGGCGGGCGAGTTCGCCGATGGTCAGGCCGTGGACGTAGGGGATGCGGAAGGCGCCTACGCCGCTCATCCATTCGCGGTCGAGGTGGGGGCCGTCGACCTTGAGGCCGCCGAGGGGGTTGGGGCGATCGAGCACGATGACCTCGACGCCGTGGGTGAAGCAGGAGTCCATGGCGTAGCGCATCGCCACATTGAAGGTGTAGCTGCGGACGCCGATGTCCTGGAGGTCGACGACGAGGGCGTCGAGGCCCTTGAGCTGGGCGGCGGTGGGTTTGCGGTTGGCGCCGTGAAGGGAGTAGACGGGCAGGCCGGTGGCGGAGTGGACCTCGTCGTCGACGTTTTCGCCGGCCTTGACCTGGCCGCTGAGGGCGTGTTCGGGAGCGAACAGGCAGACGAGGGTGACGCCGGGGGCGCGGTGGAGGATGTCGATGGTGGAGCGACCGTGGCGGTTGACCCCGGCGGGGTGGGTGAGCAGGCCAATGCGTTTGCCGCGCACGGCGGCGAAGTTGTCGGAGGCCAGCACGTCGATGCCGAGCATCACGGGATAGACCCGGGGCGCCTGGGCGGCGGACGGAGCGGGCGTTGGGGC
>CAYNUW010000112.1:0-7093 GCA_964400455.1 uncultured Akkermansia sp. | reverse complement strand
GGCGGGGGCCCCCCCGCCGTTCCCGCCCACCCGGGTTTCCCCCGGGGGGGGCGGGGGGGGGGGCGGCGGGGGGGGGGGGGGGGGGGGTTGGGGGGGGGGGGGGGGGGGGCGCGGGGTCGGAGCCATCGCGACCGGAGCGAGAGGGGCGGGGGCTCCGGCGCAGCCCGCGAGCAGGCCGGCGAGCAGAAGGACGGCGGAGAGGAGGCGGGCGAGTGGAATCATGAGGAGAAGGGCGGACTGGTATCGGACGGATCGTGGGGAGTGACCTGGGCGGTGATCGGTTTTTTGGCGGCGCGGAGGCGGGCGGCGGGCAGGACAAAAATGCGCCAGGCAAGGTCGATGAGGGCGCCGAGGGCGAGACCGGTGAGGAGGCCGCCGAGCACGAGGCTATTGAGGAGATGGCTGAGGTTGCTCACCCGGAAACGACTGGCCAGTTCGCCGAGCCAGTTTCCGGCCACGACCGGGGCCGTCGGGGCCGGTTCGGTGGCTTGGTCGAGGGTGATGTCGGGATCGGGCGGGGGCACGGCGGGGACGGACTCCACCGGTCCCCAGCCGCTGAGGAAAAGGACTTGTTCACCGATTTTGTAAGTCCCGAAGTATACCGGCACGGCGGTGACGGGGTTGGTCAGAAACTGCAGGCCGCCGGCGACCATGAGGTTGGTGCGCAGCATGAGGCAGAGTCCGAAGACGATGGGCAATTGCACGCCCATCAAGGGAAGCAGGGACACGGTCGAGCCCATGTAGAACGACGAGCGCAGCGTCTCGTAGCGGAAGGACCAGAGGTAGTCGCGTTTGCGGGCAAAGGCGGCGAAGCGGCCGACCACGGGGTAGGTGTGGAAGCGGGCGCGGCGGGGCAGGAAACGCAGCAGCCATTTGGCGCGGCGAATGCGCTCAAACCGGGCCTTGCGGGCGTGGGGATGCTCGTTGTGCGGCATGGGATGCGGGATCAGGTTGCCAGCCAGGCCCGGATGGCCTCGTCGACCGCGAGCATGTCGGCGTCGGTGCCGATGCTGATGCGCAGGAAGGGGGCGGTGAGGGGGTGGGAAGGGAAGGCGCGGACCAAGATGCGGCGCGTGGTGAAGAAGTCGTAGAGGGAGCGGGCGACGGCGGGGCCGGACTCGCCGCGGGCGTCGCGGGGTTCGGTGAAGAGAAAATTGGTCTGGCTCTGGTAGGTGAACCAGCCGCGGGCGGTCCACTCGCCGAGCCAGTAGTCGCGAGTGCGGATGATCTTGCCGATGAGCGCGGCGTAGTAATCGCCGTCGGAGAGGGCGGCGAGGGCTCCGGCTTGGCTGAGGCGGTTGACGTTGTAACTGTCGCGGACGCGATCGAGCAGGCCGATGACCTCGGGGTGGGCCAGGCAGTAACCGACGCGCAGGCCGGCGAGCCCGTGGGCTTTGGAGAGGGAGCGGGTGATGACGAGGCGGGGGTGGGAGGCGAGCAGGGAGACGGCGTTTTCCCGGGCGAAAGGCGCGTAGGTCTCGTCGAGCACCAGCACGCCGGGGAAACGGGCGAGGAGGTCGGCGATCTCGGTGTTGGAGAACCCGACGCCGGTTGGGGCGTTGGGTGAGGTGAGAAAACAGGCGCGGGCGGGGGTGGCGGCCAGTTCTTTGGTCGGCAGGCGCATGGAGCGGTCGAAGGGCACGGGGGCGCAGCGGCCGTCTTGGATGGCGACGAGCACGGGGTAGAGGGAGTAGCTGGGCAGGGTGAAGGAGGTGGGCGCGGAGGGTCCGCCGAAGACGCGGACCAGCAGGTTCAACACGTCGTCGGAACCGTTGCCGACCAGCACATTCTCCTCGGCAAGGCCGTGCCCGTGGAGGGTCGCGATCAAGCGACGGAGGGGAGTGGACTTGGGGTTGGGGTAGAGGCGCAGTTTTTCGCCGGCGTCCGCTAGTTCGGCGCTGATGGCGGCGGCGGCGCGAGGGCTGGGCGGGTAGGGGCTCTCGTTGGTGTTGAGTTTGATCCAGCCGGGCTCGGTGGGTTGCAGGCCTGGAGTGTAGGCCTGCATGGCGGCGACGTGCGGAAGCGCGAGATCAAGCGGGAAGGACATGGCTTTAAAGGGGCAACATCAACCCGCGAAGCCGTGCTGTCGAGGAGAGGCGTGCGGATGGTGCGGGGTTTTCGCTTGCGCAAGGGCGGTAGGTGCGGACCGACTGCTGATTTCATGGCGCGCGTGACTTGTTATCGTTGTTTTTGGCCCCAGGCCCTGTGCTGGTGCAGATCGATCGCGCCGATGGCGACACGCACGCGGTTTGTGTTCTTGATGCATCCGAAGGAGTTTAAGCAGGAAAAGGCGGGGACGGGGCGTCTGACGCATCTGTGTTTGCCGAACAGCGAGATCGTGATGGGGGTGGAGTTGGACGGGCATCCCAGGCTGGCGGAGTTGTTGGCGGACGAGGGAAACCATTGCGTCCTGCTGTATCCGGGACCGGAAGCGAGGAACCTATCGCGCGGAGAATTAAAACCGGAGGAGCTGGGCGGCCGGCGGCTGGTGGTGTTTTTGCTGGATGCCACCTGGGCGTGCGCGCGCAAGATGCTGCGGGTGTCGCCCAGTTTACAGCGTTTGCCGCGGGTGATGTTTACGCCCACGGCGCCGAGTCGGTATGTGATCAAGCAGCAGCCGCAGGATGGTTGTTTGAGCACCTTGGAGGCGACGCATGAAATGTTGCTGGCCCTGGACCAGGGCGGGCTGGACACCTACGCCGACCGGGAGCAGCTGCTGGGGCTTTTCGAACGGATGCAGCGCTTCCAGATCGAGTGTGCGCTCGATCCGGAGCGGCCGAGCTATCGTAAAAAACCCTACGGTGACCCGGCGGAGCGTCTGCGATCACGCGGGCGCAGCGGTGTGCGGCGGCGTTATCTGCCCGTGGGAAGCGAAGGGGGAGCGGGCTGATGTCGGATGGGTTTAGAAACTTTGGCACGAGGGCTTGTGCCGGTCGAAAGCCTGGCAAAGTGTCCTGCCCAATGTCTTTTCCGTTGAGATCTGTCGTCGTGAGCGGGGGCTGCTCCCTGCGTCTTTTTTTACTGAAGCTGGCGGTAGCTTACGCGGCGGCCTCGGTCGCGGGTGTGTCCGAGGTCAGGCCGGAGGCGCTGCCGGCCGATTTTCGCGAGGTGGTGAGTCGGGCGAAGGAGAGCGTTTTTCCCGCGGTGGTGTATCTGCGTTGTGTGGTTGAGAACAATGAACAAGGGCGGGCCTTGCGTGTGACTGCCTCGGGGAGCGGGGTTTTGATTTCGGATACCGGCGAGGTGGTTACCAATTGGCACGTGGTGAATCGGGCGGTCGAAGTGCGTTGCCTGCTGAATGACGGACGCGCCTACGCGGCCGACATCGTGGGGCAGGACAAGGACACGGACCTGGCGCTGGTGCGACTGCGTTTGCAGGAGGGGGAAAAGGTGCCCTATGCGCAGATTGGGGATTCCGTGCGGCTGCAGGAGGGGGATTTTGTCATGGCGCTGGGCGCGCCCTGGGGGTTGAACCGGTCGGTGTCGTTCGGGATCGTGGCTTGCGCGAGACGTTATCTGCCCGAGGCGAGTGAATACAGTTCGTGGATACAGACGGACGCCTCGATCAGTCCCGGCAATTCCGGCGGTCCGCTGGTGGACACCGAAGGTCGGGTGGTGGGCATCAATGCACGCGGTTCGATGCAGGGGGGCGACATGGGTTTCGCGATTCCGGCGGAGACGCTGACCATCGTGCTGCCGCGGTTGCGGGACGGGGGGGATGCCGGCTGGGCCTGGACGGGTTTGCAGCTGCAGCCCCTGCGGGATTTTCAGCGTAATATCAACTTTGAGGGCACGGACGGCGTGATTGTGGCCGGGACGGATGAAGCCAGCCCGGCGCGGGAGGGCGGGTTGCGTGCGCGCGACCGGCTGCTGGCGGTCAATGCGGAGCCGGTGACGGCTTTGATGGAGGAGAATCTTCCGGAAGTGCGGCGCCGGCTGGCCCTGCTGCCGGTGAATGAGCCCGCCCGCCTGAGAATTTTACGTGATGGGGTCGAGACGGAGCTGGAGCTGACGCCCCGGGAGAAGGGGCGGGTGCTGGGTGAGGAGCTGGCGTGCCCGCGGTGGGACTTCACCGTGAAAGCGATCAATCAGTTCGAGGTGCCGGAGTTGCATTTTCAGCGGGCGGAGGGGGTGTATGTTTTTGGGGTGCGTTCGCCGGGCAACGCCGCCGGCAGCGGACTGGTGCCGAGGGATATTTTGCTCAAGGTCAACGGGCTCGACGTGCGCACGCTCGACGACGTGCGGGAGCTCCATGCCCGTTCGCTGGCGGCGCTCAGCGAGGGCGGGCCGCGTCGAATCGTGTTGTCCGTGCTGCGCGGCGGACGGGTGGTGCAGATCGCGTTGGATTTTTCGCGGGATTACTCCGGGGGCTGAGCAGCGGCCGCCTTACCTTCACTTTCCGTCAGCCGATTCAAGCCCTCCTCCTGGCCATGCCGACAAACCCAATCCTCAAGCTAGTTTTTACCATGACGACCGGTCGTTTCGTGTTGCACCTCCTTTTGGTGTCATGCGCGCTTGCGTTCTCCTCCGCCCGGGCGGAGGGGCCGGCGCAGGGCGTCGTCGCACCGGCGGTGCGCGCGGCCTTGGTGCAGGTCGAGGGGCGGCTGCAAACCTCGGACGGCGACCGCCCGGTGGCGGCCGGATGGTCGCGGCGATGCCCGAAGTGTGGCGAGCATCATGTCAACGAACTGGAAAACGTGCTGGAAGAGGAACGGCCGGCCGCCGCGCCCGGTTATCTGGTGGGAAAAGACGAGGTGCTGGCCGCCGATCCGATGCTCCATCCACGGTTTTTGCGGGATTGGAGTGTGCGCTTGGGCGATGACCGAGCACCGGCCCGGCTGAGCGCGTGGTCGCTGGATCGCAATGCCGCGCTTTTCCGCCTGGAGCGCCCCCTGGCCGCGGGGCGGCCCTTGACTTTCTCGCCGAAGGCGAAGGGGCCGTATTGGACGCTTACCTACAGTCGCGAGGGTGATGGTTGGAATTCCTGGCTGCAGCCGTTGGGCGGTTCGTGGATTCTGGACGCGGCCGGCGTGGCGCGACGGCCGGTGCCGGCTGGTTCAATCGCACTGGCCGCGAATGGTGCGCCGGTGACGGCGATTTTCACCGAAACACTGCCGTCGGATGTCTCATGGAAAAAGAATCCGGCTGAATGGCCGTGGATTGATGCCGAGGACTATGCGCGTCGCCTCGCGGGAGTGGAGCGTGTCGCGGACGCCGTAATCCTTCACGCCACGCTGCGGCTGCGTCCGGTGCCGGTCCAGCCGGGGGAGCAGACCAACTATCGCTCGGAGGATGATGACAGCCAGGCCACCGTGATTCAGGCCGCCGCCGTGGTGCTTTCGCCCGAGCGCGTCCTGGTGTTGCGGGGGCTGGACGCCAATGTAACGGCGCGGCTCGAAGATGTGAGTTTGATGCTGCCGGGCGGCGCGGCGCGCCGGGCGAAGTTTGTGGCCAGCGTGGCGGACCTCGCGGCTCTAGTCGTGGAGCCGCTGGAGCCGCTGGTGGAGGCTGCGCCCGTGGCGGACATCGATTGGGAGGCGCAGCGGGAGCGGCTGCTTTTTGCGGCGCGCATTGAGATAAGCGGCGACGAGCGGCGGGCTTGGTATGCGCACGTGCGCTGCGCGGCGGTGCAGCCGGGTTTTCGCGACCGGCCGTCGCCTAGTTTTGGCGATGAGGTCGAGAACCTGTATGTTTTTAATCTGGAGGGACGGCTGGTGGGGGTGCCGTTGGCGAGGCGCGCCACGCCCGGCACGGATCGTTGGTCGATCCCCGATCCGGTCACGGTAAAGGCGGTTGAGCTTTCGGTCTATGCCGGGGAGGTCGCCGGGTGGGCCGATGTTCGAAACCATCCTCGCTCCGCCGAGGAGGAGCGCCGCCTGGTATGGCTGGGCGTCGAGTTGCAGGCCTTGGATCGTGTGCTCGCCGAGGCGCACGGGGTGTCCGCGCAAACCGATAATGGCGACACGGGCGCGCTGGTCAGCCATGTGTATGCTGATTCGCCGGCCGAGCGTGCGGGGCTGGAACCGGGCGATGTGCTGCTGCGCATTTTGCCGGAGGGTGTGCAGAGCCCGCTCACGGTGGAAGCGGACGCGTATGCTTTTTCGGAGCGCGCGTTCCCCTGGGATCGTTATGACGAGATACCGGACGCCTATTTCGACCGCATTCCGTTGCCTTGGATGCCGGCCGAGACCACGCTGGAAAAAACGTTGAAGGCGCTCGGGGTTGGCACCGCTTACGCTCTCGACTACGCGAGAGGAGGCAAGGTCGCCAGCGCTTCGTTGGTGGTCGAGCACGGGCCGGTGCATTACGGCTCGGCGGTGGAGTTTGTCTCCGAGTCGCTTGGCCTTAGGTTGCGTGAGCTCACCATCGAGACCCGGCGCTATTTCCAGATCGCAGTCGGGCAGCCCGGGTTGTTGGTGGCGCGCGTGGAGGCGGGCGGCGCGGCGGCCGTCGCAGGTCTCAAGCCCTATGAAATCGTGGTGTCGGTGAATGATCGCCCGGTTGCGACGGTGGCTGAATTCGAGGCGGCGCTGGAAGGTTCTGGTTCAGAGCCGGCGCGGATCGGCGTGCGCCGCATGAGTCAGAGCCGTTTGGTGACGCTGGCCGCGGGGTCGGCGAAGCCGTGATTTTCGGTGTGCTTCCGGGCGTCGCACGGCTATGCAAGCGGACATGGATCTAGCCCCCTATCGCGCCTTTTTGCAGGAACTCGCCGTCGAAAGTGGTGACTATTTGCGGCCTTGGGCCGGGCGCGAGAATCTGGCGGTGGAAGCCAAGGGTGATGATTCACCGGTGACGGAGGCGGATCGAGGCGCGGAGGCGTTGATGCGTCGGCGGATCGAGGCGCGTTTTCCGGATCACGGCATCCTCGGCGAGGAGCACGGCAAGGTTCGGGAGGGCGCGGATTTTGTGTGGGTGCTGGATCCGATCGACGGGACGAAGTCGTTTATCACCCATGTGCCGCTTTGGGTGACGCTGATCGCGCTGTTGTATCGGGGAAAACCCGTTCTTGGCTGCATCCACCAACCGGTGCTGGGGCAATTGTTGATCGGCGACAACCATACCACGGAGCTAAACGGTCGGCCGGTGCGGTGTC
>CAYNUW010000111.1:0-10271 GCA_964400455.1 uncultured Akkermansia sp. | reverse complement strand
GGCTGACCTCGCCGGTTTCGGCGGCAACGGCCAGGTCTCTCTTTCCTGGCTACCGTCCACCGGCGCCGCCAGTTACACCGTGCAAAGCGCCCCATCACCCGACGGCCCCTTCACGAGCGTCGCCAGCGCGATCAGCACAACCTTTCATACCCTGTCCAGCTTGACCAATGGTGCCACCTACTACTTCCAGGTCCTGGCGTTGAACAACAACGGCACCAGCGCCCCTTCTGCTTCCGTGGCGGTCGCACCAGCCCCGCTCGCGCTTCCCGCCGGCTGGGTCCAGCAGGATGTCGGGGCAGTCGCCGCAGTCGGCTCCGGAGGCTATTCCAATCGCTCCTTTCTGCTTACCGGCTCAGGAGCCGACGTGTGGTTCGCCGAGGATGAAATTCGCTACGCCTACATTCCCATTTCCGGCGACTGCACCATCACCGCCCGCGTCCGCTACCTGCAAAACGTCCATCCCAACGCCAAGGGTGGCGTCATGATCCGGGAGTTGCTCACCACCGGCTCCGCCCATGCCATGGTCAACGTCACCCCCAGTGCCGGCGTCGAATTCATCCGCCGCACCACCAACGGCGGCGGCACCACAGCCGACGCCACCGCCGGCTTGATCGCCCCGCGTTGGGTGCGCCTCACCCGCGTGGGCAATACGTTCACCGGCTACCAGTCCGCCGACGGCGTCACCTGGCTTCAGGTCGGCTCCCCCGTCACCGTAAGCATGGGCGCGTCCGCCCACCTGGGCCTCGCCGTCAACAGTCACCTCGACGGCACCCTCTGCCAGGCTTGGTTCGACCAAGTGACCACCACTCCGGCCAGCCTCCCGCCCCCGGCACCCACCGGGCTCACCGCCTCGGGCAGCGACGCCCGCATCGAGCTCTCTTGGTCCACCACTCCAGGTGCCACCAGTTACACCGTTCAGCGCGCCGACTCCGCCGCCGGCCCCTTCTCCCTGCTCGCCGCCAATCTCACCACCCATAGCTACTCCGATGCATCCGGCCTAACCAACGGCGACACCTACTACTACACCGTCAGCGCATCCAACACCCTCGGCCCAAGCGAGCCCTCCTCCCCGGTCTCCGCCCGCCCGCTCAGCTCCTTGATGGCTTGGCGACTCACCTACTTTGGCAGCCCGGATCCCGTCGGCAACGCCGCTGATGACGTCGATCCCGACGCCGATGGCCGCGTGAACTTGGTCGAATACGCCTGCGGCACCTCACCGCTCTCCACCGACAGCGAACCCCTGCTCGTCGCCAGCTCCAGCCAAGGCACCACCCCTCGACTCACGTTGAGTTTCACCCGCCGCAGCCCAGCCGTTGCCAACACCGTCGTGGAAGCCAGCTCGGAGCTCAACATCTGGTCTCCCATCGCCTCCCTGCCCATCGGCCTCGATACCTGGTCCGGCCCGGCCTCGATCAATGAAACTCCGGTCGGCGACTTGGTTCGCGTAACGGTGGAGGATATCGCCACCCTGCATGATCAAAACCGGCGCTTCTTGCGCGTTCGTTTCACCCAGTGATAAACAACGTTCCTACCATGCCCAAAGTGAATACCCTCCGTCTCCTGATCGCACTTTCCGCCCTCCCGCCGCTTGGCCATTCCGCCGGCACTTTGTCCTCCGACCTTACCCCCGCCACGACCGTGAGCACCACCACCGAACCCGTTGCCCCCGGCCCTTATCAACCGAACTGGGCCTCCCTGCGCACCTACGGTCAGGCCCCCGACTGGTTCCGCGACGCCAAGTTCGGCATCTGGGCCCACTGGGGCCCGCAGTGCCAGCCCGAGTCCGGCGACTGGTATGCCCGCCAGATGTATTCCCAAGACCACTGGCAATATCGACGCCACCTCGAGCTCTACGGTCACCCCTCCGAATTCGGCTTCAAAGACGTGATCAACGCTTGGAAGGCCGAGCGCTGGGATCCCGCCCGCCTCGTCTCCCTCTATAAACGCGTCGGCGCCCGCTACTTTTTCGCCATGGCCAACCACCATGACAATTTGGACCTGTGGGACAGCAAACACCACGAATGGAACTCCGTTCGCGTGGGGCCCAGGAAGGATATCATCGCCGGCTGGGCCGCCGCCGCCCGCGCCGAGGGCCTGCCCTTCGGCGTAAGTGTGCACGCCGCCCACGCCTGGTCCTGGTATGAACCCGCCCAAGGGTCCGACAAAACCGGCCCCAAGGCCGGCGTGCCCTACGACGGCAAACTCACCCTCGCCGACGGCGTCGGCAAATGGTGGGAGGGCCTCGATCCCCAAAAACTCTACGCCCAAAATCACACCCCCTCGCCCGGCTTCGAAAACCTTGGCTCCATCCATGCCCGCTGGAACTGGTCCGGCGGCGTCTCGATTCCCGACGAAGCCTACAACCAGTCCTTCTACGACCGCACCATCGACCTCATCAACCAGTCCCAACCCGACCTGCTCTACTTCGACGACACCGCCCTGCCCCTCTGGCCCGTGTCCGACGCCGGCCTCCAGATCGCCGCGCATTTCTACAACGCCAACCTCGCCCGCCGCGGCGACCCCGGCGTCCTCTTCGGCAAAATCCTGACCGACGACCAGCAGCAGGCCCTCGTCTGGGACATCGAGCGCGGCGTGCCCGCCGTCATCCTCTCCCAACCCTGGCAAACCGACACCTGCATCGGCGGCTGGCACTACGATCGGGGCGTGTATAATCGCGGCCACTACAAGTCCGCCCGCACCGTCATCCACATGCTGGCCGACATCGTGAGCAAGAACGGCAACCTTCTTCTCAACGTTCCCGTGCGCGGCGACGGCTCCATCGACGACAAAGCCGAGGCCGTGCTCGAAGGCATCGCCGCCTGGATGGCGGTCAACTCCGAGGCCATCTACGACACCCGCCCGTGGACCAGCTTCGGCGAAGGCCCCGCTTCCGAGGGCGTCGCCCTCTCCGCCCAAGGTTTCAACGAGGGCAAGGGCAAACCCTTCACCGCCGCCGATGTCCGCTACACCTTCAGCAAGGACGGCCGCACGCTTTACATCATCCGCTTCGGCGCTCCCGCCGAGCCCCTCCGGCTCGCCGCCCTCGGCAACAGCGCCCTGCGCGACCTCGCGCCGGCCTCGCTGGAGCTGATCGGCTCCGCCGAGCCGGTAACTTGGTCCCGCCTCGATGACGCCTTGGTGATCGATCCCCACCAGGCCAAACCCGTCGCCGACGCCGCCGTGGTTTACCGAGTCAGGCTGACCGCGCCGTGACCGACGCGTCGCGCTCAAACGTTAGCGCGCCCTCGTGATTGCTCCACCCGGTGCAGCCCCTTGGCTGCTGCACCGTCCCCTCACATGCCCCTCCGCCGCCTCCTCCAACACGGGCTCGCGCTCGCCGCCACCTGCCTGCTCAACTCCGCCGGCTTCGCCGCCCAGGCCAAAAACCCCCTCATCTGGGCCGACGTGCCCGACGTCGCCATCGTGCGTGTAGGGGAAACGTATTACATGAGCAGCACCACCATGCACATGGCCCCTGGTGTGCCGCTCATGACCTCGCCCGACCTCGTCAACTGGAGCACCGTCGGCTACGCCTACGAAACCTTGGTGGACAATCCCGCCATGCGCCTCGAAACCCAGCGCTCCGCCTACGGTCAGGGCTCCTGGGCCAGCTCCATCCGCCACCAAAACGGCAAATTCTACGTCAGCACCTTCTCCGCCACCAGCGGCCGCACCCACATCTTCTCCGCCACCGATTTCGAAAAAGGCCCGTGGCAGGAGATCTCCTTCGCGCCCTCGCTGCACGACCACTCCCTCTTTTTCGACGATGATGGTCGCGTCTATATGCTTTATGGTGGCGGCCGCCTCACCTTGGTCGAGCTCCTGCCCGACCTCTCCGGCATCAAGCCCGACGGGGTCAATCAAACCGTGGTCGAAAACGTCAACGCCCTCTTCGGCGACGACCAGGGCGGCCTCAAGGGCGAGGGCTCCCAGCTGTTCAAGGTCGATGGTCGTTACTACTTGTTCAATATCGCCTCCCCCGGCAGCCGCTGGTCGCGCACCGTCATCGTGCACCGCGCCGATAAAATCACCGGCCCCTACGAGGGTCGCATCGCACTCGAAGACCGTGGCATCGCCCAGGGCGGTCTCATCGATACCCCGGATGGCAAATGGTATGCCTACCTCTTCAAGGACAACGGCGCCGTCGGCCGCATCCCCTACCTCGCCCCCGTGCGCTGGGAGGACGGCTGGCCCGTCATCGGCGAAAACGGCAAGGTGCCCATGACGCTCGACATCCCCGCCGGTGAACAAGGAACCTCCGGCGTTTCCGGCATCGTCGCCTCCGACGAGTTCGAACGCTCCCCCGGCGACCGCCCCCTGCCCCTCGCTTGGCAGTGGAACCACAACCCCGAGAACCACCTCTGGTCGCTCACCGCTCGTCGCGGCCATCTGCGCCTCACCACCGGCAAGATCGTGCCAGACTTTCTCCGGGCCAAAAACACCCTCACCCAGCGCACCTTCGGCCCGCGCAGCGTCGCCGAAACCAGCGTTGACGTCTCCGGCCTCAAGGACGGCGACGTCGCCGGCCTCGGCGTGCTTCAGCGTCGCTACGGCTACGTCGGCGTTAAACAAGAGTCCGGTCGCCGCCACCTCGTCATGGTCACGACCGAAAACGACCAGCCCATCGAGGTCGAGGCCGTGCCCCTCGACGCCACCGTGGTCCACCTCCGCGCCGACTGTGAGTTCCAACCTTCCCCCGAGCTGGTTCGCTTTTCCTACAGCCTCGACGGCCTCACCTGGAAACCCATCGGCCGCCCCTCGACCATGGCCTACACCCTGCCCCATTTCATGGGCTACCGCTTCGCGCTCTTCTGCTACTCCACCCGCGAAGCCGGTGGTCACGCCGACTTCGACTACTACCGCATCTTCCCCACTCCCGAGCGCGTCGCCACCGACCTCGACGGCGGCCCCCTGCCTGCCGCCGTGGGCTCCAATCCCATCTTCCGCGACCAGTTCACCGCCGACCCCGCGCCCCTGGTCGTGGGCGACACCGTTTATGTTTACGTCGGCCAGGACAACGCCCGCGGCAAGGAGATGTTCACCATGCCCGCCTGGCTTTGCTACTCCTCCAAGGACCTGAAGACGTGGACCGCCCACGGCGAGGTGCTCCGGCCCACCACCTTCGCCTGGGGCGAGCGCAACTCCGCCTGGGCCTCGCAAGTCGTGCACCGCGACGGGAAATTCTTCTTCTACTCCACCACCCGGGGAGACGCTTCCTGCCCCGGCAACAACATCGGCGTGGCCGTGGCCGACCACCCCACCGGCCCTTTCGTGGACGCCATCGGCCGACCGCTCATTACCAATGCCTCGACCCCCGACGGTCGCCGGCCCTGGGAAGACATCGACCCCACCGTTTTTATCGACGATGACGGCACCCCCTGGATGTCGTGGGGCAACGGCGACTGCTACCTCGTAAAACTCAAACCCAACATGATCGAGCTCGACGGCCCGATCCAGAACATCACCCCGCCCCAATTCGTGGAAGGCCCTTGGCTCTACAAACGCGATAAACTCTACTACCTCGTTTACGCCTCCATGATCCCGCCCGGCGGCTGGGAGCAGATCAGCTACGCCACCGCCGAAAACATCACCGGCCCCTGGACCCACCGCGGCCGCGTGACCGGCTCGGCCAAGAACAGTTTCACCATCCACCCCGGCATCATTGAATTCAAGAATCAGTGGTATTTCTTCTACCACTACGCCGGTATGGCGCTCGACGGCGTAAAAGGCGGCCTCGGCCGACGCGCCGTGTGCGTGGAGTATCTCCACCACGAGCCCGACGGCTCCATCCGCCCCATTGAACAAACCCCCGCCGGCATCAGCCTGCCGCCCGTCGACTAGGGTGCGCCTGAAAAGTAAACCCTCCATGCTCCCGCGACACCGGAAGCATCCGCCCCCAGGACAAAACCACCACCACCCCACCCATTCGCCAGCCGCCCAAGCCCCAATGTTCGTAATACGAACATTGGGGTTGGGTGAGCCTCGACTGCCAAAACCGCACGTTCGCTTCCTCGGGCGGTTTACCGTGCCGCGCACGGAACGACGCTACTTTCCCCTCGGCCACAGCGCTTTTCGGAAACTGCCGCCCCCCGCATCGTGCGTGCACCTCGACGACCGCGTCAGCCGCCCGTTTGCCATCATCTTCCCCACCCAACCCGACTCACCAAGTAAATGGCACTGACCGGCAACCATTTCTCGGATGATCCCTGACCAACCATAAGGCTAAAGTTAGCGCATACGAAGAGTCGTCTCTCCCGTCTGTCTCGTCGTGCTACAATCACGCGAGGCCCCTCTGGCCGTTCGCGATTTACCCACCCCAAGCTCCGTTCCCGATGCTGTTCTCGCCGCTCCGTCTGTTCGTCCTGCTCGCTGTCTTTTTCACGGGGGCTCTGATCAGCCAAGCTCAAGGCAACCCCGCCGTCCCGCTGCGCCGTCCCATCTCCCCCCAACAACCGATGTGGCTGATCCATATCGACACTTGGAACTACGCCGATCCCCAAAAAATCATCGCCCTCGTGCCAGCCGACCTCCGGCCCTTTGTGGTGATGAATATTTCCCTCTCCATCAGCCACAACGAGGAGACCAGCCAGTTCCAGGTCGCCGAATATGGCTACGAGATCGCCAAATCCTGGCTGCGCGCCTGCGCCGAAAACCAGATGTGGGCCATGGTTCAGCCTTCCAGCGGAGGCTTCAGTCACTTCTCCGATTTCGATCTCTCGGTCTACGAGGAGTTCTATCGCGATTTCCCCAACATGATCGGTTTCAACTACTGCGAACAGTTTTGGGGCTACGACAGCACGACCGATCCCCTTTCGCCGAAGTGGACGGATCGCATCAACCACTTCGCCCGACTCCTTCCCCTTACCCACAAATACGGCGGCTACCTCGTCGTCAGCTGGTGCGGCAATCAATGGTCCCCCAACATCAATCCCATCGGCATGTTGAAACGCGTGCCCGCCTTCGCCGCCGCCAGCCGCCAATACGCCGCCAACTACATCCTCTGCGAGAAACACACCCAGCAGTCCTACCAATACGACATGGAGAGTCTCGCCCTCGGCGCCTGGCTCTCCGGCTACTCCGGCCACTACGGGATGCGCTACGACGACACCGGCTGGACCGACACCACCGGCACCCACGCCAACTTCACCATGGCCACTCAGGGCGCGCCTTTTCTCGAGCACGTGATGCTCACCGGCCAGACCGTCTTTGACGGCCCCGAACTCATCTGGACCCAGTGCTTCCGCGAGATCAGCGCCGGAGCCACCACCGATGGCTACACCATGCGCCGTTGGGAAACCTTTCCCCAGTTCGACAACGTCAGCGTGGACCTCTTCCGCAAGGTCATCGACGGAACCGTGCGCATCCCCACTCGGCGAGAAGTCATCGACCGCACCCAGGTCGTCGTCATCAATGACGTGAACACCGGCTCCGCCGACACCATCTACAGCTCGCCGGAAACACTCTTCGAGGGTCTCTACCGCATGGACGGCGACGGCAACCTTCGGGATAATAAAACCTTTTTCAAAAAGACCGGGCGCTACCCCACCATCCCCACCGTTTTCCAACTCGCCGACGCCGACGCCCAGTCCTTCCCCGTCAAGGTCAACCGCTCCGCCTACGCCTCCCGCTGGCCCACCATCGCCGCCAAGGTCGCCGAGTTCGACGCCCGCTTTCCCTCCGAATACACCGGCGACATCTACGCCGGCCGCCATGAGAACGGCTGGGTGGTCTACAACCCCTATAAAACCGGCCAGACCGCCAGCGGCGTAATCCCCTTTAAATACAACACCGCCGCGAGCATGGAGCTCACGCTGGCCCAATACACCGCCGGCGTGGTCAAGGAATACGCCGACCGGGTCACGTATTACCTGAGCAACTACGACAACGTCCTCGACACCGGCCTGAAGACCGACGTCATCGTCATTCGCGGCGCCAGCTCCCGTCCCACCTGGTCCTACGTCGATCGGGGCAGCCACCAGGCCAGCGTGCTCACTGACTCCTGGGTCGATGGCGTTTTCACCCTTACCGTCCGCCACAACGGCCCGCTCGACATCACCGTCAACTGCGCCGGCACCGCCACCGGCCGGCTGACCGCCTACACCCCCGCCAACATCATCGCCCCGGCCCGCCCCTCCGTCTTCGCCGGCCCCCGTCAATACGAGGCCGAATGTTTCGATTACAAGAGCATCGGCGGCATCACCCGCGGCGGAAACACCGGCCCCATTCGCAACTACACCGGCCAGGGCTACCTCCAGTTTGGCAACGGCTCCGGCTCGGCCGTGCGCGACGTCGTCACCGTTCCCGCCGCCGGTCGCTACCTGCTCCGGACCCGCTACTCCGTCACCGGCGCCGACATCACCTCGGTGGATCTCTACGTTAACAACGCCCGCATCGGCACCCCGGTTTTTACCCGCACTCCCACCCTGAGCGACTGGGCCGTCCTCGAACAGTCCGTCCAACTCGCCGCCGGAGCCAACACCGTCGAGTTTCGCTCCACCGGCACTCGCACCACCGCCCTTTACTTCGACAACATCGTCGCCGAACCCACGGCTTTTGCCCAGGGCCTCATCATTCAAGAAAACGAGCCCGGGTTCGTCCGGGTGGACGGCGCGGTCTCCACCACGCGTTCCGGCTACACCGGCGAAGGTTACGCCGACACCACCGACGCCGCCGGCACCACCGTGCGCTGGAAAGTCCGCTACCCCGAGGCCACCACCGCCGCTTTCACCTTCCGCTACGCCTCCGACACCGAACGCATCGCCGACCTCTACCTCAATGGCGTCAACGTCGCCTCCGGCGTGCGTTTCCCCGCCACCGCCGCACCCGAGACCTGGCGACTTGTCTCCGTGCACGCCGCCATTGGCGCCGGCACCTCCGAGGTTCGCCTCCAGGCCGTCTCCGCCTCCGGCCTGCCCGACCTCGATTTTCTCGGCGTGGGTGGCGCCGAACAAACCGGACAACTGTCCCCCACGGCCGACACCTACGCTCGCGACGGCGGCTCCGCATCGACCAACTTCGGCACCGCCACCCAGCTCGTTGCAAAGTATGACGCAAACCTGAATTCCGGTTTCAGCCGCGTTTCCTACCTGAAGTTCGACGTCTCCGGTCTGGGCGACGCGCAGAACGTTCGCCTCAAGCTCGTGCCCTTCCAAGTCGACGGCCCCGCCAGTCTCTCCTTCGAGCGCATCGCCGACGACACCTGGTCCGAAAGCACCCTCAACTGGAACAACCGCCCCACCGCGCCCGGCACCCTCGCCGCCACCCACACCGGCTACGTCGTCGGTCAACAGGTCGCGGTGGACCTCACCGCCGCCGCGCGCGCGGAAGCCGGCGGCGACGGCATCCTCTCGCTGCGCGTAGTCAACGACGGCTGGAACTTCATCGGCTTTCATTCCCGCGATAGCGCCACCACCGCCTTTCGCCCGGTGCTCGAGTTTACCCTGCCCACCGTGACCCGTGGCGCGGTGCGCATCGCCCACCTGCGTTTCGACGAGGGCTCCGGCACGCTCGCCCAAGACTCCACCGGCAATGACTGGCACGGCACGCTGATGGGCTCACCCACCTGGATTTCCGGCGCCAACGCCCGCATCGATGGTTCGCTGCAACTTTCCGCCGGCGCTCACGTTTCCCTGCCCGCCTCCCTGCTGGCCGGCCTGCATGACGCTACCTTCGCCCTATGGGTCAAACCCGACGCCCTCACCGACGAGGCTCGCCTTTTTGAATTCGGCGATGGCACCGCACTCCGCCGGCTCGCCTTCACCCCGCGCACCTCCGCCGGCTCCGCCCGCTTCACGCTGACCGTCGGTGACGTCACACACGCGGTCGAGGCGAACAGCGCCCCCCATTTTGCGCCCGGCCAATGGACGCATGTGGCCGTCTCCCTCGCCGGCCACACCGCGACCTTGTTCCTCAATGGCCAGCCCGCGGCGACCAACCCCGCCTTTGCCCTCCTCCCCGCCGACTTGGGCACCATCAGCCTCGCCCACCTCGGCACCTCCGCCACGTCCGACGCCCCGGCTTTTACCGGCACGATCGACGACTTTATCCTCTACTCCGGCGCGCTCCCGGCCGATGAAATTGCCTTGCTCGCCACCCCGCCCGCCGCGCCTGCCGGCTTCACCGCCAACGCCACCCATGCCCGCGTCGCGCTCAGCTGGAATGCAGTGCCCGGAGCCACCCTCTACACCCTGTCGCGGGCCACCTCTCCCGATGGCCCCTACACCGTGCTCGAGGCGGTGGTCGGCACCTCCTACACCGATACCACCGTGCTT
>CAYNUW010000110.1:0-10425 GCA_964400455.1 uncultured Akkermansia sp. | reverse complement strand
ACTCGGCGGGGATGTTGTACTTGCGGCGATAGACGATGGCGCGGTCGTTCATCCAGGAGCCGAAGACGGCGCCGGCGGCGCCACGGAGCTGGTCCCAGGGGTTGTTGGGGAAGGCCTTGCCGGTGCGCTCCTTGACGAGAGCCTTGAAGCGCTTGATGAGCTCCTGCTGGTCCTCGGCGGTGAGTTTGGAATCCTCGATGTCCGCGTGGTATTTCTCGTGTTTGAAGTTGTGGATGACGGTCTCGAACGGCTCGTGGTCTTCGCCTTCGCGCTTCTGCACGCCGAGGACGACGTCGCCATACATCTGGATGAAGCGGCGGTAGCAGTCGTAGGCGAAACGGGGGTTGCCAGTGGCCTTCTCGAGGGCGACGACGGACTCGTCGTTGAGACCGAGGTTGAGAATCGTGTCCATCATGCCGGGCATGGAGTCGCGGGCGCCGGAGCGGACGGCGACGAGCAGGGGCATGCCGTTGGTGGCGCCGAACTTGGTGCCCATGATCTTCTCCATGTTGAAGACGGCGGCCTCCATCTGAGCCTGGAGGGAGGCGGGGTAGGTCTTCCTGTTGGCGTAGAAATACGTGCACACCTCGGTGGTGATGGTGAAGCCCGGAGGAACAGGGAGGCCAATGCGGGTCATCTCGGCTAGGTTCGCACCCTTGCCACCCAGCAGAGCCTTCATGGTGCCGTCGCCATCGGCTTTGCCGGCGCCCCAAGTGTAAACGTATTTGGGGCCTTTGCCGGTTTTGGCGGCGGGGGCGGGTTTTTTGGCGGGAGCGGCGGGCTTTTTAGCCTGCGCGGCGGGTTTCTTAGTGGCTTTGGCCATGGATGTGGTAGTGCTAGTAAGGAGTTTTAGTCGCCAATATCGGAGGCGCTCAAAGGTGAGAGCAAAGACCGAAACAAAGCGTAGTGTCAACGCTGGCGGGCGCGAGGAACAGAGTGCTGCGTAGGCGCGAATGATCACTACCGATTGTGGCGAACCGATTGCCTTTGCTTAACACCGCAATGCAGCCGGCCCGAAAAGATCCATCACGGTCCTGCAAGCAAAGTCCTTAAGATTTCCGCGTGAGCATTAAAAAGTGTTTCCACTGAGCGACTTTATGGCATCATAGTGGAAAGGTATCATGTATTCCGCACCAGATACAAATGTCCCTAGTCACCACTTGGCCGCGCAGAAGCGGCGCTTGGTGCGTGCCTTGGTGGACAGCCGAGACGAGGAGTATCCGGAAAGAGCCTATCCCGCGTTGGAAAGAGCGGGAAGTCAGGATGACGAAGAGCCAACCCGGCCCGCGACCGACATGATCATGATCGGAAGAATTTTGGATGACATGCTGCAGAAACTCTCAGCGACACCTGGGAAACCTGCACCTGCACCGAAACGCACCAAACCGACGCTCCGTTTATCCACCGGCACCCAAGCGCCTCAGCCGACTTCCCAAATGTCCGCCCCGCCGGTGCCCACGGCTCCGCTGCTGCCACTGCCAAGTTCTGCCCCAACCGCGAACGGCCGGGGAACTACGCCTCCCATACCGATTCGTGCTCCCTTGCAGGCCCCTCCGCCCAGTTTGGCTGCGCTGCGAGCGGGCACTTCACAGCGCAAAACCAAGTCACGTCGTAAGCTTCCTGGGCTTATCGTAGCGGTGGGATTGTTGTTGGCCGTCGCGGTGGCGTGGTTGTGGACGAGAGAGAATCGTGGAGATTCTAAAAACGCCGCACCCGTGGTCTCGCCGGAGACCGCAGCGCGGACCCGTATCGCGATTCGAACCCTGTCAACGGTCACGGACGACGGGGGCTGGCAAGTGGAGGCCCCCCTGAGCGGAGACGTGAATCTCCTGCGGGCCATCGATCCGGCTCCCGCCGCGCTTCAACCTCAGGTTTCACCACCGGCAAGTTCGACCCCTAGCGCCCCTGCTCCGACTCCGGGCGCAACGTTGGTCAGTGCCCCCGCAAAAAATTCTGAACGTTTACCTCCAGCCGTAGCACCAAGCCCTCAGGCCGGCGCACCGCCCACGAATCTTTCCACCCCCCCGCCGCGCCCCAAGGCGTCCATCGCGTTTCAAGCTTATGTGGGCGCGCTGCGAATCACCGGGGTGCTGCAAAGGGAACGTGTTCGCGCCGTGATCGACGGACGCACGGTTTTCGCCGGTGACATGGTGGACGCGGTCTTGGGCGTGCGTTTGGTCAGCGCCGACCTTGTCAATCGCCTGCTTTGGTTTGAAGACGCGACCGGCGCGCAATTAAGTCTACCTTACTGAGTTTATCGGCTATGAATATCCCCTTCGTTCCCTACCGAGCCTTCTGTTCCCTGATCGGCACTGAACAGGCGGCGGCGGCAGACAAACTACTGGTGCAGTCTGGCGTGTCGGGGTTGGTGCTGGTGAGCGACGACTCGGGCACCCGCCTGGCGATGATTCCGGTTGGGTCTGGGCATCCCTGCGCGGATTTTTCGCAGGTTGAATCGTTGGAGACCGAGGGCCAGTCGGTCCTTTGCGCCCTAAAGGTCAGCGATGTTCGCGAAGCTGCCGCCCGCCAAAGGAGAGAAACGGTTTTGAGCGAGCGAGAGGCAGCGGTGACCCAGCGCGAACAGCGGGTGGCCGAGGCGGAGAAGCGCATCGCGGAGATTGCGAGAACCTTGGCGGAACGCGAGGTCTTCTCCAGTCGCAAGGACAGCAACAGCCCTATGCCCTGAGTCGATGAACTCATAACCGCATGAGCAAAGAATCACCTTCACGACTACGAATACTGATCGCCGACGATTCCGAGGTGTGCTGCAGCCTTCTCGGAATGGTGCTGAAGAAAGCCGACTACGAAGTGGTCTGCGTTTTCGATGGCGTGCAGGCGGTGGAAACCGCGCGGACGCGCCCCTTCGACCTGGTGATGCTGGACAACGACATGCCGCGCCTGGACGGCCTGGGGGCGATGGCCTACCTGCGCGCGTTCTTTCCCACGCTCCCGGTTATCATATGTTCGGGCACCTACTCGTCGGAACAAGAAGCCCGTTATGAAGCGATGGGGACGGCGGCGATGGTGCGAAAACCCGTGGATCCCCTGCGGCTGCGCGAGCTTGTTACGCGCATACTCTCCGATCGCGCCGCCGCGCCGACATCCCATTCCACGGCGCCGGAGACTCAACCCAGTCCGAAGGTCGTCGATCGAGTGCTCGAGAAACCCATCTTCGTCGGTAGAAGCGAAGCGGTCAGGAAACTCGCGACCGATTTTCAGCGGGTGCGGCGTTTTAAAACCGCAGCCACCATAGAGGGACCCCGCGGCGCCGGCTTCTTGGATCTTGCCGTGGCCATGGCGGAAACCAAGGAGTGTTTGATGTCCGCTTGCTCGGCCCAGGAGGTCAGCGAGGAACGGGTGGAGAAGTTGGTGGTGCCGGCCATGCAGCGCGGCTTGCCCGCCACATTGATTGTCACCGGCGCGGAGAAGCTCGCCCGCTCCCAGCAATCCCAACTCGAGACCATGCTGCGCTCGCGCGGAGAATCCGCGCGAGTGAGGCTGATACTTTGCGCCAGCGCCTCTTTGCATGACCTGGCCGATCAAGGCGGATTCGACGAGGATTTGATGCTACGCGCCGGTGCGATGCGACTCCGGTTGCCGCCTATCGCCAAATCGATGGAGGACTTGCCCTCCATGGCCAAGTCGATCCTGCGTCGCATCGGCCTGAGCAGAATCGCGTTTTCCGACTCGGCCGGCTCATGGTTGAGCCTGCAACTCTGGCCGGGCGATTACCTCCAGTTTCATCGAACGGTCGAGCTCGCGGGCGCACTGGCCACGGAAGCAGGCACCCTGGAGCCACACCATCTCGAAAGCGCCCGCGTCAAAGAGCCCGCCTATCACCTGCCTCTGTTCCATGAATTGGCGCTGGAATCATTGCGCGAACCGGTAGAGTGCCGGGATCAGGAGTAGAATCAGCGGGGAAATGCGGCTCGCCGTCCGGACTACCGGTGTCATCGTCGGCACAACTGCACCGACCGCGCCATGAAGATCGTCCACGCCGCCAGCGAGTTTTTTCCCTACGTCAAAACCGGAGGCTTGGCCGATGCGGTGGCCTCGCTCACCGGCGCCTTGGCCGATGCCGGCCACGAAACCGCCGTCTTCGTGCCCGGCTACCGCTCGATCACGGAGCATCCCGACGCGGCCGACGCCGAGACTTTGCTGCGCCCGCGCATCGAGATGGGGGATGTCTACATGAGCGGCGAGATCCGCGCTTTTTCTCCACGCGATGGCCTGACCGTGTATTTGGTTTGTCGCGACGAATTCTTTGATCGTCGCCACCCCTACGGAACCGGAGAGCGCGACTACGAGGACAACCACCACCGTTTCATATTTTTCTGCAAGGGCGTGGTCGAGGCGATGCGTTTGCTGCGCATGAACGCGGACGCCGTACATTGCCACGATTGGCAAACCGGTTTTCTACCGCTGCTTCTGCGCCACGCCGAACAACGCCACGGCGATCTGCTGGCGCTGCGCACCGTATTCACCATCCACAACCTGGCCTTTCAAGGTGTGTTTCCCATCCGCTCTTTCTACCGCACCAATCTGCCGGAAGAGCTCATGGGCATAGACGGCGTGGAATTTTACGGACAGATGAGCATGATGAAGGCGGGCATACTTTTTTCCGACCGGCTCGCCACGGTTAGCCCCACCTACGCACGAGAAATCCAGACCCCTGAATTCGGCTGCGGGCTTGAGGGTGTTCTCGGCACGCGCGCGGACGACTTGGTGGGGCTGCTTAACGGCGTGGACCGCACAGTTTGGAATCCGGAATCAGACCGACTGCTTCCCGCCACCTACACGCGGAACAACCTCAAAGGCAAATGGACGTGCCGGGAGGAACTCCTGCGTCGACACGGCTTCGACCCCGACTTCGGGGGGCCGGTCTTTGGCATGGTATGCCGGCTGACCACCCAGAAAGGCGTGGATTTGCTGCTGGCCAATCGGGAATTCTTTAAAAGTGAAAACTGCCGCCTGATCGTGCTCGGGCGTGGTGATCCCGCCCTCGAACAAGGCCTGCGCGCCTTGGCCGCCGCCCTGCCCAAACGAGTGGCCCTCTGCACCCGCAACGACGAGGCCATGAGTCACCTGGTCACCGCAGGCAGCGACTTTTTTGTCATGCCCTCGCGCTTCGAACCCTGCGGGCTCAGCCAGATGTATTCCCAACTTTACGGCACGATACCGATCGTCACGGCCACCGGCGGACTGGCCGACACCGTTACCGACATCGAGGCCCACCCCGCCGAAGGAACGGGCATCCTCGTAAAGCCAAACGGCGAAAGCCTGCTCGAAGGCCTGCAGCGCGCCCTGCGTCTGCATCAAAAAGTCGAGCGGCTGGTCGAAGTGCAACTGCGCGGGATGCGAAAGGACTTCAGCTGGACACCAACCGTGCGCGCCTACGAAGCGCTCTACGCCGGAGACGAATAACCCCGGAACCAGCGATGGTCTCGCGTCGTCTCGCGCGACCTCCAACCTCCAAACCACGAATCAGACCGACGGAGTCGCCGGAACCGGTTTCAACGCCCCAGAACAACCTTGAGCACCCGGGCCAGATCACTGACCCGGTAAGGCTTGGTCAAACAGGCGACGAAGCCCTGATCGAGATAGTGTTTGAGCAAGCCGTCCTCGTCGTAACCACTGGAAACGATCGCTCGCACTTCCGGATCCAACTCCCGCAGGCGGCGCAGACATGCCTCCCCTCCCATGCCGCCGATCACGGTGATATCGAGGAGCACCACGTCATAAGGGCGCCCGATGTTCAGATAACGCCGGTAAAGCTGCACTGCTTCCTCACCGTGACGAGCGACGTCGTGGGTGTAGTCCAAACTCGCCAACATGCCGCCCGTTAACTCGCAGATCTTTGGATCGTCATCCATCAACAGCACCCTCCCGGTGCCGAAACGAATACTCGGTGCCCGCCGCGCCGCCGCCTCGACCGGCGCTTTCGCCGCCGGTAGGAAGAAACCAAAAACCGCGCCCGCACCGGGCTCCGAGCGCACCCCGATGCGGCCGCCATGTCGCCTCACGATGGAACTGGCCGTGGCCAAGCCGAGGCCCGTGCCATTTTTTTTCGTCGTGAAAAACGGCTCGAAGACACGATGGATAACCTCGGCCGGTATCCCCGGACCATTGTCCTCCACATCCACCCGCACATAAGAACCAGCGGACAAAGGATTCAACTCCCCTTCCGCGAGCTCAACGTTGGTGGCCCGGACCTCCACTCGGCCGGCTGCCGGATCGGGCGCAGCCTGGATCGCATTGATCACCAGATTTTGCACCACCTGCATGATCTGCCCCTTGTCCACCTCCACCGGATGCAAACCCTCCTCCACCTGCACTCGGACCACCACCGGACTACCGGCGGCCGCGATACGCACCGCATTCTGCAGAAAATCGACCGGGGCTGTGACCTGCCTTGCGGCCTGCTGCCCTCCGCCCTTGGCAAAAGCCAAAAGCTGACGGGTCAGCTTTTTCGCCGCCAAACAAGCCTCCTCGGCCGCGGCGAGCTGATTGTAATCCCTACTTTCACGCGCCGTGGAAACGCCGCCCAGGATCGTGGTGAGCAGATTGTTAAAGTCATGAGCTATGCCACCGGCCAACAACCCCAGCGACTCAAAGCGGTTCACCTTGACCAACTCGTCCGGAGTCAGACTGAGCTCTTCCGGATCACGAAAGATCAACGCATAACCCGCCCGCGCTCCGTCTTCATCGCGACATTCCCGCACAGACCAAATGATCGGGACGATCGAGCTCGCTGAATCCGGACGAGACAAGGCGTGCCGGTCGTAGAGCGGGCAGCCAGCCGGATCGGCGACCAGATCGAGCGCAATATCCAACGCGCCAGCCGCGGGTCGACCGCCAGCGCGGTCCACGATGGGAAAGGCCTGCTCCAAACTTAGCCCGACGAGCGCCTCGGCGGGACACCCGATCAGCGTCGCCGCCTTGGCATTCGCAAACACCACCTGGCCGCCGGCATCCGCGACCAAAACTCCCTCCGCCACCAGCCCCAAGGCGGAGACAACCAGCCCGGCGGCGCCACGCCCGGGCCGTCGCTCGCCCACCGTCAAGAATCCGGTTGCTCGCACCCAATCGCCACCCTGGCCCCGCTCACGATGAAACCACATGCGCGCCGGCACCTCACCGCCGCCTCCATTCCTCAGCTCAAGCAGGCATCCTCCGCCCGCCTCATGCTCCTCGGCTGATGAAGACGCGATGGACTCCCCAACCCTCCTGCTACCGGCGACCGCGGCCCAAAGCACATCCGGAAGGACCCGCCGCGCCAGATCCCCGTCCGCATACCCCAACAGACGAAACAATCCCGCGGACAACCAGTGCCGCCCCTCGCCATAATCCAAGTCGAAGGCCGCCAAGCCAGCCTCCTCCAGCCGCCTTAAACGCTCCTCCTCCAACAACCCCAGCTCCTCCACTTCCTTGCGCTCGGAGATATCAATCTGGAGCCCGAATATCCGCACCACCTTGCCGCTCCCGTCGATTTCACGTAATCCCACGCAGGAGGTCCATATGTAGCGCCCGTCACGGTGGCGCAGTCGATACTCGACATTGAAACCGTGCACCCCGGGAGTGTTTCGCCGGGGAAGCCGATCAGGAACGGCGGCAGAATCCTCCGGATGCGCCAACCCACGCCAAGCTTCGGGATCATCCGTCCACTCGCGTTCGGCGTAACCCAACATGCGCTGCCAACCCGGTGAAGTCAGCAGCACGCCAGCGTCGCAACGCAGATCAAAAAAACCGAAGGCACCGCGCTGACAGAGCTGCGCACAGGCATCCGCCAGAGGCACTGACGAACCCACATCGTCCAGGGCACTTACCGACGCGGCAAGGTTCAGCGTGCATATCCAAACCGCCACTGGAGCTCCCGCATCGAGCCGCAAATCCAGGGGCGCTTTGGACACCGTCGTCAACAACCGCATCCAGCCGGAACCGGCGGCCTCGACCAATACCTCCCACTCCAATCGACCGCCATCCCGCTCCGTCACCGGCGGATCAGTCCGGAAATGGTTCACCAGCTCGGAGCCCACCAGAGTCTGCACCGGGTGCCCGAGCAACTCTTCGGCTGGAGGCGTGCAGGCAGTTATCCGACCTTCTCCGTCAATCAGCAGCACCGCACAAGAATTGGACTCGGGGGGCTGCATGAGGCTGCGCTAGGCAAAGAAATTTAGCGCGGGTAACGAAAACACCTTCCTCGATCACCCCGCCAAACTTCGCGCCGCCAGCGTGCGCTGGGTCGCGGTGGGACTCTCTCCACTCAACCAACGACGCACCCGACCAGCCAAAAAGTTGATATAGGGCGGCTGGTCATTCAAACACGGCACCTGCAGAAAAAACTCCCCGCCCGCGTGCATGAACTCTTCCTTACCCTCGCCCGCGATTTCCTCCAGCGTCTCGAGACAGTCGGAGACGAACGCAGGCGTGAATACTAGCAACCGCTTCTTGCCCTCGGCCGGGAGCCGTTTGAGTTCGTGGTCCGTGTAGGGCGACAGCCAAGGTTCGCCGGCCAAGCGCGACTGAAAAGAGACCGACCACTTGCCATCAGGCAAGCCGGCGCGGCGCACAAAAGCCGCCGTGGTTTTTAAGCACTGAGCTTTGTAGCAGGTGGCGTGCAACGAGGAGCAAGAAGAGCAACAATTCGGAGTCACGCCGCAGTGCGCATGGGAACTGTCCGCCACGCGCAAGTGGCGCTCCGGTATGCCATGATAGGAGAACAGAACATAATCGTGCGGATTCGACTCCAAGTGAGGCTTGGAGACGGCGTAGAGCGCCTCGATGTAATCGTGATCCTCATAAAACGGCAGCACACAGTCGATGCGGACCTTGGGCGCGTTTGACTTGGCCTCTGCGTAAACCTTAACCACCACGGTTTCCCACGATGACATCGCATAGTGGGGATACTGGGGAATCAAAAGAAGCTCGTCGATACCGTCCGCCGCTACACGAGCCAGGACCTCCGCGATGCCGGGATTACCGTAACGCATCGCCAGGTAGACCGGCACGTCCGCACCCAATCCCGCCGCCAGCTTTTCCCTCACGCTTTTCGAAGTCAGCACCAGCGGCGAGCCCTCCTTCCGCCAGATCTCCCGGTAGGCCTTGGCCGATTTGGGCGAACGCGTGGGGACTATGACACCATTCACTAGTAATTTAGCCAACCACCGAGGTTTCAGGTCGATCACCCGCTCGTCGCCAAGAAACTCGCGCAAGTAGCGCGCCACATCAGGCACGGCGGTGGAATCGGGTGAACCCAGATTAACTAGAAGAACAGCGCGTTTCAGCATGGTGTTGCCTCCATTGGTCGGGCAAACCTAGGGGAAGTCAAACGAGTGAAGCAGTGCCGCCCAAAAGTCCTTCACCCTGTGCCCAACTGCTTCAGCGCGAAATTGCATTTGACACCACCCCCTCCGAACCGGTGTTTTCTGACCTTTTATGAAAGTTGTCTCCTCCATCAAATCCGCGAAGAAGCGTCACCCCGACTGCCAAGTCGTGCGCCGCAAGGGCCGCATCTACGTGATCAACAAGACCGACCCGCGCTACAAGGCGCGCCAAGGTTGATTCGTCCACTCCGGCCCCCGCCGCATCCCCCCGCCCACATACCATGAAAGCCGAAGGCCATCCCGTTCTGAACAACGTCTGTTTCCTTGACGTCGGTTCTGGCAAAAAATTCCTCACTCGCTCCATTCTGAAGTCTCCCCGCAAAGAGACCATCGACGGAGTCGAATATCACGTCATCTTGCGCGATATCACCATGGACACGCATCCCGCCTACACCGGCGAGAAGCGCATCGTCGATACCGCCGGCCGCGTGGAGAAATTCACCTCCAAATTCCGTCGCGGGGCTCCCGCCAAGAAGTAAAACGGCCGATTCAGGCCCTGAAACCACGACCTCCCTTCCGGGAGGTCTTTTTTTGCGCCCAAAACCTGATGACCAAACCCCGACCCGAGGGCAGGCCGCTGGCTCAACGCGCGGTGGATCCAATATCTAGACCCAGGGTATCGATGAACTTACGCATCGGGGGCGTCAGAACCCGACCCTTGCGGTAGAGGATGGCGAGCGGACGCGTAAACTCTTTGCCCTTCAGACTGAGCATGGCCAGCGTCCCCGCCTGCACCTCCTGTTGCACCGTGGCCTGGGGCACGATCGCGATCCCGTGATCGATCTCCACCGCACGCTTCACCGTCTCGATGTTGTCGAATTCCATCACCGGGGTGCTCTCAACCCGATACTCCCGGAAAATAGCATCCACGGCCTTTCTCGTGGGAATGTCGGGGTCGAAGCCAATGAACTTCTGCCCCCGAAGCTCCGAAATCGAAACCTCCGTCCTGCCTGCGAAAGGATGTTGGGGCGGGGTTATCAAGACCAACTTGTCATTACGGAAGGGACACACCTCGATTTGCCGACTCTTCTGCGGAAAGGCG
>CAYNUW010000109.1:0-10436 GCA_964400455.1 uncultured Akkermansia sp. | reverse complement strand
CGGGCGACGGAAGTGGGGCGGTGGATCCGCTTTGGCGCTGAGCGGGTGGCGGGGGCGGGTTTTGGGCGGCGGACGGGAAGCGACGCTTGCGGCAGTCGGTGATAATCGGTTGGGTGAGCGAGCGTGTTAACTTTTCGACAACTTTTGACGCTGCATGGGCGCGGCTTGCTGCTGGATTCGTGTTCCGCGACCGTGCACGCCCTGACGTGGATGGAGGGAGGCGTGCGGAGCGCGGCGAGTGAGCCGGCCGAGGCGTCTTGCGGCTTGCCCCGGGTGGCGGGGCGCGTGCTGGGCGAGGCGGGTTGGCGGGTCGGTGAGCTCGATGCGGTGGTGTTTTGCGCCGGTCCTGGATCGGTTTTGGGGGTGCGTTTGGCGGCGGCCACGGTGCGGGCTTGGCGGGCGTTGAAACCCGAGTTGATGATTTACTCGTATCGGAGTTTGTCGCTGGCGGCTGCGGGGGTGGGTCTGCCGGCGGGTGGGCGGGGCATTTTGTCCGATGCCCGGCAGGACACCTGGCACGCGGTTTTGCCGGAAGCTCCCTTCGATATCGTGCGGCTTCCCAATGCGGAACTGAGCCAGCGGGCGGGTTGGCTGACGCCGGCGGGCTTACGTCGTTGGACCTCACCGCCGGCGGGGGTGGAGCTGGAGGAGATACGGTATGATCCGGCCGGCTGGCTGCAGAGTGGCGGGGATGCGCCCTTGTTTGAGCCTGCGGCGGAACCGGAGGCGTATCTGTCCCAGGCCCCACGTTACGTGGAGTGGGCGCCGCACGTGCACCAAGCGGTTAAACGAACCTGAGCGTGGCGCCATGAACCCCTTGTCGGTATCGCATCGTTGCTGGGCCGAAATCGATTTGGCCGCCCTGGAGCGGAACTTGTTGCGCATTCGGGCGTCCCTGCCGTCGCACATGCGTTATGTGGCGGTGGTGAAGGCGGACGCTTACGGCCATGGGCTGCCGCAAGTCGCGGCGCGGCTGATGCACGCGGGGGCGGATCTGTTTGCGGTGGCCAATCTGGCCGAGGCGGCGGCGCTGCGCGAAGTCGGGCCCGACTGGCCGATTTTGTTGCTCAGTCCCCTGTTGCCGCAGGAGATGCGGCTGGCGCCGGAGCTGGATGTGGCGGTCACGGTGTCGTCGGTGGAAGAGGCGGAGGCCTTGGATCGGGCGGCGGCGGCGGCTCGCCGGCAGGTGGACGTGCACCTTAAGATTGACACTGGCATGGGGCGCCTGGGGGTCTGGCATGAGGAAACGGGGCCGGTTTGGCGGGCGTTGCGGCATTCGGCCTATTTGCGGATCGCGGGAGTGTTCACCCATTTCTCCAGCCCGGACGATGACCCGGCGTTTACGGCCGAGCAGCGCCGGCGGTTTCTGGCTGCGTTGGAGAGAAACTGCCCGGGCTGGGCGGAGGAGCGGTTGCTTATCCATGCGGATAACAGCGCGGGATTGGAAACGATTGAGCGAGCCGGACCCTTTAACGCGGTGCGGGTGGGTTTGCTGCAATTCGGGGTATTGCCCTCGGCCGGGTCTCTCTTGGCCGAGGTGAGGGCCGAGCCGGTGTTCAGTTTTCACGCGCGGGTGGGGTTGGTGAAACGGCTGCCGGCGGGGACGGCGATCAGTTACGGTCGAACGCGGATCCTGGAGCGTGAATCGACCGTGGCCATTCTAACCGCCGGTTACGGGGACGGCATACCCCGGGCGTTGAGCAATCGCGGCGAGGTCTTGTTGGGCGGGGTGCGGCGTCCGATTCTCGGGCGGGTGACGATGGACCAAACGATTGTCGACGTGACGGAAGCGCCGGCGGTGGCGGCGGGCGACGAGGCGGTGCTGATCGGGCGCCAAGGCGGGGCGGAGATGAGTTTACCGGAGTTTAGTCGCCGGGCGGAAACGATCCCGTGGGAGACGCTCTGCTCGGTGACCAAGCGGGTGCCGCGCGTGTATCGAACGCCGCTGGGCGGGTGACCCGGAGGCGGCGTCGAGGGATGAAGCCGGGCTCAACGTCTTTTTGATTCGGGTCCGACAACGATCAGGCGCAGGGAATCGAGGCGGAGGCGGGCCTGTTCGATGGCAGTGCGGACCTGGAGGAGCTGGCGGCGGGAGAGGTCGATTTCGCGCGGGCCGACGTGGTCGTTGACCTTGGCCAGGTCGACGAGCCGTTGGAGTTCGGCGCCGAGGGTGGTGGCGGCGGATTCGCGGGCGGTTTGTTTGGCGAGTTTGGCGCGGGTTTCGGCGCGTTCGGCGGCGGCCTCGACGAGGTGTTTCAGGATCGCGCCGTTGAAGCCGGGTTGTTCGAGGAAACGTTGGAGCGGGGCGTCGGCGACCTCGTCGAGGAGGGCGGAGGCTTCGTCATCGTCGGTGAGGTCGCGGCCCTGGATGTCGAGGAGGACGCGGACGGGGGCGGGGGGGAGGAAGCGGTCCACCTGCCAGCGGGCGTCGGCGACGGCTTCGAGGACAAACACGGCTTCGAGCCAGAGGCCGGGGCGGGGGGCGTCGAGGGTGCAGAAGGCGGTGGTGCCGGCGGGGGAGTCGACGAGGAGGTCGATGGTGTCGGTGACGAGGGGGTGATCGGCGGTGAGGAAGGCGATGTCCTCGCGGGCGCAGGCGCGGCGGCGGTCGAAGGTGGCGAGCAGGCCCTCGCGCGGGATGGCGGGGAAGCCCTCGACGTAGGCCTGGGTGGCGTCGAGGCCGAGGTCGCCCTCTTCGTGGCGGCGAATCTGCACGCCGTAGTGGTCGAGGAGGCGTTCGAGCAGGCGGCGGAGGGCGGGGTCCTGGTCGGCGGCGCGCACGCGTTCGACGACGCGGGCGGAGGCGGCGCGGTCGTGGGAGTTGAGTTCGAGGAGGCGGTCGCGTCCGCGACGGAGTTTTTCCGCCAGGTCGGCGTGGAAGGCCTGGGCGTCGGCGAGGAGGGCCTTGGCGGCGGCTTTGGCGTCGGCGGGGTTTTCGGCGCAGGCGAGGAGGCGGGGGGAGAAGGCGGCGTGGTAGGCCTCGCCGGCCTGGAGGGGGTGTTCGAAGGCGTCGAGGCCGCGATGATACCAGTCGGCGACGAGGGCGTCGACGCCGCCCTTGAGCACGGGGACGTGGACGCGGATGGTCTCGGTCTGGCCGATCCGGTCGAGGCGGCCGATGCGTTGTTCGACCAGGCCGGGGTGGAGGGGGAGGTCCCAGAGGACGAGGTGGTGGGCGAACTGGAAGTTGCGGCCTTCGCCGCCGATTTCGGAGCAGAGGAGGAGTCGGGCGCCGTCGGGCTCGGCGAACCAGGCGGCCTGGCGGTCGCGCTGGACGAGGGGGAGGCCCTCGTGGAAGAGGCCGGTCTTGAGGTTGACGAGGTCCTTGAGGGCGGCGTCGAGGGCGAGGAGTTTGCGTTCGGAGCGGCAGATGAGGAGGACTTTGGCGGGGGCGAGGTCGCGGAGGAGGTCGGCGAGCCAGGCGACGCGGGGGTCGTCCTTGTAGGAGTAGCGGATGTCGGCGGCGGCACCGGTCTCCTCGGCGTGGATTTCACGGGCGACGCGGGCGAGCAAGGTGGGTGTGGCGCCGGGGAGGACGGCGGGCTGGTAGCTGCGGCCGGGGAAACCGGCGAGGGCGGCGCGGGTGTTGCGGAAGATGGCGCGGCCGGGCCCGTGTTGGTCGAGGAGGGTGCGGACGAGGGCTTCACGGGCGCCGGGGCGGCCGGCGGCGAGGTCGGCCTCGTGGGTTTCGAGGCGGGCGGGGTCGCGGTCGAAGATTTCGCGGAGGGCGGCGTGGTCCTTTTTGGTCAGGGCCTTGCCCTCGGCGAGTTTCTCGGCGACGCCGGCGACGCGGGCGTAGCGTTCGGACTGGGCGAGGAAGGCGGCGAGGTCGGAGTAGCGGTGGGGATCGAGCAGGCGGAGGCGGGCGAAGTGGCCTTCGGGGCCGAGTTGGGTGGGGGTGGCGCTGAGGAGGAGGAGACCGGGGCTCTTGGCGGCGAGCCGCTCGACGAGGGTGTAGGCGGGGCCGGCGTTGTCGGGGGTCCAGGCGAGGTGGTGGGCCTCGTCCACGATGACGATATCCCAGCCGGCGGCGACGGCTTGGTCGGCGCGGGCGGGGGAGCCGGCGAGGAAGGGGAGGGCGGCGATGCCGAGCTGGGCGGAGAGGAAGGGGTTTTTGCCCGGGTCGGCGGTTTCGAGGGCGGCGCAGCGCTCCTCGTCGAAGAGGGTAAACCAGCGGTTGAAGCGGCGGAGGAGCTCGACGAACCACTGGTGGGCGAGGGATTCGGGGACCAGGACGAGGGCGCGAGAGGCGCGGCCGGTGACGAGGAGGCGTTGGAGGATGAGGCAGGCCTCGATGGTTTTGCCGAGGCCGACCTCGTCGGCGAGGAGCACGCGGGGGAGCTGGCGGGAGGAGACCTGGTCGAGGATGTAGAATTGGTGGGGGATGAGGTCGACGCGGCCGCCGAGGTAGCCGCGGACGTCGGAGGAGCGGAGGCGGGCCTGGGCGCGGAGGGTGGCGAGGCGGAGGTCGAAGACCTCGGTCGGGTCGGCCTGGCCGGCGAGCAGGCGCTCGGAGGGGGAGCCGACGTTGGTGAGGTCGGAGACGGCGTCCTCGCGCACGGCGCGGCCGGCGCCGCGGTAGGTGAGGAGGCCTTGTTCTTCGCTGATTTCCTCCACGACGAAGGTGGTGCCGTCGCGGGCGGTGACGCGTTCGCCGACGCCGAAGCGCACGCGTTTCAGGACGGGGGTGCCGCGTGCGTAGATGCGACGTTCGCGGGCGGCGGGAAACTCGATGGTGACGCGGGTGCGGTCGAGCTCGGCGACGACGCCGAGGCCGAGCTCGGGCTCGCGTTCACTGACACACCGTTGGCCGACAAAATCCAGAGACATAGGGCAGGCGAAAAGGGCGATTTTGCGGCGCTTTTCAACTTGGGATTGCGGCGGGCGGCTCGCTTACTCGGCGGAGGTGGCGGTCAGGCGGGTTTTCCAGGCGGGGTAATTTTTGGCGAGGAGGTCGGCGGCGTAGTCGCCGTAATAGCCATAGCCTACGCGGCGTTCACGCTCGATTTCGTCGTAGCGGTAATGGATCACGGCGTCGCGGCCGATGAAGATGGGGCGATCGGTGCCGAGTTCGTAGAACCGAGCCCAAAGTGGAGGGGCGGAGGGGTCGGGGACGACGCGTCGATCCGGTTGGCCGTCGTCGTTGGTGAAGGATTCGTAGCGCAAGCCGGTGATTTTGACTCTTTCGAACCAGGCGACCGCGTTTTCGATGGCGGCGATGATCTCCGGGGAAGGTGACGGTATCGAGAGGAGAAAATCGACGATGCGGGCGCTTTCGCTGCCGGAGAGGGAGACGGGTTCGAAGGCGCGGGCGGGGGCGGGGGCTAGGGTATCCTTGTCATGTTGGGCGCACCAGACGGTCGGTCGGCCCTCGGCGTTGCGGACCTGGGTGCGGAGAATGCAGTCGATGCCGCGCGAAAGGGCGTCGCGGGCGCGGGCGACGCGGGGTGTATCGATAAAATCGTAGGGTGGTCGCGCGGCGACCGCGGCGTGCAGGATGGTCAGCACGTTCACCATGGCGTGATCGTTGTAGGTGATGTGTCCGTAGTAGCCCTTGGGCACGGGGTAGAACTGGGGCCAGCCGCCGTTGGGGTATTGCGCTTCGAGCAGGTAGTCGAAGCCGCGCAGAAAGGCTGCGCGGGCGTCGACGGCGTAGGGGGCGTCGGGCGCGGCCGAGATGACGCGCGCGAGAAACTGCATGGGCCGGGTGGTGCCGGCGTTGTCGATGGTGGCGACGCCGCGGCTCTCTTGCAGTTTTTTGCGCAGGGCGTCGGATGGCGGTTTGGAGAAGTCGGTGTTTTTGGGCCAGCCGCCGGAGGGCGTCTGGTAGGAGATGACGGAGGCGGCGAGGGCGGCGGCCTCGGGGGTGGCATACCAGGCGGCGGGCTGGTTTAAGGCCCGGTTCCAGGGCACTTGGGCGTGTAACGAGGAGATCAGCGCCAAGGCGAACGTGAGGTAGCGGAAGGAGCGCATGGGGAATGACGAATGGCCAATGGCCAATGACCAATGACGAATGGCTGATGACTGGGGGGCTGGTGGCCGTTACATCTGGCCGAGCAGGCGGGGGAGGGTGAGCGAGAGTGCGGGCCAGTAGGTGATGAGCAGCAGGGCGAGGAGCATGGCCACGAAGAAGGGCATGGCGGAGGGCACGACGCGGGCGATGGTGGTGCGGCCGACACCGCAGGCGACGAAGAGGCAGGTGCCGACGGGGGGGGTGCAGAGGCCGATGCAGAGGTTGGCGATGAGCACGATGCCGAAGTGGACGGGGTCCATGCCCAGACCGGTGACGACGGGGAGAAAGATGGGGGTGAAGATGAGCACGGCCGGGGTCATGTCCATGAACGTGCCGACCACGAGGAGGAGCACGTTGAGCAGCAGGAGGATCATGATGGGGTTGTCCGACAGGGCGATGAGGGCCTCGCTGACGAGTTGGGGGACCTGTTCGTAGGCGAGCACCCAGCTCATGGCCTGGCTGGCGCCGACGAGGAGGAGCACGACGGCGGTGGTCTGGGCGGAGCGAAGCAACATGCCGGGCAGGTCGGCCCAGCGGATCTGGCGGTAGAAGGCCATGCCGAGCACGAGGCAGTAGGCGACGGAGATGGCGGAGGCCTCGGTGGCGGAGAAGAGGCCGCCCAGGATGCCGCCGAGCACGATGCCGACCAGGAGGAGGCTGGGCAGGGCGCCGAGGAAGGCGCGGGGAATGGAGGGCAGGGAGGCGGCGGAGGAGGACGAGGAGGAGGCGAGATTCGCGGTCGAGCCGGAGGCGGGCTTGAGCGCGAGCCGGCGGAAGAAGCGCAGGGTGAAAAAGGTGCCGCCCATGAGGGCGAGGCCGACGACTATGCCGGGTATGATGCCGGCGAGGAAAAGGGCGGCGATGGAGACGTTGCCCGAGACCACGGCGAAAACGATCATGATGTTGCTCGGCGGGATGAGCAGGCCGGTGGTGGCGGAGGTGGCGGTCAGGGCGGCGGCGAATTCGCGGTTGTAGCCTTTTTCCTCCATCTGGGGGATCATGAAGCCGCCGATGGACGAGACGGCGGCGGCGGCGGAGCCGGAGACGGCGCCGAAGAGCATGCAGCTAAGGGTGTTGACGTAGGCGAGGCCGCCGGGGAAACGGCCGACCAGGGAGAAGGCGAACTCCATGAGGCGGCGGGCCATGCCGCCTTCGCCCATGAGCACGCCGGAGAAGACGAAGAAGGGGATGGCGAGCAGGGGAAAGCTGGCGATGCCGGTGGAGATGCGTTGGGCGACAATGTAGCCGGTGGGCACGTCGCCGAGGGCGGCGATGGTGCCCACGGTGGCGAGGCCGATGCAGACGGCTATGGGCACGTTGAGTAGCATGAGCCCGCAGAAGAGCGTGAGCAGGACGAGAATTTCGGGGGACATGGGGCGGAAGGGGGGGGCCGATGGGCCGGGGGGGTGCGCGGTGGAGGAGGCCAGGCGACTAGACGTCCTTTTCGGCGGGGGCGGCGGCGACGGAGTCGGGGCGGAGCATGTGTTCGATGGCGAAGGCGCAGATGAACACGCCGCTGAGGGGCACGGCGGAGTAGAGGTAACCGACGCGCCACTGGAGCACGGCGGTGATTTGATTGGCGGCGAGGGTTTGGGAGACGAGTTTCCAGCCGCCGTAGCAGAGGGCGAAGGCGGAGAAGAAGAGGACGGCGAACTCGGCGACGTAGAAGGCGGCGCGGCGGGCGGAGGGGTGGAGTTTGCCGACGAAGTAGTCGACGCCGAGGTGGCCGTTGGCGCGGTAGGCGAGGGCGGCGCCGAGCAAGGAAACCCAGACGAGAAGATAGATGGCGAGCTCCTCGGTCCAGGAGCTGGGTCGGATGCCGGGGACGTAGCGGGAGATCACGCCCCAGAGCACGCAAAGGACAAGGGAGGCGAAGAGGGCGATGACAAAGAGCTCCAAGGCGCGGATGAGCCTGGCCCAGGCGGTGGCGAGCGGGGACATGATGGGGTGGCGGGGCTTAAGGGGTGGCGCGGATACGGGCGGCGAGTTCGCCGAGCCGGGTGCCCTCGTATTCCTTGAGCATGGGGGCGGTGGCGGCGGCGAAGGCGGCCTGGTCGGGGCGGTAAATGGTCACGCCGGCCTTTTCGACGGTGGCGAGGGCTTCGGCGGTTTTTTCGGCCCAAAGCTTGCGTTGAAAAACGACGGATTCGGCGGCGGCTTGGTCGAGCCAGGCGCGGGTTTGGTCGGGCAGGGCGTCCCAGATGGGCTGGCTGAGGATGACGATGTCGGGCACGCGGGTGTGTTCGTCGAGGGAGTAGTGGCGGGCGACCTCGTAGTGGCGGCTGGAGAGGAAGCTGGGGGGGTTGTTTTCGGCGCCGTCGACCATCTTTTGTTGTAGGGCGGTGTAGAGTTCGCCCCAGGGGATGGGGGTGGGGCCGCCGCCGAGGGTGAGGATGAGGTCGCGGGCCATCTTGCTGGCTTGGACGCGAATCTTGAGCTCCTTCACGTCGGAGGGGACGAGGATGGGTTTGTCGACGGTGTAGAAACTGCGGGCGCCGGCGTCGTAGTAGCAGAGGCCGTGGATGCCCTTGGGTGCGCCGGCGGCGAGGAGTTCGCGGCCGATGTCGCCGTTGGCCACGTTCCAGAAGTGGTTGTCGTCGCGGAAGAGGTAGGGGAAGCTGAAGACGGCCATGTCGGGCACGAAGCCCTCCATGGCGGCGGCGGAGGTTTTGACCAGGGCGAGGGCGCCGCGCTGGAGTTGTTCGATGCATTCGGGCTCGGAGCCGAGCTGGCCGTTGGGGAAGACCTGGACCTGCACGGTGCCGCCGGAGAGGGCGTCGACGCGTTCGGCGAAGAACATGATGGCGGCGTGGACCGGGTGGGCCTGGTCGAGGCTGTGGGCGAACTTCAGCACGGTGCGTGCGGTGGCACCGTCGCCGCCGGCGGCCTTGTCGCGGCGGATCACACCGACGAAGAGAGCGGCGGCGACCAAGCCTCCGACAACACGACCTAGGGCGTGGAAAGCGGCGGATTTACGGTCCAGGGGGAAGAGGGGCGGGAGGGGGTGATGGCGAATGACCAATGACCAATGTCGAATGACTGAGGGGGATTTGGAATCTAGGGAGGGTGCGGACGACTTACCAGTGATAAAGGGGGAGCGAGGACTTGCTGATGCAAAAGGAAACGGGCTCGCTCCACGTGGGGCGAGCCCGTCTGAGCTGCGAAGGTTTTCAGGGGGCGGCGGGGACCGGAGGAGGGGGGACGGAGTTGCGGCCGCGGCCGAGGTTGGCTGGGTCGAAACGCACGTTGCGGAAGGTGACGGAGCCGGCGTGTTGGATGACCTCGGGCTGGGTGAGGCCCTTGAAGGTCGAATCGTTGATGCGAATGTCCTCGATGAGGGAGTTTTCGAGACCACGCACAAAGAGCACACGCGGGGCGGCGGTGGCTTCGATGCGGTCGAGCTGGACGTTGCGGACGACAGGGCGGTGGGGGCCCCGGGCGCCTTCCTCGTAGAGGAGGTCGATCGTGACCACGGCTTCGACGACCTTGCCGATCTTCACGTCGCGCATGAAGACGTTTTCGAGGATGCCGCCGCGCACCGCGTTGTTTTTGAAGCGGAGGGCGCGGTCGAGCTCGGGGCTGTCCATGGTGCAGTTTTCGACAAAGACGTTGCGGATGTGGCCGGAGCATTCGGAGCCGAGCACGACGCCGCCGTGGCCCTCTTTCATGGTGCAGTTGCGCACGATGATGTTTTCGGAGGGGACGTTGACGCGGCGGCCGTCGCCGTTGCGGCCGGATTTGATGGCGATGCAGTCGTCGCCGGTGTCGAAGAGGGTGTTTTCGATCAGGACATCGCGGGAGGACTCGGGGTTGCAGCCGTCGTTGTTGCCGCCGTGGGTGGTGATGGTGAGGCCGCGGACGGTGACGTTCTGGGAGAGGACGGGGTGGACGACCCACATGGGGGAGCGGAGGAGGGTGACGCCCTCGATGAGGATGTTTTTGCAGCGGTAGGGCTGGATGAAGTTGGGGCGGAGGTAGTGGCCGTCGCCGAAGATGCGTTGTTCGACGGGGGTGTCGGTCTCGGCGAGGGCGATGAGGCGGTCGCGGGCGGGTCGTTGTTTTTGGTTCAGGCCCTGGCCCTTGCGGTTCCAGCTCCACCAGTCGTCGAGGGTGGCGCCGCCGTCGAGGGTGCCCTGGCCGGTGACGGCGATGTTTTCCTGTTCGTAGGCGTAGATGAGGGCGGAGTAGTTCATGCATTCGACGCCTTCCCAGCGGGTGCGGACGATGGGGTAGAGGGCGGTGTCGGGCACGAAGAGGAGGGTGGCGTCCTTGGCGACGTGGAGGTTGACGTTGCTTTTGAGGTGGATGGCGCCGGTGCGCCAGAGGCCGGGGGGGACGACGACGCGGCCGCCGCCGGCGGCGTGGGCGGCCTGGATGGCGGCGGCGATGGCGCGGGTGTTGGCGGCCGGGTCGGCTTCTTGGC
>CAYNUW010000108.1:6186-10455 GCA_964400455.1 uncultured Akkermansia sp. | reverse complement strand
CATGTCGCTCAATTACGCCGCCAAGGTCGACGCCGCCATGGCGGTTCTGCGCTTCGGTTACAGTCGTGATATCGCCGATATGGAGCGCGCCGAACTCGCCCTCGCCGAGAGCCTGGAGCACTTCCGCACCCTCACCGAGCTTACGCGTCACACCTACACCGCCGCCAACTCCATGCAAACTTCCCAGCGCCGGGTGCCCTTCCCCGGCGGCCGGCAGGGACAGGCCGCCAACTACCACTGGACCCAGGTGCTGCCGCTCTACGAACAAGAGTTGGTCGACTTCCGCGCCCAGGTCGCCGCGCTCAAAGATCCCGCCTCGGCCGGCGGCCGCACCCACGCGCCGCTCACGCCGGCCAAATGGAGACTGCTCACCCCCGGCCTTGCCACCTACACCGTGCAGGTGGGCAACACCGCCTACCCTGATTCCCCCGCCGTCTTCACCGCCGTCGCTCCCGAACTCGAGGCCTTGCAGGGCGTCGGTCTGCAACTGGCCGACCCCGCCCGGTTGATCGAAATCGAGTGCGCCGAACCCGTCCGCGTGCTGGTCGGCTACTTCAACTCCGCCGCCGCGGAGTGGCGCCAGCCCCCGACCCTCGAAACCGACGCCTCCGCCGGCGAACGCGGCGGTGCCGAGCCCTACCTGCTCGACGCCGTGCAGCTGGAGGGCTTCCCCTCGGTCAATGTCCACGCCTTCGACTATCCCGCCGGCCGCCACACCCTCGAAGTTCGTGGCACGGGCAAATACCTGATACTCGGCGTGGTCCGCCCCTGAGGCTCGGCCTCCGTCACGGCGAGTTGAGTTTTACCAGCCTTCTGCAAGGCCCTAGTCGGCGCTATCGCCAGCTCGAGCTTAAGCTTTGTTGATGGTTTTGAGCGCCTTCGCGGTGGGCGTCATGCCCGCCCCGGGGGCCTCGGGAGCCAGATAATACCCATCGGCCACTTTCGCCGGAAATTCCATCCAATCCTGCAGCCAGGGTAGATATTCCAGCAGGTCGCAGGAGGCGTGCGCGAAACAAAGATGCTGATGCACCTGGCACATGTCGCCCACGTGCGGCACCACCGGCAGGCTGTAACAACGAGCCATGTCCGCCACCTGCCAGAATTCGGTGACGCCCGCCAAACAAACCGCGTCAGGTTGCACATAATGCACCGCTCCCGCGTGAATAAAGTCACGAAACTGATGCGCCGTGTGGAGCTGCTCACCCAGGGCGATGGGCGTCTGTATCGTCTCGGCCAACCGGCGGTGCCCCTCCACATCGTCGAAGTAGAGCGGTTCCTCGATCCAAGTGATGTCGAAGTCCTTCAGCCGGCCCGCAGTTTGAATCGCCTGCGGCAAGGTCCACCGCCCATTGGCATCCGTCATTATCCGAATCTCCGGCCCCAACGCCTTGCGGACCGCCTCGATGCGACGCAAATCCTCCCGCGGGTTGGACCCGCCCACCTTTATCTTCACCGCGCGATAACCCTGGGTCTCCGTTATTCTCTTACATTCCGCCACCACCGTCTTCAGAGGCCAGTTCAGCCAACCGCAATCCGTGTTGTAGGCCTCGACTTTTTTGCGCGGAGACCCGCCCAACAGCTTCCAGAGCGGCACTCCGGCATCCTTGGCTTTTAGATCCCATAAGGCGATGTCCACCGCTCCCAGGGCCAGGTGCGTGATACCCGAACGCCCCACCCAATAGATCGCGGAGTGCTTATGGAGCTTTTCCCACAGCGCCCGCACTTCACGCGGATCCTCTCCGATCAACAGCGGACCAAAACTGTTCACGATGCAGTCAACAATCAGACGATCGGTCGCCAAGTGGGCATGGGTGCCGGAAAACCCATACCCCACCTCACCCGTATCAGTATGGATAGCCACGCCGGGCGCGCCCCAGTGCGTGATCGCGTGCGTGCTGTCGGCGATGCCGCCTTTGCTCAAAGGGGCATGCAGAATGATCGGCTCAATTTTCGTTATGTGCATATAAACAAGGTGCCTGGTCTGCTCGGGATCCAGCGGCGCTCCGGGAGAGTCTGCTTGGGCGGGCGCGACGTGAAGGGAACGGCCGCCGCGTGTCGCGAAACGCAGCGTCTCGGTCGCCAGGCTTCGACTCGGTTCATTAAAGCGGTGCCTCGCGGCGCCGAAACGATCTGCGCTGTCTGGACGCCACCTCCACCAGGACGTCGGCGGCGTGCTCCGCACCTAGGCGTCGACGCGAGGCGCGGAAGCGGCGGAATTTCCGTCCTCGATGACCATTTGACGGGCCAGACCAGGCGAACCGGCCCACGGACTCAACCTCGCTCGGTCGGTGCCGTTTAGGGACGCCACGCTCGCCGGTCTTGGGATTTTGCTCACTCCGGACTTCGCAGAGGAAGCACCCACGTATCAGGTCCCGCCGAGCGGGATTGAGTTCATCATTCGTTGAGGCGTCCCCGGCCTGCTAGTCGACAGGTGCCGGCCGGGGCAAACGGGCGAAAGCGACCATCCGTGGATTCGAGCGAGATCCTCTCGGATGGCCGCGAAGGCGATGTATTATGCCTTGGAACGACGACGCGTGACACCAAGGCCCAGCGCACCCAAGCCGGCCAACAAGGCGAAGGTCGAGGGCTCGGGAATGGCGCTCAGATAACCGTCGTTGTTGAGCGTCCAGCCCCCCAGCCCGTTCACCGTAATGGCGCCGAGTTGGGTCGAGGTCAGTGCGGAGGCTCCCGTCCCGAAACGGATGGAATTGGCGAAGAGAGTGCCGGAGAAGCTGAGGCTTCCCGACCAGGTGTTGGCCGAACTGTTGGCGAACGATATCTGGGCCGAACCGATGCTGACGCTGCTGGCACCCGAGACGGTCAACGAGCCGACGCTTTCATTGAAGCCGTTCAAATCCAAGGTGCCGCCACCGAGGACGAGCGGAGCGGCGTCAGGGATGACGCCGGCCGCGCCGAGTTGCACCGTTCCGGCGTTGATCGTGAGCGCACCGCCGAAGCTGTTGGCGGCATTGCTCAAGGTCAGCGTGCCCGCGCCGGACTTGGTGAGACCGCTGGCCGTGGCGGTGCCGCCATTGGTGATCGCGCCGGAGATGGTCGTGGCCCCCGCACCGCCGATGGTGAGCGTGCGATCGGTGGCATCGTTGGAAAGGGCGAGGCCCTGCGCGATGGTCAACGTTTTGCCCGCGTCAAGGGAGTTGGTGATGGTGGAGGTCCCGGACTGGGTAGTGGCGCTGTTGAGGGTGAGTGAATTCGCGCCGGAAAAGGCCGTGGAGCCGTCGAGCGTGAAACCTCCGCTGGTTGCGATGGTGCGGTCCGCGCCGGCGGCGGTCACGGTGCCACCCTTGAAAGAGAACGCCATGGATCGCGCGGAAGAGATGCGCGCGTCGTTGCGGAGGGCATCATTGTTGCCGATGTTCAAAGTGCCCGAAGTGATCTCAAACCTCATCGTGCCGGCGGTTATGGCGGCGTTGCCGGCGGCATGGGTGGTCGTGGTCGCGAGCCAGTTGTTGGCCCCGTTCAGGGTCACGTTCGCGCCCGCGATTGCCAAGCCCATGTAGGCTTGATTGGGGTGGGACGAGGTGCTGAGATCGGCAACGGGGGGATTGTAATGAAACGGCGTGTTCAACACAGCCGCACCCGCACCGGTGAAGTTGACATACTTCATCTGAGCCACTGAGGAGTTCGACGCGGTCGTGAAGCCGGCGTTGGCGTTGGTCGAAACATAAGGCAGCCGGAGCGTGAAGGTCGTGCCCGCGCCGATGTTGTGAGTGAGCGCTCCGATTCCACCAATTCGATAGTTGCCATTGGCGGTGTCCGCAGTCGCGCCGAAGGTCACGTCGACCGAAGATCCGCTCATGTCGAGCAAGGTTTGATCGGTGTTGGCATTGTTGCCCAGGGTGATGAGACGAGCGCTACTGTTCTGGAAATTGAACACGTAGCCGTTGGATCCAACCGTCGGATCGGTAAACACCAGTCCGAGAGCCGAGAAACTGCCGCCGACGAGCTGGTTGCCGGAGTTGGTGGCGTTGATGACCGTCGAGTCGAAACGCGCAAAGGCGGTGGCGCTGGAGGGCGCGACGCCGCCGATCCACGACGTTCCAGTGGTCAAAGCGCCGTTATTGTCAGCACGAACAATGGTCGTCTGCGCGGTCGCGTCGCCCGCTGCGAGGAGGGCGGGCAACAGGAGGTATCCTAGTTTTTTCTTTTTCATGTGGGGTGTGGTTGTGGGGTGGGGGAAATGATCAGTAGCTGACTTGGAGCCGGAGGAAGCGGCGGGGCGTTGCTTCCGATTGCAGGTCAAAGGTGTCG
>CAYNUW010000108.1:0-6176 GCA_964400455.1 uncultured Akkermansia sp. | reverse complement strand
TGGACGGGCCGAGCACCACCGGGTCGACCACGGTGACCGACTCGGTTTCGATCACGCCCGCTTGAGTGCCGACGAAGCCGTTCAACGGATTGTTGCCGGCCGCGGGAACCACCGTGGTCCACGAACCGGTCGCAAGGTCGGAGCGACCCTGCACCGTGTAGGTCAACGCAGGGTCGTCGATGCGGTTAAAGGTAATCCGCACCTGGCCGCCGACCGTGGACACGCTGTAGCCCGGACCGGCATCGGCCGCCGTGGGATTAGACCCCACCGCGTATTCGAACAGGTTGCTGCGCCCGTCGCCGTCCGGATCGGCCGCGTCGGCGGCGTTGCCGCTGTTGTCGATGGTCTGGAAGTAGGTTTGGCGCCAGGATTGCAGCGGGTTCGCCACCACCGCCACCGGCGTGGCCGAGGCCTCGTTCGAAGCCGGACCGGTGCCGGCATCGTTCGCGGCGACCACGAAGTAGTAGTAGGTCGTTCCGTTGATCAACCCGGTGTCGCCGTAGCTGGCAGTCGCGACGTCATCGGCGACCAGGGTATGCCCCGTGGCGGCCGTCGTCGAACGATAGACATCGTAAGTCGATCCGGTGGCGGTCCAGGTGAGGTCCACCTGTGCGTTAGCTGCGGCAGCTTCGAGCACCGGGGCCGCCGGCACGCCGGCCGGGGTGGCCGCACCCGTGATGGCGAGCGAACCGGTGGCGCGCGTGAAGGCGTAGCTGATCGCGCCGTTCGATCCGGTAAATACGCCGGAGCCGTTGTTTACCAGCGTCGCGACGACGACGTCGGCGGCGCCGAGCACGGTGATAACATCAAAGTCTCCACTTACTCCAGCCGCCGGCGCGAACAGCGAGTAGGTGCCGTTGAACGTCGTGCCCGGAATCGCGATCTCCAATTGGCCACCGTAAGTGAGCGCTCCGGCCACGGAGACGCCGACCACCCGATGAGACGTGGTGCCGCCGAAGTCGAAACGGGTCTTGGTCGTGACGTTAGAGGTCTCGGGATTGACCACCGCGAGGTTGAGCGAAGAGGCCAGGGCGAGCGTGCCTTTGCGCAACCCGGTCGGATTGGTCCGCAGGGTGCCTGCCACCGATACCGGACCGGCCACGCTCCCGGCGCCGCCGAGAGTGCCGGCCGGGTTCACCGTCACGGCTTCGGTGCTCGCAATCGAACCATCGATCAGCAGCGCGCCGGCATCCACCGTGGTGGTGGAGGTGTAGGTGCTGGCCCCCGAGAGCGTGAGGGAACCGGTGCCAACCTTGGTGATGCGCGCCTTGACCGGGCGGGTCGACTCCAGCCCCACCTGGGTATCGCCATCAATGATCGGACCCGAGAAAGCGGTATCCAAATTCTTGGCACCAATCTGGAAGTTCACCGTGTCCGCCGTCGTCTGGCCGCCGCGGAGCGTGCCCGCGCCGGAAAGACCACCGAGCGCGATCGTGCCTACGGAGGACCGGCGAACCAGTGAGGAGCCGGACTCAATCGTGTAGTGCACGTTGGCTCCACCCACGTTTGAGGATCCATTGAAACGCGCGAAAGTGGAGCCCGTGACCACGATCTCGCCGTCCATCCCCGCGTGCGAACCAGTAAAGGTGACCGTGCGTGCGGTGGAGCCGGGCGCGGCGGTGGTGCTGACCACGAGCCTGCCGGTGCCGGAAATGGTGCCGACGGAGGTAAGGTCGCCGGCGTTAAGCGCACTGGATCCGGAAACCACGATCGGGTGGGGATCGAGGAGGATGGAGGCCGGGGCGGTTAGCGTGCCGTTGGCCAGCGTGAGCGTTCCAGAACCCAGCGGCGTCAGACCCGCGGCAAAACTCGCCGACGCACCGGCGTTGATCGTGGTGCCCCCGGTGTGGAGATTGCTGGTCGCGAACACAAACGAACCGGGACCCGACAAGGTCAACGCGCCAGTGGCACCGACCACGTTCTGAACCACGCCTTGTAGATTCACAGTCGTCCCGGCGGCGGCGGCGATCGTGCCCCCGGCGGCGCCCAGGCTGATAGGCTGGCCGGCGGGCAGGCTCAGGCTCGAAGTGAGATCCAACACCCCGCCATCGAGCTCGATCGCTCCGGTGCCGAGCCGGTCCGCCGCATCGATCGACAGTTCCCCGGCGACCACCCGCACGCCGCCGGTGAAAGTGCTCGCGGCCAACAGCGTCAACGAGCCCGCGCCGACTTTGGTGAGCCGACCCGCACCCGAGCCACCGATCGCGGAGGCATAGACGACATCATTGCCGTTGGTGTGAATGGTGCCTCCGTTCGAGCCAAAGGTCAGCGCCCGTCCGGAGAGGTCCGCCGTGTTGCCTACGCCATACTCCAAGGTGGAGCCGTCCAGCGTAATCGGAGCGCCGGTTCCCAGGGAAACCGGCAAGCCGAACGAGAGCACGCCGCCATTCACGGTTACAGAACCGGAAAAGGTATTGGCACCGGAGAGCGTGAGACGACCGGGACCCGATTTCACCAGGGAGGCGGCACCCGATACCACACCCGTCAGAGCAACAGAGGTTCCAGGGTCCGTGGCCACAGCCAGCGGAGAGCTCAGCGTGATCGGCGCAGAAATCGTGTGCGCGCCAGCGTTGACCGAGATTGAGGCTGTGCGGCTGCCGTTGCTGAGGGTGAGCGTGCTGTTCGCAGGTGAACCGGAGGCCAGCGTGTAGCCTTGGGCGCTGGAGAAAACCACGCCGGCCACGCTGCGGTTACCGTCCAAGGACACGGTGGCGGGGGCCGCCAACTCGGTATTTAAACGGGCGATGAAATTACCCGAAGGCAGACCGTTCGACCAGGAAGCGGCGTCGCCCCAACTGCCTCCCGCAGCGGACGTCCAGTTGGAGAGGACCGCACCTTGCGCGACGCTGAGCGAGACCTTGCCGGCTGCAGCCGAGAAGATGTAATCGAAGCCGGCCGCAGGGTTGACGACCGAGAGCGAGTTGACGCCCGCGCCTTGGATGGCACCTGAATACTGCATCAGATCGTAGGTGCCTGGGGTGGAGAATTGCGCGGTTCCTCCGGCTTGATAAAGGGTCACCTCTCCACCGTTGATGGTCAGCGCACCGGCGGGTTGAACCAAAATTCGATCATTTCCGCCGGCGGGATTGATCTCCAGCTCCAGCTTGGAACCCGCCGCAAGCGAGAGACCTCCCACCGTCAAATCACCGACACCGGAGTTACCCGGGACAATCTTTGAGCCGGAGCTGGTGCCCACCGCGCCGGCGATGGTCCCGGAGCCGGCGAGCACCCCCGAGCCACCGACTGTGACCGAGCCCGCACCGGTGCCGGAGCCGCTGGTATTGGCCACCAGCAAGGTGCCAGCGGCTACCGTCGTGCCTCCGGTGTAAGTGTTCTCGCCCGCCAAAGTGAGGGTGCCCGAACCAGCTTTGGTGAAGCCGCCGGCACCTCCACCGCCGATGGAGTTCGCGAATGCGACGTCGTTCGCGCCAACATCAAGGACGCTGTTGCCAGACGCGAAAGTAATGGAACGAGTGGACAGGTCGGGGGCGATGCCGGTGCCAAAAGCGAGGTTGCCTCCCGAGAAAATCAACTGTCCTCCGTTGCCGAGCGCAGACGGAGCCAAAAGGGTGATCGTGCCGGCATTAAAGTTGGTCGCGCCGGTGTAGTCGCTCTGGCCCGACAACTGAAGATCGCCGCTTCCCTTGTTGGTCAATGAGCCCGAACCGGTGATGACGTTGGTCACCGCCAAGGTGCCGGTGCGGTCGAAAACCAAGGCCGCTTGGTTCGCGATGGTCCCGAGCGGAAGATTGCCGGTGGCCGTGTTGTTGCCGACTTGATACACGCCGCCGTGGATGGCGAGACCACCGGCCACACTGGCATTGTTGACCGAATGATTGTAGGTGGAGGTGACGATGACTCGTCCGGCACCGGTTTTCAGGACCGAGGAATTGGCGGTGTGGGTGGAGGCGATCGTCCTCGTGTTGATGATCAGATCGGCCTCGGTGTTGTCCTGGTGCAGGCTGAGCATCCATGGCGTGTTGCCGATTCGCAGAGTCGTCGCGGCACCGTTGATGATGACATTGGACTTACCCACCCCGCTGGTGACCATGAAGCCCGTGGCCATCGTAACCGTGCCAGAAGGGATGTTGACGGTCCAGTCGCCATAGGTGGCAGGCACGTTCGGATCATACCCCACCCCGGGATCGTTGGCGGCGAGACGCGGCACGGAAAAACGCAAGCCCTGGGGCTGCCAACCGTTGGCCAAGTTGATACCAGTGACCGGTTGCCCCGCCGTGGCTCCGGCAGTCTGCCTCTGATTCACGACATTAACGATGCTCGCAATCTGTTGCCCGGATGTGGCCACCCCCATCGCCGGGACAGCCGACGAGGCAAGATTGGTCAGGGGCACGGTTTGAAAGGTTCCCGCCCCCGGCAAAGCGACGGTCGTCGCTTGGTTGGGTATCGCGACCGCAGTCAACGAATGCAACGGCACGACGTTGTTGGCACCGTCCATTGCCGCAAAATCCAAGTTGGCTCCCGCGCCGATGGTGGCACCCGGAATGATGGTGTTCGCCGTGGTCCCACCCACGTAGGTGGCGATGCCGCCGCCGAGCTTCAACACCCCGGTCGCGCCCAGGTTGAAATGAACGTGGCTACCTCCGCTGAAACTATTGCCGACCGGAGGCGTGCCGGCGCCATCGCCGAGACCACGGCGCAGCGGCCCCATCAACTGCACCATGGCGCCATTCGCCACCGACCACGTTTGCGAGGTGCGGGAACGAAGCGTGACGGTCGGCGTGTCAAACAGGAACGTGGTCCCGGCGGTCGCTTCAGCCGCGTCTAAGCCGAAACGTCCCAACGTTAACTCAATGGAAGAACCGCCCGAAAACAAAGTGTCTACGCCCTGGCCTGGATTGTTGGCCGTAATCTTCAAACCACCCCAACTGGCATTTGCCGCCAAAGATACCACCGAACCCTCCGCTACTCGGCTATCCCACACCAACACATCGTCCACGCCGGGCACCACCTCTCCGACGAAACTGGTGGGCAAACTCAATTCCTCTAGATTGGGCGCCTTGAATACATTCGCAGCGTGGACGGCGGCGCCGTTGGCAGCCAGCAAGGCCAGGCTAAGTTTTTTCAGACGACGAGCTAAACTTGGGGTGTGGGTATGCATAACATTTTTGGGTAACTAATTGATTTTACGAGCTAAAATTATTACATATAATACTGATTTGGATTGATTTAAACTTACCTATCCATCCGCAACCAGTTGGTGTCGAATTGCCCGTTCATACCTGAACCAGGGTCGCGCATCAGGGACGTGCCCGGACTACCATCATTCCACGCCATCGACTTCACATGGGCATCCATGAAGGCTGCGTTGGCTTTTCTGCCGTGCCGGGGAAACGAAGGATACTGTCCGCGCACCGAGTTGGCATTTTCCAACCGGAGGGAGAGATCATTGGCTCCCCCGGGCGCGGTCACATCGGCCAACAAGCCGGTGCTGACCACATGCGCCCGCTCGAGCAACATGATCGTTTTCGCCGGAGCCGTCGCGCGATTCAGAGAAATCCCCGCCGGATTAACCGTGACCCCATTTATGTGCGGAACGGTCGCCACATAACACGTGCGCTGCGGACTGTTCAGTCCCTTCACCGCAAAGTTGTCAAACGACGGGCAGTAGGCGAAATCGCCAAAATCCTGAGACGTCCCCGCCGTGGCACCGGCATTCATATACTTGGTGTAGGGCGGGGGCTCAGCGGCCGTCCCGCCCACCTGACACCAAGGCTGCTGCCGAGCCGGGTTGAAAACCATGTAACTGCCCCGGTTATCGTTGGCATAAAGCGTAAAGGCCATCGCCCACTGACGGATACGATTTTTGCAGGTGGCATTCCGCGCCGACTCACGGACGGAACCCACGGTGGGAATTATGATCGCCGCTAAAATGCCAATGATTGCTATAACCGTCAGGAGTTCAATCAGCGTAAACGCTTTGATTTTGGACGCAGCCTTACAAGATGAAGTCGGGGTAAACATCGATTTATTACCCAAAGTTGTCTGACAATTAGATTCGGTCGAGTTTTTTTTCTTTTATTTTCATGTAAATTAAATTCTATATACCACAAATTCTGTATTTAGTTTGTGGGTTGGTTATTATAAAAGTCGCTTTTTAATAGTCATATCCTAGCTATGACAACCCTCTCGGCCATAAATTCGATTTTACATTAAAT
>CAYNUW010000107.1:0-10471 GCA_964400455.1 uncultured Akkermansia sp. | reverse complement strand
GGGCTCGACCTTGCGTCGAGCCGTGACCGGCGGTGGTGGTGGTGGAAATTTTCGCCCCTAGGCACGTTTTGGCGATGGGGCGAGGGCGCACCTGTTTGACGCGCAGGCTGTGGTGTCACGCCTAAGCTTCTGTAAAAACAGAGCGTTGAGGGAGGACGTCCAAGGCAGCGCCCGATACGAGTCCGATCGGACCGGGCCGAGTCATGGGTTTCGGGCTGCACCGGACGCGGCGGGCAGGTGTCCGGTGCGGTGCGACCGCGCGCTCAGGCCTGCTGGCGTAGGCCAGGCGGCACGTAGTTGCGCTGGGGGGAGCCGACGTAAACTTGGCGGGGGCGGTAGATTTTGAGTTTCGGGTTGGCCGCGACTTCCCGCCACTGGGCGATCCAGCCGGGCATACGGCCGATGGCGAACATGACGGTGAACATGTTTTCCGGGATGCCGAGGGCGCGCATGATCAGACCGGAGTAGAAATCTACGTTCGGGTAGAGTTTGCGCTGCACGAAGTAGGGGTCGTTTATCGCGCACTCCTCCAGTTTCATGGCGATGTTAAGCAAGGGATCATCCTTGATGCCGAGGGAGGCCAGCGCCTTGTGGAAGGAGGCTTTGATGATTTTGGCGCGCGGATCGTAGTTTTTGTAGACGCGGTGGCCGAAGCCCATCAGGCGCTCGCCTTTGCCGGCCTTGGCGGCGGCGATGAAGCGGGTGCCGTCGTCGCCGTCGGCGTGGATGTTCTTCAACATCTCGATCACGGCCATATTGGCGCCGCCGTGCAAGGGGCCCCAAAGTGCGTTTACGCCGGCAGAGACCGAGGCGAAGAGGTTGGCTCCGGCGGAGGCGACCATGCGCACGGTGGAGGTGGAACAATTCTGTTCGTGGTCGGCGTGAAGGAGAAGGAAGAGGTTGAGCGCGGAGGCGACCTCCGGCGTGGCGGTGTAGTCCGAGTAGGGCTCGGAGAACATGAGGTGGAGGAAGTTCTCGCAGTAACCGAGTTTGGGATTCGGGTAGTTGAAAGGCAGGCCGTTGCTGACCCGGTAGGTGTGGGCGGCGATGGTGCGGACCTTGGAGATGGCGATGGCGGCGGCCTCTTCGAAATGTTCGAGGTCGTTCTGGTGGTTGTTGCTGGCGAGGTGGGGATAGTAGGCCCCGAGGGCGTTGAGCGTGGCGGAGAGCACGGCCATCGGGTGGGCGTCACGCGGGAAGCTCTGGATGAAGCGGATGAGGCCTTCGCGCAGCGGGGCGTTCTTGGTCAGCAGGGAAGAGAAAGAGGCGCGTTCCTCGGGCGTGGGCAGCTCGCCATTCATGACCAACAGGGAGCTCTCGATGAAATTGGAGCGCTCGGCCAGCTGTTCGATCGGGTAGCCGCGATAGCGCAAGATACCGGTTTCGCCATCGATAAAGGTGATCTTGCTCAGGCAGGAACCGGTGTTCCCGAAGCCATCGTCGTAGGTGATGCAGCCGGTGTCGGCGCGTAGTTTGCCGATGTCGATGGCCTTTTCTCCCTCCGACCCGATGATCACGGGTAGTTGGATCTCTTTGTCTTCGATCTTCAGGGTAGCGGTGGTGGGCATGTTTTCGTTACGTGAGCAAAATTGATACCGTATGCAAAGCAAAGTCCGAAGGTCATAGTCGGGTTAAATCTTATTCAACGGCGCTATTAGGATAACTGGAGCATACAGTAAGAGGATTTTATGGAGACTCGCGGCGCGCTTCCAATATTGAAATTACAGTGCGATACCATGGTTTGTCGGGTTGGGGCGGTCGGGTGGGCGGAGGGGGCGAGTGAAGCACACAATGACCGGGAAATGGTCGCTGACCCAGCCGCCGGTGGGGGAAGCGCGGGTGTGCGGGGTGCGGGCGGAGGTGACGGACAGGAGGTCGGAGCGGCGGTGAAAAATGTAGTCAATACGTGGATACGGCGGGGCCGGGCGCCAGCCGTTGAAGGTGCCGCCTTCGTTTTCGGCCTCGGCCGGCCACGCGTCGGCCCAGGTTCCGGCGCCGCGCAGTGCGGTGGGGGCGGGGCCGGAAGGGGGCTCGTTGAAGTCGCCGATGAGCAGGGCGGCGCCGTCGGTCCAGGCGTCGGCGTGGCGGCGAGCGAGGTCGAGTCCGCGGGCTCGGGCCGCGGGCGACGCGTGGTCGAGGTGGACGTTGTAGAGTCGCAGGCGGCGTTGGTCGCGGCGGTCGCGCAGTTCGACCCAGGTGCAGATGCGCGGTAGGGTGTTGCCCCAGGTGCGGGAGCCGGGTTGCTCCGGGGTGTCGGACAGCCAGAAAGTGCCGCCGTCGAGGCGCTCAAAGCGGGAGCGGCGCCAGAGCACGGGGCAGGCTTCGCCGCGGTCGGGCTCGACCTCGCGGCCGCGACTTTCGAGGTCGAAGGCAGGCAGTTGGCGGCGGAGGTCGGCGACTTGGCCGGCGAGGGCTTCCTGCAGACCGGCCAAATCGGCCTCGGCGTCGACCAAGGCGGAAACGGCCTCGCGGCGATGTTCCCAACGATTGGCACCGTCGCGCGGTTCGTCGTAGCGGATGTTCAAGGTTAACACGCGCAGGACGTCCGCGGCCGGGGCTGGGCCGGCGAGGAGCACGAGCGCGGGCACGAGTAGGCGGGCGAGGCGATTCATGGCGGGGCGAAGAGGGTGGCGGGGGAGGCCTCGGCGGCGGGCAGGGTGCGGACCAGGGCGGGTGGCAGCTGGGTGCGCAGCCAAGTGCGCTGGCGGCGGACCAGGCCCCAGGTGTTCAGGGCGATTTCGGCGGCGCGGGCGGAGGGATCGAGCGAGGTGCCGGCGTGTTCGGCGCGGTGGAGGGCGGCGAGGGTCTCGCGGTAGCCGATGGCGGAGGCGGCGCTGGGGTTGTCCTCGATGCCCTCGGCGCGCAGGCGACACACCTCCTCGATCAGACCGGCGCGGAGCATGGCGGCGGCGCGTGTTTCCACCCGTCGGCGGAGGTCCTCGGGGGGGCGTTCGAGCACGACGATCCGGGCGTCCCAATCGGCGAAAGGGCCGGGGCGGGCTGCGAAAGCGGCGGCGAGGTCGGCGAGGGTGCGGCCGGAGGCGCGGCAGCGCTCGAGGGCGCGTTGGACACGGCGGGGGTTCTGCGTATCGAGCAAGCCGATACCGCCGGGATTAAGCGAGTGCAGTTCGGCCAGGAGGTCGGCGAGGCCGCCGGCGGTGGCGGAGCCGGGCGGACCCCCGGCCGCGAGGCGGGCGGAAAGTTCGGCTCGCAGGTCGGGCGGGGTCTCGATGTCATCGGCGACCGGGGCGATGAAGGATTTGAGATAAAAGCCGCTGCCGCCGGTGACGAGCACGGGCCGACCGCGTTCGGCGATGGCGGCGCAGGCGACGCGGGCCAGGGCTACGTAGCGGGTGACGTCCATGCGTTCGCGGACCGAGCAGATGTCGATAAGGTGGTGGGGCACGCGGGCGAGTTCGGCGGGGGTGGGCTTGGCGGTGCCGAGGTTCATGCCTTGGTAGAAGAGGCTGGCGTCGCACGAAACGATCTCGGCGCGGTGGTGCTCGGCCCAGGCGAGGGCCAGCTCGGTTTTTCCGACGGCGGTCGGTCCGGTGAGGATGTGGAGCAGAGGGCGCATTGTTACGGACGTGTGATAAGGACGGCGACCCGCCGGGTTTGCCGTTGCTTTAAGCGCATCGGTCCCGGCACACCGTCGCCAGCGTGAAACTCGCCCTTGTCACTGAAACTTTTCCACCGGAGATCAACGGCGTCGCCATGACGCTGGGCCAACTGGCGGCCGGACTTTCCCGGCGCGGGGTGGCCGTGACGGTGCACCGGCCCCGGCAGCCGGCCGACGCCGCCGCGCGAGGGGGAGCGCCTTATGCGCAGGTGTTGCACGCGGGGGTGCCGATACCGGGTTACTCCATGTTGCGGCTGGGGCTGCCGGCGCGGGGGCGGCTGATGCGGGCGTGGCGGGCGGAGCGGCCGGACGTGGTGCATGTGGCGACGGAGGGGCCGCTGGGCTGGTCGGCGTTGTCGGCCGCCGATGCATTGGGAATACCTCTGGCTTCGTCGTTTCACACCAATTTCCACAGCTATTCACGACATTACGGCTTTGCGTTCCTGACCCGGCCGGCGCTCGCCTACTTGCGGTGGTTTCACAACCGCACGCGCATCACGCTGTCACCCACCGATTCGCTCAACGCGGAGCTTACGCGGGACGGTTTTCGGGGCATGAGGTTGTTGTCGCGCGGGGTGGACACGGATCTGTTCACGCCGGCACGAAGGGATGCGGGGCTGCGGGCGGAGTGGGGAGCGGGGCCGGGGGACCCGGTGTTTATCCACGTGAGCCGGTTGGCGGCGGAGAAAAACTATCGCTTGCTGTTCCGCGCCTGGGAGCGGGTGCGGGAAAGGCTGCCCCGGGCGCGCTTCGTGGTGGTGAGCGACGGTCCGCTGCGCCGCAAGCTGGAGCGGGCGCATCCGTGGGCCCGTTTCACCGGCTTTTTGGAGCGGGACGAATTGGCCCGGCACTATGCCTCGGCGGATGTGTTTTTGTATCCGAGCCTGACCGAGACCTTTGGCAACGTGTTGACGGAGGCGATGGCCAGCGGGCTGGCGGTGTGCGCGTTTGATTACGCGGCGGCCGGTCGTTATGTCCGTCATGAGGAGAATGGCCTGCTGGCGCCTTTTGGCGACGAGGCGGCGTTTATGGCCCGGGTGGAGGTGTTGTCGGAAGCGGACGGGCGACAGCGGCAGCGGCTGGGGGCGGTGGCGCGGGCGACGGCGGAGCAGATACCCTGGTCGCGGGTGATCGACGGCTTCGAGCGCGACCTTGCCGAGGTGGCGGGGCGGGCCTGAGAATCGTCGTTTATCCCTCCTTTACACGGATGCACGCCCGCCGAGTTCGTTTCATTTTTAACCCCCGTTCCGGGCACAATGCCCGCAATCCCTGGCTGCTGGAGCGGGCGAGGGCGTTTATCGCGGAGCACAAGTTGGATGCGACGGTGGTGCCGACCGAGCGGCCGCTTCACGCCACCGAGCTGGCGCGGCGGGCCCTGGACGAGGGGTGCGACGTGGTGGTGGCGATCGGTGGGGACGGCACCATGAACGAGGTGGCGAGCGCGCTGGTGGGGACGGGGGCGGCGCTGGGCCTGATCCCCTGTGGTTCGGGGAACGGTCTGGGGCGGCATCTGGGCATACCCGGTCCGGGCAAGGGGGCGTTTCGCATCCTGCTCGAAGGCGCGCCCCGGGTGATCGACACCGGGGTGGCGGGAGGGCATGCGTTTTTCAACGTGGCCGGGCTGGGCTTCGATGCGGAGATCAGCGCTCGTTTCAACGCCCTGACCAAGCGGGGGCTGCCCGCCTATGTGCGGACGACCATCAAGACGCTCCGCGGGTATCGGCCGGAAAACTACACGATCCGCGCCGATGGGCGGTTTTTGGGCGGGCCTGGCTTTTTGCTGGCGGTGGCCAATTCGGACCAATACGGCAACGACTGCTACATCGCGCCGGGGGCGAGGGTGGACGACGGACGGCTTGACCTGACTCTGGTGCGGCAGGTCGGGTGGTTAAACGCGCTGCCGCTGGCGGCGCGACTCTTTGCCGGGCGGCTGGACGGGGCGGCGGGGGTGGAGCGGCTGAGGGCGGAGAAATACGTGATCGAGCGCGCCGCGCCCGGCTGGCTGCACGTGGACGGGGAAGTGCGGGAGTGCGGGGCGGTGGTGGAGATCGAGACGAGGCCGGCGAGCCTGCGCATACTGACGCGGGCAAAGGTTCCGTGACTTTTAGGTGACGGCGGCATTTCGGCGGTGTAGTTCCTAGGCCGGATGCGGCAACCATGCCGCCGCCACGCCTACCAACCGATGGAAAAACGCACGCTTAAAGTCCGCACCGTCATCATCTCCGATGTCCATTTGGGCACGCACGATTGCAAGGCGGCGGAGGTGAATCACTTTTTGAAGCACGTGCGGTGCGACAAACTGATTCTCAACGGCGACATCATCGACGGCTGGCGTTTGAAGCAGACCGGCTATTGGCCCAAGGCGCACACCCGTTTTATCCGGCTGGTGCTGAAAAAAATGGAGAAACGCGACACGGAGGTGATCTACCTCCGGGGCAACCACGACGACGTGTTAAGCAAGTTTTTGCCGATCGCGTTTGAGAACCTGAGCATTGTTGAGGACCACGTGCACGAGGCGGTAAACGGAAAGCGCTACCTGGTTTTGCACGGGGACGTGTTTGATACGGTGACCAAGAACTTCGTCTTTCTGGCCTATGTCGGCGACTGGGGTTACCGGGCCTTGATGCGCATCAACCGACTCTACAACGCCTGGCGGGTGTGGCGCGGCAAGGATTACTATTCGATCTCGAAGGCGGTGAAGGCCCGGGTAAAGCAGGCGGTCAGCCATGTATCCAACTTTGAACAACACATCGCCGACCTGGCGCGCAGCCGGGGTTGCGCCGGGGTGATGTGCGGGCACATCCATACGGCGGCCGACCGCATGATGGGCGAAATCCACTATCTCAACAGCGGCGACTGGGTGGAGAGTCTGACCGCCATCGTGGAGCACCATGATGGGCGCTTCGAGCTGGTCGATTTCGCCGATTTTCGTCGTGAATACGCGATGGACGACGAAGTGGCCGAGGATGGCGAGGCCGGCTTGGCGCTGGGATCGGCCTGAGCCAACATGCAGCTGAAGCGGGATAGGTGCGCTCAGCCGAGGCGGCGCAGCACGGCGATTCCCGCACCGTCGTGGCCGGCGGCCCACGGGGTGTGCACCACGGAGGAGACGAGCTCGTAGTCGCGACCGGCGGGGCCGGCGAGGAAACCCCGCACGACGGTTTCGTTCTCCTCGTGGTCGATGGAGCAGGTGCTGTAAACGAGCCGGCCGCCGGGGCGGGGCCAGCGGGCGGCGGCCTCGAGTAGTTCGCGTTGCTGGGTGGAGTGCTGGCCGAAGTCGAGCGGCTGCAGGCGCCATTTTACGTCCACGCGGTGGCGCATGACGCCGGTGTTGGAGCAAGGGGCGTCGAGCAGGACGACGTCGCAACCGCCGGGGCGCAGGCCGGCGAGCTCGCGGGCGCGGCGCAGGTCGGCCTCGACGCGGATGGTTTCCACGTCGGCGGGGGCGCGGCGCAAGTTTTCGGCCAGGCGGGTCTGGCGGGGGCCGGGGAGGTCGAGGGCGTAGAGTCGGCCGCGACCGAGGCGGTCGGCGAGGGCGAGGCTCTTGCCGCCGGGGGCGGCGCAGGCGTCGAGCACGGTGTCGCCGGGTTGCGGGTCGGCGGCTTCGATGGCGAGGCGGGTGGAGGGATCGGAGAGGTAGATGCGGCCATCGGTGACGGCGCGGGCGACCTCGCCCCAGTGGCCGCCGCGCACGAGGTGGTGGGCGGGCCAGGGGGTGGTCTCCAGCCATGCGAGGTCGGCCGGGGAGGGTGGATCTTCGGAGCGCCAGCGGGCGTGGACCGGGGCGGGGCGGAGGTTCCATTCAAGCAGGGCGCGGGTGCCCTCGGCACCGTAGGCGGAGAGCCAGCGTTCGACCAGCCAGACGGGGTGCGAGAAGTAGTCGGCAAGGCTGCGGGCGGAGGCGAGCCGGCCGGGAGGTTTTTGGGCGGCGAGGGCGGCTTCGAGGCGGCGAACGACGGCGTTGACCAGGCGGGCGGGGGCATCGCCGGCCACGCGACGGGCCTGGGTGACGGCGTGGTGGCCGACGCGGGCGGAGTGGCCTTCCGTGCCGCCCTCGAGCATTTCGTAGCCGGCGAGGAGGAGGACGGCCATGACGGGGTTGCGCGGACGGAGGCGCACGAGGGTCGACAGGGCGAGTTCGAGTCGACCGAGGTGGCGAATTGCACCGTAGAACAGGTTCTGGCAGCCGGCGCGTGCGCCGCCGGAGAGCGCGCAGTTTTCCAGGAGGGTGTCGGCCCGGCCCTCCTGATCCAGCCAGCGGGTGAGCAAGGTGGCGGCGACGGGCCAGGCGTCGGCGGGGGAGGAGGTGGTGCGAGGCGGTGCGGATTCGGGCGTCATGCGGAGCGAGGCTTGGCACGCTTCGCCGGGCGGGGACGGGGGCAATCTCAATCGTAGGGGTGAGGGCCGTCGCCGGGATCTGCATTCGGTGTTCGCGTTGTAGCGGCGGGGTGTTTGCTTGAGGGACACATCTTTCGCCCCATGCAACCGATCCGTCGTCTCGCCTTTGTGGTCAACGAGCACAAGAGCGGTGCCTGCGAACTCGCCGACCAGCTGGTGGCGCTCGCCGAGGCCGCCGGGGTGGAGACGCGTTTGACGCGGGCCTATCCGCTGCCGGTCGAGCATCTGGCGGGCATGGATGCCTGTTGCGTGATCGGAGGCGACGGCACCCTGCTCGGCGCGGCACCGGCGGCGGCGGCGGCGGGTGTGCCGCTCATCGGGGTCAATCGCGGCAGCCTTGGTTTCCTCACGCCCTTCGCGCCGGAGGAGGCGCGGGAGCAGTTCGGGGCCTTGTTGGCGGGAGATTATGAAGTGGTCGAGCGGGCGCTCCTGGCATGTCGGGCGGGGCGGGGCGAGCCGGTGGCTGCGCTCAATGATATCTTGGTGAAGGATGCCTCGAATTCGCGGCTGGTGCGTTTGGAAGTGGTGGCCGACGGTGAGTTGGTGACGGATTACCTGTGCGACGGGCTGGTTTTCAGCACTCCGACCGGCTCGACGGCTTACAATCTGTCGGCGGGCGGTCCGTTGATTCATCCGGCGGCGGAGGTGTTGGTCATGACGCCGATCTGCCCGCATACGCTGAGCAACCGGTCGATCATTTTTAAAGCGAACACGCGTCTGCGGGTGACGAATCTTTCCGATGCTCCGGCGGGTTTAGTGGTGGCGGCGGACGGGCGCGCGTTGACCTTGGCGGTGGGACTGGAGGGCTTGGAGATCGAGCTGGCTCCGCAGCGTCTGCGTCTGATCCAGCGGCGCGGGCACAGTCATTTCGCCATCGTGCGGGCGAAGTTGAAGTGGAGCGGCGGGGTGGCTCCGGACAAGCGTTGAGCGCGAGAGTGTTCGAGTTTCAACCCCGCAGGGGGAACACGAGCGGCTTGCGCATGAGGAAGGCGTAGAGCGCGGGGCTGGCGGCGGTGGCGGCGAAAATGAGCAAGGACGGAGAGGGCCCCTGCAGGAAGAAGCCCAGGCCCACGGCGGCTGCGCCGGCGATCACGTAACCCCAGGTGAAATGATGGAGGGCGAACATGGCGGTGAGGGCGAGCAGGCCGACGCCGGTGCCCAGCGGGGAAATCCAGGGGGTGTAGCCGACGCACACGCCGAGCAGGAAACCGACGGGGGCGAGCAGGCGGTCCGCGCCTTGGCGGCCGCTCTCCATCTGCCAGACGCAGACGCTGAGCAGGACGGCACCTTGGATGACGCGAAGCGCAAGGGCGCCGGCGGCGCTGCCCGGGTCGATGCCGCCAAAACCGAGGGCGAGGCAAACGGCGCAGCCGTAACCCCGCAGGGGATCGAACCAGACCAGGGGGAGTTTCCACCAGCGGCGGCGGCGGCGGCCGCCCATCGGAGCACCGGATTCACCGCTGCGCCGGATGCCGGACGTGCGGGCGTCGAGCAGCGTGAGGTGGCGAGGGCCTTCGGCGTAGAGCCGACGCGCAGGGAGCGCGCCCAAGGCGATGCCGAAGACAAGTGTGAGGAGGTGCCAGCCGAAGTCCATGGGGTAGTGGTCGCGTAGCTTAGGATGCGGGAAGCGGGTGCGTCGAGCTCTGGTATGGAATCGACGATGAAGGGAGGATCACAGCCGGCAGATGAGTAGTTCGCGTTCGAAGATCATCTCCTTGGGCAGGTGGGCGTGGAGATCGAGGAAGAGCTCCTCGTGGTTCATGAGTTCGGCGCGCCAGGCCTTGCGGTCGAGGCTGCAGAGTTTTTCGTAGCGTTCCCGGGGGAAGTCGAGGCCGGCCCAGTCGATGTCCTCGTAGCGGGGCATCCAGCCGAGCGGCGTTTCCTTGGCGCGGGCGCGGCCCTGGCAGCGGCCCACGATCCAGCGCAGCACGCGGAGGTTTTCGCCGAAGCCGGGCCAGAGGAAGCGGCCCTCGGCATCCTTGCGGAACCAGTTGACCTGGAAAATGCGGGGGCTCTCGGAGAGGTCGCGCTGCATCTTGATCCAGTGGCGGAGGTAGTCGCCCATGTTGTAGCCGCAGAAGGGCAGCATGGCCATGGGGTCGCGGCGGACCTGGCCGATGGTGCCGGCGGCGGCGGCGGTCATTTCGGAGCCCATGGTGGCGCCGGCGTAGACGCCGCCGGACCAGTTGAAGGTCTGGTAAACGAGGGGCGTGGTGGTGGCGCGGCGGCCGCCGAAGATGATGGCGGCGATCGGCACGCCCGAGGGGTTTTCCCACTCGGGGTCGATGGTGGGGCACTGGGAGGCGGGTGCGGTGAACCGCGCGTTGGGGTGGGCGGCCTTGGCCCCGGTGACTTTGGCGATCTCGGGGGTCCAGATTTTGCCCTGCCAATCGGTGCACATCGGTGGCGGGGTGTCGGTCATGCCCTCCCACCAGACGCCGCCGTCGGGGGTGA
>CAYNUW010000106.1:10265-10547 GCA_964400455.1 uncultured Akkermansia sp. | reverse complement strand
CCGGGCGACGGGCCCGCCTGCTCGCCCCCAAGATAGGTCGTTGGGGGCAACTCCAAGAGTGGGAGACGGATCGTGATGATCCTCAAGACGATCACCGCCATGTTTCACACCTTTTCGGATTGCATCCTGGTCGACAATTCACCGCCACCGGCACACCTGAGCTTTTTCGCGCCGCCCGGGTGTCGCTGCAGGCTCGGGGTGATGGCGGCACCGGGTGGTCTCGCGCTTGGAAAATCAATTTCTGGGCGCGGTTAAAGGAGGGTGATCGCGCCTACTCGCTGC
>CAYNUW010000106.1:0-10255 GCA_964400455.1 uncultured Akkermansia sp. | reverse complement strand
CCACGGACCAGAACCTTTCGATGGGCAGCGCCGGCGGGCTGTATCCCAATCTGCTGTGCGCGCATCCTCCTTTCCAGATCGACGGTAATTTTGGCTATGTTGCGGGTGTTGCGGAGATGTTGGTTCAATCGCACGAGGGAGCCATCGAGTTGTTGCCCGCGCTGCCCGGTGCCTGGCCGACGGGTTCCGTGCGCGGTTTGCGCGCCCGAGGGGCCTGTGAAGTTGAGTTGAGCTGGCGCGATGGGGCCTTGGTCCGCGCGGTGATCAAGCCCCAAACCGACCACCTTCCGCCCATACGCTATCAGGGGCGGCTGATCACGCCCGAGACCGACTCCCGCCTGCAGGTGGTTCGCCGCCCCACTGAAAATCCCTGAGCGCACCGGCAGCTTTTGAACCACGAGCTCTGGCTAAGCCAAACTTGGTCGGCTTTGCGGTCTTTCTGTCCGCAGGCAAAAAACACGGGTAAGCTGCCGCGCTCAGCTGGCTTGCGTTGGAGCATTGACGAGGAGCTTGCGGAGCGGTGGTGGTGGGTGTCCAACTGGACACCATGTTGACGCCGCGCCAAAAAGAGATCCTCGATTTTATCCGGGGCTACCAGCGCGAGCATGGCGTGCCGGCGTCGGCCCGGGTCATCCAGCGGCACTTTGCCTTTGGGTCGCATACCTCGGCGCTGAAGCACCTGCGCACTCTGGCCAAAAAGGGGGTCGTCACCCAACTGACCGATGGTTCCTGGGGTGTGGGGGCGAGGGAAGTGCAAGGCCTGATGGCGCTGCCGGTGTTGGGAGCCATCCCGGCGGGCCTGCCGGACGAACGGCACCAGGAAGCGCTGGAGTCGGTGGCGGTCGATCCGGCGGTGTTCGGCCTGTCGGGCTCGCGGCTGAAAGGTCTGTGGGCGCTGCGGGTGAGCGGCGATTCGATGATCGGCGCGTTCATCTGCGATGGCGACATCGGCATCTTTGAGCGGCGGGAGCCTCGCCCCGGCGACATCATCGCCGCGTTGGTCGACGGCACCACGACTACGCTGAAACGCTGGCTGGAGGTCGACGGCCGCTCGGTGCTGCGGGCGGAAAACCCCCGTTATGGCGACATCGTGCCGGCCGACCGGCTGGAGTGCCAAGGTGTATTGGTGGGAGTGATACGTCGCGTGGCGACGGCAGGATGAACCCGCGCCATGGCCGCCGCTCCGTCATTGGCCGATTTGCGGCAGCTGCTGGCTGCTCGTTTCCCTGCTTCGGTGCGCCGGGCGGAAGCGCTCGTGCCCACCGGCGTGGCGGCGCTTGACGAGGCGCTGGGCGGCGGCTTGCCGGGCGGAGCGTTTACCGAGCTGGTCTGCGCGCCCTCGCGCGGCGGCGGGCTGGCCCTGGCCGGACTGATCGCGGAAACCCGCAAGGCGCGGCAACGCCTGGCGCTGCTCGACGCGGCGGACGGCTTTTCACCGGAGGATCTGCCGTCGGAGCTGCTGGAGCATATCGTGTGGTGCCGGTGTGGCCGTGGCTCCGGCGGCGGGGGGGGCGTGGGGCCATCGGCGACCGGCAGGGAGGCCGCGTCGTTCTGGCTGGTGGCGGACTTGATTCTGCGGGATCCGCACTTCGCGGCGGCGGTGCTCGATCTGCGGGGCGTGCCGGAGCGGATACTTTTGCGCACGCCGGGGAGCACCTGGTATCGGCTGCAACGCGCGGTGGAGCAGTCCGCCATCGCGACGCTGGTTTTGTCGGCCGTGCCGGTGGTGCCGGGGGTGCGGCATCGGCTGCGTTTGGAGACGTCGCATCGTGTCCGCGATCTGCGGGCGGAGCGGCAAACCTTGCTGGCCGCGCTCGCACCGAGGCAGGAGCGGTCGCGCGGGGCGCTGCATCTTTCGTCGGCATGAACTACGCGGTCTTGGAGGTTCCGGATTTTCCGCTCCATGCCCGGTTGCGGCTGGAGCCGGCGGGAGCGTTGGCGCAGGCAACGGCGATCTATGCCGGGAGCGGACGCCGGGCGGTGTTGGCGCATTTGAATAACGCGGCTGCAAGCGGCGGCGTCCTTCGACCCGGGATGAGCGCGGTGCAGGCGCTGGGCTTGTGTCCGGGTTTGCGACTGTGGACGCGAGACGAGGCGGCGGAGGCGGAAGCGATGATGCTTTTGCTCCACGCGGGGTGGCGACTCGCGCACCGCGTGGAGGAGACGGAGCCGGGGCTGTGCACGGTGGCGCTGGATGGGCGCGACCGGGTGGCCTTGCGTGAAGACGTGCGCCGCTTGCTCGCGGAGCTGCCGCTGCATGGGTTGCCGTTGCGGGTGGGCGTGGCGGCGACGCCGGGAGTGGCGAGGTTCGCGGCATTTCACGCCGGGTCGGAATTCTGGGTGGAGGATTCAAGGGCGTTTCTGGGGCCGCTGCCGGTCGGCCTGCTCGGGTTGAGTGAGAGCGAGGCGAGCCTCTTCGACAGCCTGGGGCTGCGGACGATGGGCGATCTGGCGCGTTTGCCGGAGGCGTCTTTGGCGCAACGGCTGGGTGAGCGCGGGGTCAGGCTGTGGGCGCTGGCGACCGGGCGGGATGGGCGTCCGCTGCGCACGGCGACGCCACCGACGCGCTACAGGGCGACCTATGAATTCGAGCAGGCGGCGGAGACGCTGGAGCCGCTCTTGTTTTTGCTGCGGCGTTTTATCGACCGGCTGAGCGAGCAACTCATGCAGGCGGGCCGGGTGGCGGAGCGGATGCGGCTGGGCCTGAAACTCGAAGACGAGACGACGGTGGGGCGGGAGTTTCGGTTGCCGCAGGCGACGGCGCGCGCGGACGGGTTGTTCAAGGTGATCGAGCAATACCTGGGCGGGCTGCAAACCGCGTCGGCCGTGGCGGGGCTGGAGCTGGAGTTGATGCCCGCCGAGGCGGCGGCGCGGCAGGAGGGATTGTTCGAGAGCAGCCTGCGCGATCCGCATCAGTTCTACGATACGTTGGCCCGGGTGGCGGCGATCCTGGGCCCGGGGCGGATCGGGGCGCCGGTGCGGTTGGACTCGCATCGGCCGGACGCGGTGGAAGTCGGAGCGCCCCCGGCGGTGATCCCGGACTATCGCGCGTCGCCGCGGGCGGCGGAGGCGGGGCTGCCGCTGCGTCGTTTCCGGCCGGAGTGGCCCGCGCTGGTGGAGCTGGCGGAGGGGCGGCCCACCTACCTGCGCTGCGAGGCGGGGAGGGTGGAGGGAGCGGTGGACGATGCGCGCGGGCCGTGGCTGCGCTCCGGCGACTGGTGGGAAGCCGGGCGGGCGTGGGTGCGCGAGGAGTGGGACGTGGAATTGGCGGGGGGCGGCGGGGTGTATCGCCTCACCTTGCGACCGGATGGGTGGGTGCTCGAAGGGGTTTATGACTGATACCCCGCGAGGGGGAGAACAACACGCATGGCCTACGTCGAACTGCATGCTGCGAGCGCGTTTAGTTTTTTGCGCGGGGTCTCCACGCCGGAAGACCTGGTGTTGGCGGCGGCGCGGCAAGGGTTGGGCGGCGTCGCGCTGTGCGACCGGGACGGCGTGTATGGCGCGGTGCGGGCGCACATGGCGGCGAAGGCGGCGGGGCTGCGGGCGTGGGTGGGCGCGGACATCACGATGGAGGACGAGAGCGTGGTGCCGGTGTTGGCGACTTCCCGGGCGGGCTATCAGAATCTTTGTCGTTTGCTCTCTCGCGCCAAACTCCGGGCGAAGAAAGGCGAGGCGCGCACGGCGTGGGCGGAACTACGCGAGCACAGCACCGGGTTGATCGGGCTGAGCGGCGGCCGGGAGGGACCTTTGCTGCGCGCGTGGTATCGCGGAGAGCGCGGCGAGATGGAGGAGCGTTCGCGGCGGATGGTGTCGGTGTTTGGCGCGGGGAATCTTTTCGTGGAGGTGCAGCGGCACTTTAGTCGCGACGAAGACCGCGCGGAGTCGGCCTTGATCGACCTCGCGCGGCATCAGCGCGTGCCGCTGCTCGCGACCAACGGCGTCCTTTATGCGGACCGGGAAGGGCGGCGCATCGCGGACGTGTTTTCGTGTTTGCGTCATCACACCTCGCTCGATGCGGCGGGCACGCGGCTGGCGGAGAATTCCGAAAGACAAATCAAAGCGGCCGCCGCGATGGCCGCGCTTTTTTCGGATCTGCCGGAGGCGATTCAAAACACCGAGGCGGTGGCGGAGCGGCTGGAATTTTCGCTCGGTGATTTGGGTTATCGGTTTCCCGACTACCCGGTGCCGGGCGGCGAGGATCAGAATTCGTTTTTGCGAAAGATGACGCTGTTCGGCGCGCAGCAGCGCTACGGTGGGGTGACGGGGAAAGTGCGCGCGCAGCTGGAGCATGAGTTGGCGCTGATCGGCAGGCTGGGCTTCGCGGGGTATTTTCTCGTGGTGTGGGACATCGTGAACTTTTGCCGCGAGCAGGGCATTCTGGTGCAGGGGCGTGGCTCGGCCGCGAATTCGGCGGTGTGTTATTCGCTGGGCATCACGGCGGTCGATCCCATCGCGCAGAAACTTTTGTTTGAGCGTTTCCTTTCGGAGGGGCGCAGTGATTGGCCGGACATCGATCTGGATCTGCCAAGCGGGGAGCGGCGGGAGCGGGTGATCCAGGAAGTGTTTCGCCGTTATCCCGGGCGCGCGGCCATGACGGCGAACGTCATCAGCTACCGGGGGCGCAGTGCGATGCGCGAGGTGGGCAAGGTGCTGGGGTTTCCCGACGACGCGCTGGATCGGTTTAGCCGGCTCTATGCGGGGGGCGATTATCCGCACACGCTCGGGATCGAGGAGCAGTTAAGAATGGCGGGGATGAACGCGACGCATCCGCGCGGTCGGGTGCTGCTCGAAGTGATGCGGGACATCCAGGGGCTGCCGCGTCATCTGGGGCAGCACTCGGGCGGGGTGGTGTTGGCCGCGCAGGACTTGGCGGAGCTGGTGCCGCTGGAGAACGCGAGCATGGCCGGACGTGTGGTCATCGAGTGGGACAAATCCGACTGCGAGGACATGGGGATCATCAAGGTGGACCTGCTCGGGCTGGGCATGATGGCGGCGCTGGAGGACGCGTTGGAGGCCTGTCAGGCGCGAGGCGTGCCGGTCGATCTGGCGCGGCTGCCCAAGGACGATGCGGCGACCTTCGCTTTGCTGCAGCGGGCCGACACCATCGGGGTTTTTCAAGTCGAGAGCCGGGCGCAGATGGCGACCTTGCCGGTGATGAAGCCGGCGACGTTCTACGACCTCGCGGTGGAGGTGGCGATCATCCGCCCCGGGCCTATCCACGGGAATGCGGTGCACCCCTATCTGGCGCGGCGCAGCGGCGAGCAGCCGGTGACGTATTTCGATGAGCGGGCGCGGCCGATCTTGGAGCGCACGCTGGGAGTGGTGTTGTTTCAGGAGCAGGTGCTGTCGCTGGCGATGACGCTGGGCGGGTTCACGCCGGGCGAGGCGGATGAGCTGCGCCGCGCCATCGGGTTTACCCGGCAGCCGGAGCGCTTGGAGCGTTTGAAAGTGAAACTGCGCGAGGCGATGCGTGCCCGGGCGGTGAGCGAGGCGGCGGTGGAGCACATCCTGGAGGCGCTGGGTTCGTTCGCGTTGTATGGGTTTCCGGAGAGCCATGCGCTGAGCTTTGCGCTGATCGCCTATGCGTCGGCCTGGATGAAGGTGCATCGGCCGGCGGAGTTTTACGCGGCGCTGCTGAATAATCAGCCAATGGGCTTTTACGGGGCGGCGACGTTGGTGCAGGATGCCCGGCGGCATGGCGTCGTGGTGTCGCCGGTGTGCGTGAAGGAGTCGGGCATCGAGACGCGGGTGGAGGCGGAGCGGCGGATTCGTGTGGGGCTGGGGCAAATCCACGGGCTCAAACGGGAGTCGCTCGCGCGCATGATGCAGGCGCGGGGAGAGGCGCCGTTCGCAAGCCTGGCGGATTTCCTGCGGCGGACAAAGTTCAGCGAAGTGGAGCGGCGGGCCTTGGCGTCGGTGGGGGCGCTCAACGCGCTGGCGGGGAATCGTCGCCAGGCGCTGTGGGAGATGAGTCGTCAGGATCTGGAGGACGATTTGTTCGCCGGGGCCTTCGCGCCGGATGTGTCGGCCGAGTTGTTGACGCCCATGCCCATCCTGGAGCGGCTGCGACATGATTTTGCGCTCATGGGCATGACGGTGGGCGACCACCCGATGAAGCACCTGCGCGGATGTTTCCCGGATCTATGGCGCGCGGATGAGCTGGCGTTGGCCAAGGACGGCGACCGCGTGCGCATCGGGGGCAGCGTGATCTGTCGCCAGCGACCGGGCACGGCGAAAGGCGTGGTCTTCGTGTCGCTGGAGGATGAAAGCGGCGTGGCGAACGCGGTGCTCTACCCCAAGTTATTCGAGGCGCGGCGCCTGGTCGTCACCCAAAACGCGGCGCTGGTGATCGAGGGCAAGGTGCAGGACCGGGACGGCGTCATTCATGTGGTGGCCGAGCGGATCGAGCCGCTGTTGGCGCGCGACCTCCCGGCGGCGGCCTCGCACGACTTTCATTGAGGCGGAAGGGGAAACCCTGGTCTCGTGGGAGCCATGGGGCGTCTTCTTCGGCAGCGCCGCAGTCATGTGTGTCAAAATTGGTGCCCGGGGTGGGAGTCGAACCCACAAGACTTTCGTCGGTTGATTTTGAGTCAACTGCGTCTGCCGATTCCGCCACCCGGGCAATAGGTCACTGAGTCGCAGAGGTGCGAGCGAACGGTCTTTGCGCTTGGTGTAAACTGAAAAAAACTCCCGTTGCGATTAACCGCGGGTCGAAGCTCAACAAAGCGTGTCGCTCAGGAACGCGTAGGCGTTCGGCCCGCGAATTGCTAAACAGACGGCGATGTCTCTTTCAGCCGAGAGTTCTCCGGCCAGCGAAATCAGGCGGTCCGCGCAGGGCTGGCCTGAGGAAACGTGGTTTTGGGCTCGGTATAGCTGGACGGATTTTGCGCGTTGGCGGGACGTGGAAAAAACCGTGGTGCTGGTGCCGCTGGCGGGTTGTTGCGATTGGGGCCTCGGGCATCCGCTGGATGTGGAGGAGGTGTTGGGCATGGCGGTTTTGAAAGCTGCCGCCGAGGGGGATGATCTTGGCCCTGAACCGGTGAAATGGCTGGTGGTGCCGCCGCTGCGTTTTGTGTGTGGCGCGGGGGCTGGCAGCGCCTTTGCGGCGACCCCGACCGCCACCTATCGGCTGATCGAAGAGGTGGTTGGGAGCGTGGCGGCGGCGGGTTTTTCGCGCATTGTGCTCTACAATACCAGCCCGTGGAACGAGGCGGTTGTCGATGTGGTGGGGCGCGACCTGCGCATCGAGCGGGGTTGGCAGTTGTTTTGTGTGAATCTGAGCGGCTTGGGTTTTGATCTGCTGCCCGGGCGAAGCCACACCCGGCGCCAGGCGCAGACCCTGGCGACTTTTTTGCTTGGGGCGGAACCCGAGCCGGTGCGCCGGGAAAGCGCAGTTGGCCACGCTTCACCCAGTCTTTTGCAAGCGGACGAGATTGAGCCTTTGCGGGAAACGGCGGCTCGTTTGGACGAGGCGTGCGTGGAGGGGCCCCGGCTCTTGGCCGAAGCTGGCGCGCGTTTGCGAGGTTTGCTGGCCGAGATCGCTGCGCGACCGGCCCTTGCGGATGGCGGGCGTATCCGCCGCATGACTGCGGCACCGGCGGGCGGAGTCACGGAGGTGCTGGGATGAAGACCAGCTACCGCTCCCGGTATTTGGCGGCTATGACGCTGGGGCGAATCGACGCCCTGCCGGACAAGGCCTGGGCCCCCGTGGTGCTGGCTGCGGGGGCGATCGAGCAACACGGACCGCACCTGCCGGTGGCGGTGGATGCCATGCTCGGTCAAGTTTGGTGCGAGGATATTGTGCGCGGCCTGAACCCAGAGGTATCGTGCTATTTTGCTCCGCCGATCACCATTGGCAAAAGCAACGAGCATGTCGGTTTTCCCGGGACCCTGATGATTGGGCGTGAGACCTTGCGGGAGCAGGTGCTGACGGTGGCGCGGCAGGCGGCGGGATGGGGTTTTAAATCGCTGCTCGTGTTGAATACGCACGGCGGTAACGCGGCGGTGTTGGTCTCGACCCTGCGCGAGGTGCGAGCGGAGTTGGGGCTGCGTTGTGCGCTCTGGGGTGGGGATTTTGAGTCCGGGATGTCCCGACAGGAGCAGGTGTATGGGATCCACGGCGGTGAGTTGGAAACGGCCTGGATGCTGACCGTCGCGCCGAAATGGGTGCGCATGGAGGAGGCGCTTTGCCACTATCCGGCCTCGGTGGACGAGCCGGGGGAGCTCAGGGCCGAGTTCGCGCCGGCGACGTTTTCCTGGGCGGCGCAGGATCTGTCACCGCAGGGGGTGTTTGGCGATGCGACGGCGGCCACGGCGGAGAAGGGGTGGCGCTGGCGAGAGGCCTACGTTCGCGGCAAACTGATCTGGCTGGAGCGTTGGTGTGCGGCGATGCGTGCGGAAAGTGGACGGGGGTAAAGTTGGGATTTAAGCATCACTAAACTACGCAATTTTACGTAACAAGGCCTTGGCGGGGCGGACAAGGACCGGCAGCTTGAGCGCAATTAGCGGGCGGGCCTTCGTTTGCCTGACTAGGGGGTGGGGGAGACGCGGGAGTCAAACCTACCAAGGTGCGGTCAAAGTCACCGTGAAGTTACATAACGGGTTTGCCGACTTTGGTCCGGCGGCTGCTTTATGTTGTCCATGAATCGCACGCATCGTCCACGCACGACTGTCTCGTCTCTCTGTCGGGGATTCACGCTCATCGAGCTCCTCACCGTCATCGCCATCATCGGCATCTTGGCGGCGATCTTGATACCGACGATTTCGAAGATTCGGGAAACGGCTCGTTTTTCGCGCGGGAGCTCCAATCTGCGGGAGATAGCGCGTGGAAACATTCTTTTCGCCAACGACCACAAAGGGTGGATTCCCCATGATGGGTTTACGGCCAATCCCACGGCCGCGCAGTTGACGCCCAGACTCCGCGGTGGACAGGTGGGACCTTGGTGGAACGCGATTCCTCCCTACCTTGGCCAGCAGACCTTGGCGAAATTGGACGAGCGTCGTCCCTCGGCGGTGCCGACGCTGGAGAACGACTCGATGTTCATCTGCCCCAATGCCAAGTTTAAGACGACCAATCCGAACGGGATAGCTTGGTTGTGTTATGCGCCTTCCTTCGCCTTGAGTGATGCCACCTCATCGGCACCGGAGGGATACTTTTTGGCCAACATCAACCGGATCATGGAGCCGTCGCGCACGGTTTTATTTGCGGAGAGCACCAACCATGCGCCTGGGCAGACCGGTATTTTTTCGACCAGCAACCCTCGATTTCTAGGGGCTGCAACCGCGACGGGCAGCGGTTCGCGCTGGGGCGGCAAAAGTCTGGTGTCCTTCTTTGACGGCAGTGTCAAAAATTTCTCCTCGGCTCAACTGTTGGCCCAAGGGGATGACCTGAAAGGCACTCGAGGCGGTCCGATCTGGGATATTCAGTAAGTCGCTTCCAATAAAATTTTTAACCTATAACCAAATTACCCACCATGACCCGAAAATTTGTTTCGCCTCGTCTTATCGCTGCGCTGCTCACTGCCTTTGCGGCGGACGCCTCCGCCCAGATTTCTTACACCGGTGGTGTTTACACCCAAGATTTTGATACTTTGGCGAATACTGGGACCGGCACTACCAACCTGTTCACAGATAACGTAACGCTGCCAGGCTGGTATACTCAGGCTATTGAGATGCTATACGCCGGGACGGGGCCGTTAGCTTTAAACATGGCCGGCGAAACGCGCACGAACGCTGATGATTACGCGGCGGGAGCGGGAGAGGGAACTTCGGGCGATCTGTATAGCTTTGGCACGGCTGGATCCACTGAACGCGCACTGGGCAGCTTGGGCTCAGGCACGCCTGACGAAATCGTTTACGGCTTTCGAATTCAAAATGACACTGGATTACCGATTGGGAAGTTTACACTGACCTACGACGGTGAACAATGGCGCAGGGGAGCCAACACGGTTCAACGTCCGGAAAGTTTGTTGGTCTATTATCGCGTGGGGGGAACAAACTTCCTCGATAACACCGGCTGGGTCGAGGTTCCCGATCTTGCTTTCGCAAGTCCCAACGCCACGGATGCCACTGCAAGTGCGCTCGACGGGAATCTGGCTGAGAATCGTAGGGCTGATATCAGCAAGGAGGTGTTACTAGGTGCTCCTTTGGCGAATGGAGAGAGCCTTTGGGTCATCTGGGTCGATCCCGACAACGCCGGCACCGACCATGGTTTGGCCATCGATAATGTTCGTTTCAGTGCAGTAACGTCCAC
>CAYNUW010000105.1:0-10596 GCA_964400455.1 uncultured Akkermansia sp. | reverse complement strand
TCGATGAGTTCGAGGACTTCGCCTTCGAGGCGTTTGAGGTGCTCGAGGGTGACGTAGAGGAAGTTGCCGGAGCCGCAGGCGGGGTCGAGGACGCGGAGGGCGCAGAGGCGGTGGTGGAAGGCGCGGGCTTCCTTGATCGCGCCTTTCAGGTCGCCGCGGGTGGCGAGGGTGACGGCGGCGGCGCGGGCGTGGCCCCACTCTTCGCGGAGGGGTTCGAGGACGGTGGGGAGGACGAGGCGCTCGACGTAGGCGCGCGGGGTGTAGTGGGCGCCGAGCTTGTGGCGTTCGGCAGGGTCGAGGGCGCGTTCGAGGAGGGTGCCGAAGATGGCGGGCTCGACGTGGCGCCATTCGCAGGCGGCGGCGCGGCGGAGGAGGGCGAGCTGGGCGGCGTCGAGCGGGAGCACGCCAGCCTCGGCGAAGAGGCCGCCGTTGAAGTGGAGGAGGGTTTTGCGGAGGACGAGGGAGTAGCCGCCTTTGTTCATCTCGGCAAAGAGCCCTTGGAGGAGGGGCACGGCGGCACCGGGGTCGTCCTTCACCGAATCGAGCAGGCCGGAGAAGCTGGCGGGCGGGAGCAGGCCGACGTCCTCGGCAAACATGCAGAAGAGGCAGCGCGAGAGGAAGGAGGCGACGGCGGCGGGCGGGTGCTTTTCTCAAAGAGGCGGGCCAGTTCGGCGAGGTGGGCGGCGACTTCGCGGGTGACGGCGGCGGCGCGTTTGGCGGGATCGAGCGAGGCGGGGTCGAGCCAGATGGTGCGAAGGAGCTGGCGCACCTCGGGCCGGGCGAGATCGGCGAGGCGGAGGCGGTAGCTGCGGGGGTCGGGAAAGTGGAGGGGCGCGCGGCCTTTTTGGGAAAAGTCGGCGAAGAGTTCGATGGAGTGGCCGACGTCCACAACGAGCAGGAAAACGGGCGCGGGCTCGTGGTCGGGTAGATTGTGGAGGTAGCGTTCGGCCTGTGCGCGGGCCTCGATCATCTTGCGGTCCCAGGCGGCGGTGTCGCGGCGGATGCCCGATTTTTTTTGCGCGGCGTCGGCGGCGGCGTAGGCAGGCGTGGCGGCGGTGGGCGCGGTGTCGTATTGTTTGGCTTCGAGGATGAAGCAGCCGCGTTTGTAGAGGTCGATGAAGCCGGTGGTGGTGTGCCCGGAGTGCTGGTCGTGGAGGGGGACGGCGCGCTCGAAGACGTAGGCGTTTTGGGTGTCGTCAGCGACCGCGGGGTCGGGCTGCGGGAGGTCGAGGAGGGTGCAAAGCTCCTTCAGGAAGGAGACGTAGTTGGCGCGCTCGGAGAGGGCGGCTTCAGACCAGCGGGCGATAAACGCGGCTACCGCGACAGGATCGGTGACGTCGGGTGGGACGCGCGGGGAGGTCGGAAACGTCGCATCGGTAACGGCCATTCGTGAAAGGGTTGTGATTGGAAAGACAGCCAGAATCAAGAAGGACCGGGTAAATCCGCGAAGAAAGACGCGGCGCGCGGATGCGTGACTTGAGGAGTGGGGACGGCGCGGACAAAACGACGGTGTGTCGTCATCAGATTTTCTCAGAAGATTAAGGGCGCATGAAGCGCGTGTGGCGAAAGTGGCGCGGATGCAGGCCGAGTGGGAGGCGGAGCGCGAGCAGCGTCTCGCGGAGCTGCCCGAGCGTTTCGGCTTCATTGATCTGGCGAGCTTCGTGCGAGCGGTGCGAGCGGCGGCCGGGGCTGGGGGAAAAAGGAAATCCCGCGCAAAGGATGCGTCCGTGGTAGCGGGAAAGAGTGTAGCAAAGTTAGCACCGACGAAGAAGCGGCAACGGCTGGAGGCATCGGCAAAGACGCGCCCCGCCGCACTCCCCTCCCCTGCCCCGGCGACGGAAGCGAGCAGCGCCCCGACTATCATGGAGAACGTCGCGCCGCCGGTCCTGCCCAAGGCTGCCGCCGTCTCGCCCCAAGCAGCGGAGACATGGCCGAGCGGAACATCGCTGGAGGATCCAAAAAACTTCGGGTTGCGGCCAGATCGGGCGGCGCAGGCGCGCGGATCCTCGTCGCGCGATACCTTTCAGGCGAAGCTGACGAAAACGCTGCATTTCGCGATGCAGGTGCTGCACACCTCAAAGGTGTCGGCGGTAGTGTGGCGCGAGTGGCGAAACTTTGAGCGCGAGCTCCAAATGACCCGGGCAAACCCTTTCGCAGACAACCTAGAAAAACGGCCGCAGACACGAGGCACGCGCGTCTCCAAATCGACCGGGAAAACAAAGACTCAAAAACCAATTAGGGCAGCTTGACCGGAACGCCGGAAGATCGCCCCAAGAAAATCTCGGCCAATCCATCACGGAAAAGAAGCTTCTCCTGCTCAATGCCGCGTGGAGGTTCCAGAAGGAAGCGGGCAGCGTTAGACTCCGAGGACGATAGATGTTCCCAAGCGATCTGGCCGGAGGCGGGCTTGGCCTCGCCAATCAGTTCGGGGTGCCGGCGCAGGACGTCTTCATCCATCAAAACACTGCGCAGCCGGGGGAAAGCCCGCCGCAAACGTGCCAGAATCGCGTAGCCGCTGGGATCCATGTCCCCCCAGTAGATGAGGTCCACGTTTTGCAGCCAGGGCAGGCGGGGCAAATGGCCGGTAGCCGCTCCACCGGCACCCCAAAGAGCAAATGTGCCGGAGAGCGGAGGCAGGGCGAGAAAGTTGGCCCGGTTCTCGCAAACGATAACGCGGCAATCGGCGGGCGGAGTGATGCCGGCCCAAGCGCTCACGCGGAGTTCAAGGTCGGCGGCAACGGGGGGAAATCCGAATGCGGCTTGAAGCTGCGGGCAGAGGAAGCGTCCACGGATGGATCCTTCGTCGGCGGCGAAGCCACAGCGTTCGGCAAAAGAAGCTCCATCAGGCCGGAAGGCCGCCTCAGGCGAGACGGCGAGCAGCGCTTCGATCGCCGTCTCGTGCCGCTCGATAAACTTGGTGGGCGCAGATACTGGCAGGGCACGGACAAAACAGCCGGGGCGGGGATGACGCCGAAGGTAATCGACCACTTCGATAATGCCGGGCCACGAGCCATGATTTTCCAGGATCAACCGGGGACGAGCGAGCAGCGCGGGGAGAACGTCGGGAAGATTTTGGAGCAGCAGGTGTGCATCGACCTCGAAGCCCTCGACTGCTTTCTCCCGGTCAAGGAGTCGCAAGAAATCTTCGCGTGATCCCAACTCGACCGCGACCGGTTCGTTTTGCCCCCCTCGGCTACGGCGTTGCCTGGCCTCCAGGATGACGGAGTAGCCGAAACCGCGCACGGCCTTGCTGCCATCCCAGAGGGGCTGCACGGCGGCGCGAAATGCGAGCGGGTCGTCACCGGCGGGCACGCGACCGAGGCGTTCGCGTCGCTTCGGCGGCGAGAAGAAGTCCTCGCCGGTGAGCAGGGAGCGGAGGAAGTCGTCGAAGAGCGAATCCGCCCAACGTTGCACGTCGTCGGGTCCGATCATGACGAGGTGTCGGAGAGAGGGGCGTTGGCGGCGGCCTCATCGACGAGTTGGCGGAAGTCGTCGATGCGGACGCTGGTGAGTGTGGTGTGGCGTCCGTCGCGAATGGTCGCGAGCAAGAAGGCCTGCACGTAGTCCTCGGCCACACGCACGGTGCCGTCGAGCGGATGGACGAGAACGAGCTGGAAATCGAATCGCTTAAAAAGTTCGAGGGCGTAGCGGGCGTTTTCGCTGTCGAGGCGGGCGAAGGCCTCGTCGATGATGACGGTCCGGAACGTGCCGGGGACGGCGCGGGCGCCGGCGACGTCGTATTGATACGCGAGGGCGGAGGCGAGTAGCGTGACGGAGAGTTTATTCTTCTGACCGCCGCTGAGGCCGTCGGTGTTCTCCAAGTAGAATTTTCGCTGTTTGAGCGGATCGGCGATGGTGGGATCGCGTAGTTCGACGGCGAAGAGCCGCCACTGGCGGGCGTCGAGCACGAGTTTGCGCACGTAGTCGTCGGCGAGAAAGGCGAGCAGCTCCTTCACGGCCTGAAAGGCTACGCGGTTCTGCTCCTCAGTGGGCTGGAAAAGGGGCACGCCGGCGCGGGCGAGCAGCTCGCGAAACTGCCGGATCTCGGGCTGCGGGTTGGGACGCGGCAGGATGCGGATGACGGCGTCGCCCTCCCAAGGGATTTGCGCGAGGATGACGTTGATCTCCTCGATGCGTTCCTCGGCATCGCTGACCTGGCTCTCCAGCTCGCTTTTGAACTGGCTGGTGTGGAGGGCGAGATTCTCCTCCAAGTGCTTTCGGAAGCGGTTTTGCAGCTCGGCGAGCCGTTCGGATTCGAGGACGTGCAGGCGATCCAGAAAAGCGGGCGCGGCATCCATGCTGGAGGATAGGTGCTTCTGCTCGGTAGCAAAGGTGGAGAGGTAGCCACTCATCACCCGCACGATGCCCTCGCGAAGATCGGAGCGACGTTTGTTAAGCGCTTTGAAATGGGCGTCGCGCTTCTGATTCACGTCCTCGACCCAGCGCGCCAAGGGCTTCAACTGGCCGGGCGGAGGCGATGTGAAGAATGGCTCGATGGCCTGCATGTCGTCCGCCGGCGGCTCCTTTTCCCCGGCCCGGCGTTCGTCGATCTCGTGCAAGTCGTCCCGGAGTTGTTTATCCTCGGTCTCGATGCCACCCAGCTCGCGCTCCGCATCACTGGCCGCCTCCTTGGCCTCGGCGTGCAGTCGCTTCGCCTCGGCGAGGCTGCGTTCAACGAGGGCCGCCTCCGGATCGGTGCGGGCGAGATCGGCGCGGTCTTTCTCCAATTCGGCAAGCTCGCGGCTCACGCCGGGCAAATCGACGAGGTCAAAGGTAGGAAGCGCGTTTAGGATGCCGTGGGCGTGGTCACGTCGCGTGCCCAACTCGGAGTTTTCCTGACGTTGCCGTGCCACGGCTTCGGCGGACGCGCGTTGCAGGGCCTCGATCTGTTGGAACTCGCCGAGCAGGGCGCGAAGTTTCGCCTCGTTGTTCCAGCCGAGGAAGTGGTCGCGGGAATCGCGCACGCGGATGTCGTCGCGCTTTTCGTGATAGTCGCCGCGTTCGCGGACGAGGCCCTCGCGAGTGATAGCGGAGCCGACGGCGCGCTCGTAGGCAGACAGATCAGGAACGCAAAGGTGGTCGAATCGAGCGCGCAGCATCTGCTCCACACACTCGGAAAACGGAGTGCCGGGTTTGACCCGGAGTTTGCCATAAACGCGATCGGGCGCGGGCGCGGCATCCGAGAGGCGGGGCTGCCGCAGGTGAACCCGCTCCAAGCGCACGCGGGCGCCGAAATCGGTGGAGTTGACGTGCGCGGCGACCTTCGCGAAGTGCTCGGACGGAACCAGAATCCGGCGGGCCTGGACGCGGAAGAGTTTTTCTATCGCCACCCGCCAGTCTTCCTCGCGCGGCGCGACGTCGATGAGTTCACCTAGGTAGGGCAGATCGGCGGGGCGCAGTCCGGCGGCGGCGGCGATACCATCGCGGCGGGCGATTTCGTCGGCGGGGATGTGCGAGCCGCTGCGACGCGCGGCGTCGATCTCGCGTCGCACGCGCTCCGCGTCTTTGGCGAGGGTTTCGGAGGCCTGCTTGCGCTCGTGGAGCGCGCCCTGGCGCTCCTCGGCGTTTGCATCGGCGTCGCGGACGATCTCCTCCAGCCGGGTGCGCAAGGCAGCAAAGGCGGAGGCGTCGGCGGGCATGGCGCCGCCGACAAATTCCAGGGCGGCGCGAAGCTGGGCGGCGCGAGTATCGACCTGCTTGCGCCGGGTATGCAGCGCATCGGCGCGCTCCTGGAGGCCGCGGGCGCGCTTGGCGGCATCGCTGGTCGAGATGTCGCTAATTCGTTTTTCCTGAGTCGCGATAGCCTGCTCGGCCTCGGCTTTTCGCGCCTGAGCGATCGTCGTGCGTTCCGCGCAGGCGCGGCGGAGAGATTCGAGGACGTCGAGGCGCGCGCTATCGGCCCGCCAGGCGGTGGCGGCGCGGAGGGCGGGCTCGCGCGCGAGCGCCTTGTCCGCGTTTTCCAGATCGGGCACCAGGGTGGCGAGCGGTCGCAGGGCGTCGATCATGCGGCGCGTGCGCTCGATCTCTTCGTCGATCTCAAGTTGTTTCGCGTAGTGTTTGGTCAGGTCGCCGTAGCGCTGATGGACGGAGACGTCGTCGAGCATGTTGCCTCGGATGAAGCTGTTGACGTCGCCGATATCTTTGAGGCCGACGGTGCGGACGAAGGTCGTTATGGCTTTGTCGGAAGGGATGCGCAGGGCGGTGCGGAGGCGGTCACGGTAAGGCCCGGGATCGGCGGTGAGCGCCCAGTTCGCCTTGCGCAGGCGCTTGGCGCGAGTGTCCCAATCCTCTTTGCCCAGCACGACTGAAAGATCGGCGCGGGCATCAAGCACACCATAGAGCCAATGCTCCTCCTGACTGCTCGTGAACGTGCCCAAGACGAGAAGGGTGACCCAACGCCCGGAGGAGGGTTCGTGGAACTGGAGGAGAATCGCGGTGAGGCTGCCGGGCTTTGAGCGGAGAGCGCTGGGCTGCGCGCGTCCGGTGGCATCCTGCTCATGGCCGTAAAAGCCGCGCAGGTAGGTGAGGCGGGTGCGCTCCTTGGTGTTTTTGGCCCCACCGGCGGCGTTGTAGTGGATGCGAGCGTTGGCGGGCGGGAACGCGGTGATGATGGCGTCGGCGAGGGTCGATTTGCCGGTTCCATTGCGCCCGGTGATGCAGAGCCAACCCCCGGAAAGATCGGCGGCATGGATGGTATCCTCGCCGAGGGTGCCCCAGTTCAAGACCTCCGCGCGCCAGAGACGCAGACCGCGGCGCTCAGATTGCGGGGTCGTGCCGGGGCCAGGCTTCGCATCGAGGCCGAACAGGGAATCCGCTCCGCTGGAAGCGCCGGAATCGAGATCAAACTGGGAGGATGGCGGAATCGGGTTCATCGCGTTTGCCTTGGCGTCGGTCGAGATAGGAGCGGATGCGGGCGATCAGTTCCTGGGCGGCGTCGGGGTTGAATTTTGCCCGCAGCAGGCGGGTAAGCTCGAACTGGGCCTCGTTGCCCTCGCCCGCGTCAGACACGCGGCGCACGAAGCCGAGTTCAGCCAAATCATTCAAGTGGGTGACGGCGGCACGGCGGTCGGCGGTCTCGTTATTAGAGGCGGGGAAAAACTCGACTACCAACTCGCGAATCTCCTTCAGACTTCGTCGCACCCGACCGATGGCGGGGTCGTCCTTCAACGCGCGATCCAGCTCCTGCCGCAGGAAAAAACCATAGACCGTGGCGCCGAGGGAAAGCTGGCGACGTCGCATGATGCGCGGCAACTCGCCCATCTCATCCGCCGGCAGTTGATCAAGGTAGGCGTAGCCCTCCACGGTATCGACAATCAGGCGAAGGCCGATTTGGCGAAAATGACCGTCGATCTCGCGGTGATCCACGGTAACGCGGCGCCAGCGCTCCTGCTCATGGTCAAAGACAGGCCCCTGCATCAGCAGCACGGCTGTGTGCTGCCAGGACGGACGGGAAGGAGCGGATGACTGATTCATTGCTTAATCCGATCAAGGGTGAGGAAAAACACGTCGGGACAGATCAGCTCGCGCCCGCCAGCCGTGCGCCATCGGAAGGGACGGTGATCGAGAACTTCCGCATCTGTTTCGAGCAGCCGCGCGAGGTGGAGATAGCCGAGGATATCGAGCAGGCCCTCGCGCGGCGGATGCATCTCTAAAACCCGCGAAAGTAGGACGCCCGTGCCGTAACCGGGCTCGGCGAGCGAGTGGCGAAGCGTATCCGCCAAGCGGATGAAGTTGATGAGCCCGGCTTGGGCGATCTGCTCCGCCGCCTCGCGAAGATCCACCGGGTCGGCGGTCTTGAAAAGGGTGTCGATCACCGGCGATTCGGGCGGTTCGAACATGGGCCGATCCAAGGGCAACACCAGCGCGATACTTTCATCGACGGTGATACCCTCGATCACTTCGGTCATCACCTCGGGAATGAGAAGCAGTTCACGCAGCTCGGAGATGCGTGCAGACATGAGACGACGGGTTTCGATCTCCTCCTGATCCAGTGCCCTCCGTAGCTGGCGGGTGAGCTGGCGATTGGCGTCGAGGACAACCTGCCCTTGCTCACTCAAGCGGTCGAGCAGCGTGCGGAGACCACGCCGGCCAACGACTTCCGCCGGCAGACCAGGGGTCGCATAGATGGCGTTGACCATAGCCACAAACTCCTCGCGTTGGCTGGACGCAACCAGACGCCAGAAACCATGGAACGACTCACCCATGGGGGTCTTTCGCAAGGCATCCTCTCCGTCGAGCGCGAGGCGCAGAACATCGCCCCGACGCGTGCCATCCTCCCCCTCCCTTCTGGTGATATTGCGAGCCAGCTCCGCAAAACGCTCCCGCAGGAGGGCAAAGTCACCGACCAGATCCTGGCTGGCCCGCTCTAGTCGCTGAACCGTCTCGACCACAAAACGCGCGTCGGCCGAACTGCCAGTCGGGTCGCGATGGATGGCGGCGATCTCTTCGTCGATTTCCTTTCGCCGGGCCTGCAGGACATCCAGTCGCTGCTGCCAATCGCCCGAGGCGCGCGCCGAGAGTTCGCGCAGATCCCGCAAGATGGCCTGCAACCCGTATTCGGTGCCAACAAACTCTCGCCGACGCTGATCCTCGATCCAAGCGAGAAGGCGATCCACCTCGGAAGTCAGTTCGTAAGTGGGCTCAGGCTGCTCGGCTGGCTCTCGTTTGTGCAAGTAACGTTGCTCAACATAGTGCCGGATGCGCACGGCAGGAACCCAGCCGGGATGACGCTCGGGCTCATCGGCGAAGACTTTTTCCTGCCAACGGGTCACACACGTGCGCAGCTCACTTTCGGGAATCGCAACCTCCCCGGCATCACGAAAAGCGAAGAATAAAAACGCCACATCTTCTACCCAGTGATCGCCGCGCAACAACCGCACGGCTGCTGAAGACTCCGCAAACCGTTGAAGTTCCTCAAAAGTGAGCGGCATTGTTCACAGATGGCTACCTGGAAGCAAATCGGATGCCCGATGCGCGTGTCCATAAAGAAGAAAATCGAGTCGGTTAGCTTTCCGGCCGATCTGGGGCCACGCGCCAAAACAACGCGCCCAACCACCCAAGCAACTCCTTAAGTCCGGTGACAAGATCGCGACGCAGGCGCGAGTAACAACTCAAGCAACCGATCCGCGATGTAGCGGGTATGCTGGACGCGAAGGCTCTGCCGAAAATGATACTCCGCCAAGAGACGATCCATCTGATCAGGGCCACCTTTGCCATGAGGACCGGACACGAGGAGCGCTCGTAGTTCAGCCAGTCGCTCGGCAAACTGCCCCCCTGCCCGATCCACATTTTTGAGAAATTCCTCCAAGCTCAGGGTTGTCGTGCCTATGCAACGGCTTCCCGCGAAAACAAAGACGACGGGAGCGGCGCCGATTTCTTTTTTGGCAACACTGGCGAGGGTAGTCGGAGCGTCGTCCGCCAAGCGAACCACACGAATGGAAGTGAGCTTCGCCAAGACTCCCGCGGCACCCGTCTCGACGCCACAGGCCAGCAGCAGGCGAAACCGCCCTTCCACGTGCTTCGGAGGGTGGAGGCAAAAAACACGCGGGCCCACGGCCAGCTCAACCAAGAGAATTTTGGCAGGGCGCGGATTATCTGAACGCCACCGGGTCTCGATCACAGCTCGAAACATGGTGAGAACGCGATGGGCGGACTCCACGGAAACGCCTACCCGAGCGGCCATCTGGCGAACACTTACGCCTCTGCGACTACCTGAAAAAACTTCCGCCGCCTTGGTCCACGTGGCGGGAGGCAGCTTACTTCCCTCGCACGACGTTCCGGCGAAAAGGGAATAATCTCGTCCGCAGCGGGTGCACCGTAGGCGCACCGCAGTCGGAGACACAGGAACACCACAATTCTTACACAGGAGACCGCCGGGCCACCGCAGATTGATCAGGCGCAAATCGGGTGATTCATGTTCCGGGTCTTGCATCACCCGGAAATGGGAGCGTGGCAGAACAATCGAATAAAAGTCGCTGACTGATAGCGCGGCACCATGGAAAACGCAAAGCGTTCCATCCGATATAAATGCCTTATGCGTTGGTCAATACCAATCGAGAAACGCTCTGAGTTCGGCTTCGGTAGTGAACCTAAAAACTCACCGTCGACATGTTTGGACTCAGCGACATCTACACCGGCAACGGTTCCCCCGCCATCTCGGAAGTGCGTCTTCGCACGACCAAAGAAATGATGGCTTATCTTGGCTACACCGACGCGGACGCCTTCCTGGAATTCGCCAAAAAATCTGGGCTGCCCCGGATTCGACTCAACGCACGCAGGATCATGTTCGATCCCGTGGCAGTCCAAGCTTGGCTAGACCGACGCACCGTTGGGCGAACTAGGTAAACTGCCGGACAGGACACCTTCAGCCTCACGAGACCACGGCGAACCACGCTTCGCCGTCCTTCGGCGACACAATTTCCCGGTAGTGTTGGAAGACTATTTTGGGCGAGTTGCCCGCATCCTGAGCGGTGCGATCCACGCTTCCCGAGGCTGCGCATCGGTAACTGATAAACGAGTGGCGGAGGGCGTTTTTCGGGCACGCAATATTGGCCTCGCTCAGACGCGCCCTTACGTGATCTGAAGCCCAGGCGGGGC
>CAYNUW010000104.1:0-10607 GCA_964400455.1 uncultured Akkermansia sp. | reverse complement strand
ACCAAACCCCCGGCAATCGCGGAAACAGCCGTTCTCAGCCCGGAGAATCCAACCGACCAACCAACCCTTCACCCCGTCCCGCTCAGCGCCGCTCCACCATGACCGCCCCGCTTTTTGCCGGCTGCGAGTGAAATCCGCCCAGTTGCGCCCTTCGCGCCGCCCGCCAGCTGTCACGGTGCTTCCGTATCCAATCCAATAAAGCGCGTTCGAATCCGATGTCATAGCCCAAACGTTCTGACTCTATCCATTTGTGACGAAGGATCTCTTCACGTTCCGCCAAAAATTCCTGATACAAGCTGGATTTTTGGACAAAGGCTTTTCCGGGGTCGGAGTCGTTGGGCGAGGTGGTTTGCGACATGGTCTTGCGCCGAAGGTAGGGGGCCAGCGGCATTGGAAGATAAAGCGCCCTTAACCTACGACCCGACGCTTGCCTGTCAACGTCTCGCCGCAATCCGAGCTCCGACTTGCCCCGGAGCCTACCCCCGCTCTAGTATCACCGATTCATCCTTTTACCTGCGTGCTCCTCGTCATCGACAACTACGACTCGTTCACCTTTAACCTGGTCCAATACTTCGGCCAGCTGGGCGTCACCCAACGCGTCTTTCGCAACGACGAGATCACTCCGGCCGAAGCCATCGGGCTTAACCCGGACCGGGTGCTCATCTCCCCCGGCCCCTGCTCTCCCGCCGAAGCCGGCGTCTCCCTCGACATCATCGGTGCCTTTGCCGGAAAAAAACCCATCCTCGGCGTCTGCCTCGGCCACCAATCGATCGGCCATTACTTCGGCGGCCGCGTCGTCCGGGCGGATCGTCTGATGCACGGCAAGACTTCTCCCATCCTGCACCAAAACACCGACGTGTTTCGCGGGCTCCCCCAGGGCTTTGCCGCCACCCGCTACCACTCCCTCCTGGTGGAACGCGCCAGCCTGCCCGCCTGCCTCGCCGTCACCGCCGAGACCGCCGAAGGTGAGATCATGGGACTGCGCCACCGCGAGCTCCCCGTTTGGGGCGTGCAGTTTCACCCCGAAAGCATCGCCACCGAAGGCGGCATGAAAATCCTGGAAAACTTCCTGAAACTCGACCGCGCCGAGACCGTCTGACCGGACTCCCCATACACCGCATCATGCGCTGCCCCAAGTGCACCTCCATCGAGGACAAGGTTGTCGATTCCCGCATCAGCCGCGAAGGCAACACCATCCGGCGTCGCCGCGAATGCCTCGAATGCGGCCACCGCTTCACCACCACCGAGACGGTGGTCCGCGAAGACATGGTCGTGCTCAAACACGACGGCGCCCGCCAGGAATTCGACCGCGAAAAACTCATCCGCTCCTTTCGCGCCGCTTGTCATAAACGCCCGATCGAACCCGAACGCATCGGCGAACTCGCCGACGACATCATCGACGCCCTCGAGGCCCGCCAAAGCGACGAAATCCCTTCCTCCGCCATCGGTGAAGCGGTCATGGCGCGCCTGCGCAAACTCGATCACGTCGCCTACGTGCGCTACGCCAGCGTCTACAAAGAGTTTCGCGACGTCTCCGAGTTCGTCTCCGAAATCAAGGACCTCGCCAAACGCCCCGAAGCGTGAAAACCCCGGCCGCGCCCGACGACCTGCGTCGCCTGCATTTTGTCAATGCCCTCTTCGCCCGGCTCACCGGCGACGACCTCTACCTCGCCCGGCAGATTCAGGACGCGATCGCCTTCTCCCTCGCCGAGCTTGAGGCGAGCACCCGCGCCGACCCCGCCGCCGCCGCCCGCTACGACACCGCCTTCACCGCCGCCGCCGCCCGCCTGCTCGCCACGTTTTTCGCCGGTCAAACCAACCACGGCTTTTACCACTGGGACGCCCACAGCACCCTCACCTCCGCCACCCCGCTTTTCGCCCGCGCCGAACTTATGGCCGGCCTAAAGCAACTCGCGCCCTATCGGCACTCCACCCTGCTGGTCACCAACCTGCGGGCCGCCTTTCTGCCCGCCCAACAACGCGAGACCGCCCGCCGTCTGCGCGATTACCAGGAAGCGCTCACCTTCGTGCGCGATCTCGCCGCCGCTCGCTCGCGCCCCGACGCCGACCTGCGCCTTATCTTCTTGTAAACCTCGCCGCCACACCGCGCCGGCTCGGCCGACCCTCAGCCCGGCTTCCGCGCAGGACCAAAGAATGCTCGGAGCCGCCCGCCGACGGGAGCGAACCTTGGCCGCCCTACTCCAACCGGGCCACCCAGGCCAACGCCAACCCGGGAGCCAGCAAGGCCCCTTTCGACCCCAACCCATTAAAGATTCCGTCCCTCCCCGCCCTGCCCTCGCGCCAACCCGACCGAGGCTTCCGATCCGGCGTCGTCATCCTCCAGCCCGACCACACCGCCCGCTCCTCGTGCCGGAACTCGGCCAACTGGCGCCTTATGCTCGCCCGCAGCAGTTCACGCCGGGTCTCTCGCTCCGCTTCGTCCCGCACGTAACTGGCCCCCGCCCAGACCGTCCGCCAGCCCGCCTGATCCTCCCCGAGAGGCAAGACCCATACGCCGTCGTGCCGCACCACGTCGGCCGGCCACTCCCTGCCCGAAAACACCCGGCACTCGATGGTTTCCCCGCCGATGGGCCGCAATCCGTTCTCGCCCGCCTCCGCCGCCCCCGTGCACCAAATCACCGGCCCGCGCCACCCCTCCGCCTCGACCGTGCTCATCCGCTTTTCCCGCAGCCGCCCCCCGCTCTTCAACCACGCCCGCCCGCGCTCGATCAGCCGAGGTAAATCCAAACGCCACCCCCCGTGAATCCAAGCCGCCCTCTCTTCCAGTCCATCGGCCCTCACCCACGGCTCCAATTCGGCGCGCCCCACCTTCTCCCGCACTTTTTGGCCTTCGGCCGGATCACGCCACTCACGGCGTATTCGTAAATCAGTGACCAGCGTGATCCCCCACGCCGCCTCCAATCGCGCATAAAAAGCCCGTGCCTCCGCCGCCCGCTCCGCCCAGCCCGGAGCCAGGGTCCAGCGCTCCCCCGTGACCGGATTCACCAACCCCGCCGCCACCCGCGACGCCGCCGCCTCATGCCCCGCGTCCACCACCAAAAACTCCCGCCCCGCCTCCGCCAGCGCCCACGCCAACACCGTGCCGGCCACCCCTTGGCCGACGATCAAAACCGTGGATTGCCCGCCGCCGCTCAATGCTTGCAGCCACACCCTCCCTCGTGCCCCTGGCCCGAACCGCCCTCCGAGCCACCACCGCCGCAACAGCCGCCTTCGGCGCCGCCCTCTTGCCCGCCGCCGCCGCAGCACCCGCCCTCACCGTGCACGTGACCGTGGGCCAGCTCCTCCTCCGTTGCCGGCCGCGTTTCCACGATCTCGACCTCAAACTCCAAGTCCACCCCCGCCAGCGGATGATTCGCGTCGAGCAACAACTCATCGCCCTCCACCTCGACCACCCGCACGATGGGCGCGTAGGCGTCATCGCCGGCGCGAAAACGATCCCCCGGCGTGATCTCCCCCTCCACCGGCAGCAACGCGCGCAGCACCCGCTGCACCTGCGTCTCGTCGTGCTCGCCATAACCTTTGGCCGCCGGCACGCCGATGTAGGCCTTGGTGCCCGGCGCCAGACCGCGCAAGCCCTCCTCCAGTCCCTCCACGATCTGCCCCGCCCCCTCCAGAAAACGAATCGGAGCGCCCCCCAGAGAGGCATCGAGGATTTGGCCCCGCGTATCGCGCAGCGTATAGTGAAAGGTGACAACGTGTCGGGTCATGCTGCCCACAGCGCAACAGCCCATCCCTCCGCCGCCAAGCGCCGACTCGCGTCTTCCCCTTCGCCCGCTGAAACGCTAGCGCTTTCCAATCCGTAATCCGCCCATGCCCGAACTCCCCGACCTCGACGCCGTCAAAACCTACCTGCTCGACCTGCAGGACCGCATCTGCGCCGGCCTCGCCGCCGAGGACGGTCAGGCCGGCTTCGCCACCGACAGCTGGCGGCGTCCCGAGGGCGGCGGCGGCCGCACCCGCATCTTGACCGAAGGCGCGGTCTTCGAAAAAGCCGGCGTCGCCTTTTCCCATGTCACCGGGCAGCGCCTGCCCCCCAGCGCCACCGCCCACCGCCCCGAACTGGCCGGCAAACCGTGGGTCGCCCTCGGCGTCTCCCTCGTCATCCACCCCCGCAACCCCCGCGTGCCCACCAGCCACGCCAACGTCCGCATCTTCTCCACCCTCCCCGGCACCGAAGACGCCGCGCCGGTCTGGTGGTTCGGCGGCGGCTTCGACCTCACCCCTTACTATGGCTATGAGGAGGACTGCATCCACTGGCATCGCACCGCCCGCGCCGCCCTCGACCCGCACGGTGCCGACCTCTACCCGCGCTTCAAAACCTGGTGCGACGACTACTTCTATCTCAAACACCGCGCCGAACCCCGCGGCATCGGCGGCATCTTTTTTGACGACTTCCACCAGGGCGGCTTTGCGCAGGCCTTTTCCGTTCTTCGCTCCGTGGGTGACGCCTACCTGCCCGCCTACCACCCCATTGTCGCCCGCCGGAAAACCACCCCGACCACCCCCGCCGAACGCGATTGGCAACTCTACCGCCGGGGTCGCTACGCCGAGTTCAACCTCGTCTGGGATCGCGGCACCCTCTTCGGCCTGCAGAGCGGCGGCAGAACCGAGAGCATCCTCATGAGCCTCCCACCCCTCGTCCGCTGGGACTACGGTCGCACCCCCGCGCCGGGCAGCGAAGAACACCGCCTGCACTCCGATTTCCTCCGCCCTCGAGCCTGGGTCGAAGGCGGCTGAGCCACGCCCGCTTTCGCCCGCCGCCACTCCTTTTCGCGCGGCCAAGAATCCGGGCCCCACTGAGAAGGTCCAAAGTTCCCACCCAAGCGCCGAAATCGCTGCTTTTTGCGCTTTGTCACGCGTTCGTAACAAACCCGACGCGGATCCGTAACAATCGGCCCTCATTGTAACAATCGAACCGCCGCAACCCGTCGGATTCGTAACCTAACCGTCACCCATGACCACCCTGACCAAAACCCTCACCCTGCTCGGCTGCTTCGCCGCCGGCCTCTGCGCCACCGCCTCTGCCCAAGACAGCGGCGCCCTCTTGGAAGCCTTGGTTCGCAAAGGCATCCTCTCCGACCAAGAAGCCGAAGACATCCGCGCCGACCTTTCTCGCGACTACGCTCTGACCAATATCAACGTCACGCCCACCGGCCGCGCCGTCAGCCGGATCTCCCTCAGCGGTCGGGTGCAGGCTCAGTTTGACCACCTCGCGACCGACAACGACGTCGACGCCGACCCCTCGTCCATCAACCACTTCTTCCTGCGCCGGGTCTACCTCGGAGCCCGCGCCTCCTTCGGCCCCCATTTCTCCGGCAACCTCGTTTACGACTTCGCCGGCTCTCGTTTCGACGCCGCCGTCATCGAATACGCCCCCAACAACGACCTCACCGTCGGCGCCGGTCTACGCAAGGTGGACTTCGGCTACGAAGAGCGCACCTCCTCCACCCGTCTCAAGGCCATCGAGCGCTCCGGCATCACCCGTTACTTTGTGGAAGACAACAACGGTCGCCGCCTCGGCGCCGGCGCTCACCGCGTAGGCGTCTTCGCCAACGGCAAGGTCGCCGAAAACTTCTTCTATGGCGCCGCCGTCACCAATCCGGAACGCGCCTCCACCGCCGCCCTTTCCGCCGCTACCGGCAACGCCAACAACAACAACTTCGCCTACTGGGCCAACGCCGGCTACAAGGCCCCCGTCTCCGCCAAGGTGCCCTTCACCACCGGCGCGGGCTTCGGTTTCCTGCCCGACCAAGGCGGCTTCAGCAATGCGCGTTCCTCCACCGGTGCCAACACCATCACCGGCCCCGTCACCGGCAACCACCTGTGGGTGGGCTCCGTCTACGCGGATGTCACCCTCGGCCGCTTCGGTGTCAGCGCCGAATACTTCGTCTCCGGCAACGAAAACGGAGCCTACCGGGCGAACTCCACCAACGGCACGACGGTTCTCGGCAATCAAGACGCCGACTCCTCCGGCTACTACATCCAGCCGACCTTCGCCGTCACCGAAAAACTCGAGCTGGTCGCGCGTTACAGCTACACCGACACCGATGGCCGCGGCATCGGCGTCGGCGACGGCGTGCGCAACGCCGCCTCCACCGTCAACAACTACGACACCCTCACCGACTACTACTTCGGCTTTAACTATTACTTCAAGGGCACCGACGTAAAGTTCTCCGCTGGTTATGTTTATGGCCTTGGCGAGGACCGCCTGACGGCCGGCGGCAACCGCGAATCCGAAGTCACGGGCATCCGCTCCCAAGTCCAGGTCGTATTCTAAGCCCAGACCGCATCGTCACTCAAACGTCACGCAACCGCCGAAACACTTCGTGTAATCTATTTTCCTAATCCTCTGTTCCCATGAAAAAACTCCTCTCTCTCGCGGCCCTCTCCCTGGCCGCCATCGTCCCCGCCCAGGCCCAAAAGCTCGTCATCAAGGGCTCCGACACCCTCGGCGCGAAACTGGTGCCCATGATCGCCGAAGAGTATAAGGCCGCCAATCCCGGCGTCTCCTTTGAGATCGCCGCCGAAGGCTCCACCACCGGCATCACCGCCATCATCGACGGCACCGCCGACATCGGCATGTCCTCCCGCCGCGCCCGCCCCACCGAACTCTCGGGCGGCGCCGCCAAGGGCAAGACCCTCAAGCCCCTCATCGTATGCTACGACGGCATGGCCGTGATCGTGAATGCCAACAACCCCATCTCCGACCTCACCACCCGCCAAGTAGAACAAATCTTCACCGGCGACGTCTCCGATTGGTCGGCCGTCGGCGGCAACGCCGGTGTCGTCTCCATCTACACCCGCAACACCTCCTCCGGCACCTACTCTGATTGGAAGGATCTCGCCATGAAGAAGCGCGACTATGCCCCCTCTTCGCAAAAGATGGCCGGCAACGAACAGATCGCCGCCGAGGTCGCCAAGAACCCCAACGGCATCGGCTACGTGGGCCTCGCTTACATCCACGCCCCCGGCATCAAGGTCGTCACCATCGAGGGCGGCACCCCCACCAAGGAGTCCGTGCTCTCCAAGAAGTATCCCTACGCCCGCCCCAACTTCTTCTACACCAACGGCGCCCCCACCGGCGAAGCCGCCAAATTCATCGACTTCGTGCTAGGCGAAAAGGGCCAGGCCGTCGTCGAGAAGGTCGGCTTCATCCCGGTGAAGTAAACGGACGGAAAAGAAACTCAACCCACTGCTTGCTGCATCCTCCGCTTGCGGCTACGGCCCGCTTAACTCCACGTTGAGCGGGCTTTTTTGTCGCCATGTAAAATCCGCGCGACGCACCCTCTTCTAGCTTCGTCGCCGTCTTTCGTTTCTGTCCGTTTTCACCTCGCATGTCGTCCGCACCCGCTCCCGCACCCGAGCCCACTCCAGGTCCCGCCCCGGCCCGCCCCTTCGCTATTCGCAAGGAGCGCACCCGTTTCCTTGGCCTGACCCTCGATGAATGCATCCGCGCCTTCTTCGGCGGCAATGCCTTCGTCGCCGTAATCGTGCTGGCGCTCATCACCGTATTCCTGTTTCGCGAAGGCTCGGCGTTTTTCGGCCAAAACCGCGACGCCCTCCGCACCTACCGGCTGGCCGGCCTCGAATACGTGGACATCATGCGCCAGCAGGAGCAGGACCACACCGCCCTCACCCGCTACCTTTTCGACATTCGCCTGCGCGCGGTCAAAAAACTCGCCACCACCCAGGGCCTCTCCGCCGCCGACGCCCAACCCCTCTTCCGTGATTTCGACGCCTACGCCGAGCGCTTCGGCGACGCCGTCCTCCCTCTGCGTGGTCTCGTCTCCGAACTCGGGGATGTCGCCGTGGATATCAAGACCCGGCACACCGAGAACGAAGACTATAAAATCGCCAAGGCCCAGTTCCTCGCCGCCGGCATGACCGAGGAGGCCGAGGCCATCGAGCTCAAGGACATCGACTTCGCCGCCGAGACGCGCGCCATCACCGGAGTTTTTCCCGCTTACCAGGAAATCAACCAGGAGTTCGCCACCGCCCTGCGCACTCTCGCCGCCGAGCCCATCCCTTTTCCGGTCGCCGGCTTTGAAGAGCGCCTCGCCCGCTTCAGCCAACTCGCCGCACAATACACGGCCGGCTTCGCCGCAACCGAGGCCCGCCTCACCGCCTGGGATCCCAACCGCCCCGTCAGCCTCGGCGAATCCTTCACCAGCTTCATCACCGGAAACCGCTGGCTCACCGCGAGCTTCTGGCAGGACTGGTATGGCATCCTGCCCCTCTTCGTCGGCTCGCTCATGGTCTCGACCATCGCCCTGAGCATCGCCGTGCCCTTGGGCGTCGGTGCCGCCATCTATATCAACCAGATCGCGTCACCCTCCGAACAACGCCTGGTAAAACCCGCCATCGAATTCATCTCCGCCATACCCTCCGTCGTGCTGGGCTTCTTCGGCATCGCCGTCCTCGGCCAGGCCCTGCGCACCCTCTCTCAGTGGGAGTCCCTGTCTTGGATTCCCGGCTTTCCCTACTCCGAACGCCTCAACGCCCTCACCGCCGGAGTGCTGCTCGCCCTCATCGCGGTGCCCACCATCTTCACCCTCGCCGAGGACGCGATCAACAACGTGCCCCGAGCCTTCAAGGAAGCCTCCTTCGCCCTCGGCGCCTCCAAGCTGCAGACCATCCTGCGCATCATCGTGCCCGCCTCCCTCTCCGGCATCATCTCCGCCGTGCTCCTCGGTCTTGGCCGCGTCATCGGCGAGACCATGGTCGTGCTCCTTTGCGCCGGCAACCGGATTGCCATCCCCGACTTCACAGAGGGGCTCTCCATCTTTGTCCAGCCCGTCCACACCATGACCGGCATCATCGCCCAGGAAATGGGCGAGGTCGTGCGCGGCAGCATCCACTACCGAGCCCTTTTTGTCGTCGGCCTCGTGCTCTTCTTCATTGCCCTCGGCCTCAACTTCGTCGCCCAGAAAATCGTGCGTAAATACCGCACCTCCATCGGCTGAACCACCCCAGCGCCCTCTCCCGCCATGAGCGACACCACCACCTCCACCTCCTCCTCCCGGCCGGCCCACCCCTTTGTCGCCCGACCCTCCGTCGGCCGCACTTTTGAAAAATCCACCTTCTGGGTCTTCCGCCTCGCCACCTACCTGGTGCTTGCCGCCGGCCTGACCGTCTTTGCCGACATCATCTTCAAGGGCTCCGGCACCGTGCTCGCCGGGTTCCAGACCACCGACCAGTTCCCCTACTTCACCAATACCTTCCTCACCCAAGCCCCCGAAACCCTCTACGTCTTCGAACACGAGGGCCAGAAAAAGGAACTGGGGGACACCGCCTACCGCGCCTTCCGCGAAGCGGAGATCGCCAAGGCCGCCGCCGCCGGCCTGCCCGCCCCGGTATTCAAAGCCGATAGCTACGTCTATTCCGCCGGCGGCATCTGGCCCTGCATCGTCGGCACCGTCTTGCTCGTCGTCGGCTCCATGACCATCGCCCTCGTCCTCGGCGTCGCCTCCGCCATCTTCCTCAGTGAATACGCCAAGGACGGTCCCACCGTGCGCTTCATCCGCCTCGCCATCCTCAATCTCGCCGGCGTGCCCTCCATCGTCTTCGGCCTCTTCGGCTTCGGCATGTTCGTCATCTACTTCGACTGGAACGTCTCCCTGCTCGCCGGCTGGTTCACCCTCGCGTTCATGGTCCTGCCCGTCGTCATCACCGCCTCCGAAGAGGCGCTCAAATCCGTTCCCCAAGGCTTCCGCGAAGGCTCCCTCGCCCTCGGCGCGACCAAATGGCAGACCATCCGCAACAACGTCCTGCCCTACGCCCTGCCCGGCGTGCTCACTTCTTCCATCCTCGGCATCGCCCGCGTGGCCGGCGAAACCGCCCCCATCATGTTCACCGCCGCCTACGTGGTGCGGGATAAGCTCCCCTGGGACGTCGAAAAGGTCTCCGACTTCTTTTTCCAAGGCGTCATGGCTCTGCCCTACCACATCTACGTCGTCTCCTCCAAGATCCCTCAAAACGAATACACCTCCCGCGTCCAATACGGCACCGCTTTCGTGTTCCTTATCATCGTCGCTCTCATCGCAATCACCTCCATAGTGTTGCGAAACAAACTCCGCGGCCGCTATAAGTGGTGATCCACTGCGCCGCCCCCTCCTCCGGCCCCTCGCTCCACTCACCCGCCACGCTTCCCTTCGCCGCCTCCCACTCTCCCATGGAAACCACTTCCGCCACCCCCGCCTCCCGCCAGTTCCAAGTGGCCTCCACCGCCGCTGCCGACACCCGCGCCGACACCCTGATCGAAATCGATAACTTCGATTTTTACTACGGTGCCAAACAGGCCCTCTTCGACATCAACCTCAAACTCGACGACAAACGCGTCACCGCCTTCATCGGTCCCTCCGGCTGCGGTAAATCCACCCTCCTCCGCTGCCTGAACCGTATGAACGACCTCATCGACGGCACCCGCATCGGGCGCGGCGGCATCAAGATTCGTGGCATCGACATCTACCAGCGCGACGTCGAACCCATCGAGCTGCGCAAACGCGTGGGCATGGTCTTCCAAAAGCCCAACCCCTTCCCCAAGTCGATCTACGAGAACATCGCCTACGGTCTCCGCATCCAGGGCA
>CAYNUW010000103.1:0-10813 GCA_964400455.1 uncultured Akkermansia sp. | reverse complement strand
GCAAAAGCAGCCCCGCCCGGAAGAGCGGCATGGACGGCGAAGAAGGCGGGATCCGGGAAGATTTGGCGCAGGATTCGATGGGTCCCGCCGGCCTCGAGTGCGCGGTGGGGTTGGCTCAGCAGGTTCGCGGTCAAGAGATGGACGCGCCCATCGGCGGAGTCGGCCGAAGGGGTGACGGTGGCGGCGTTGGCCGCCCACATGAACGAGGAGGAGTAGGCGGCCGCGAGCAGACGAGGCGCGGCGCGGGCGGCGTGGGCGATGATTTGTTCGGCGTTGCCGGTGAAACCCAGCGCGCGCAGAGAACCGAGGTCGGGCCGGCGTTGTGGCGGAAAGAAAGCTTGGGGCACACCAAGGTCGGCGAGGGCTCGCATCTTGGCGAGCCCCTGCAGCGCGGCGGCACGGGGGTGTGACACGCAGGCGAAGTGTTGAGTGGAGGCGAGGTTGCCGTGGGAGAGGCCGGCGTGATTATGGGTCGGTCCGACCAGGCCATCGAAGTTTGTCTCGGTGTATGCGCTCATGTTCAGCCTCCAACGAGGTCTTTTTCCATCGAGGCAACCGGATAGGCGCAGTAATCAGCGGCAAAGTATCCGCTCGGGCGGAAGTTGCCGCTGCGGCCCACGCCGCCAAAAGGCGCGGCTCCGCTCGCCCCGGGCAAGGGACAGTTCCAGTTGATCACGCCGGCTTTCACTTCGTCCAGGAATCGTGCGTGGAGTTTCGGGTCATCCGATATCAGGCCGGCGGCCAAACCATAGCTGGTCCGGTTGGCTTCGACCAAAGCCGCGTCGAAGTCGGACACCCGGATGACTTGGAGCAGGGGGCCGAATACTTCCTCTTCTTCGGTCGGGTGCTCCATCCGGGTGGTGTCATAGATTCCGGGGCGCAAAAACGCCGCGCCGGGGCGGGGCTGCGTCAAGGGCTCAAGCTCGTGTGCGCCTCGGTCCCGCCAGGACCGGGCGGTGGCGAGCAGGCGCTCGGCGGCCGCGAGTGAGATAACCGGGCCGGTAAAAGGTTCGGGCTGGTCCTCCGGGGCGCCGACCGTGAGGTCCCGCGTCCGTGCCAGCACCCGCTCGAGCACGGCGTCGGCCTCGGGACCCACCGGCAAGATCAGACGTCTTGCGCAGGTGCAGCGCTGGCCGGCAGTGACGAAGGCGGACTCGACCACGAGTCGCGCGGCCGCGTCGAGGTCGCGAACGCCAGAGAGGACGACGGGGTTGTTTCCTCCCAGTTCCAGGGCGAGCATTTTTTCCGGCCGGCCGGCAAAGGCTCGGTGCAAGGCGAGCCCGGCGCGGGCTCCACCGGTGAAGAGCACGCCGGCGATGTCGGCTTCGTTGGCCAAGGCGGCACCTATTTCGGGTCCGCCCTGGACCAGTCCGGCGACTCCGGCCGGCACGCCGGCGGCGAGCAGGGCGGAGATGAGCAACTCGCCGGTCCAGGGAGCGTGTTCGCTGGGCTTGAAGACGACGGCGTTGCCCGCCAGCAGAGCGGGAACGAGATGGCCGTTGGGCAAATGGCCGGGAAAATTAAAAGGTCCGAGGACCGCCAGCACGCCAAGGGGTCGGAAGCGCGTGATCGTGCCGCCGCGCTCGAAGTCGGCACAACGCTCGCGGCGCGCCGCGATGGAAAGCGCCACCTTGCCGATCATGGAGCGCACTTCCGCCTCGGCTTCGCGACGTGGTTTACCCACCTCGGCCATGATGGCCCGGGTGAGGTCCGGCGTGCGCCGTTCGAGTTCGGCGGCATAGGCGAGCAGCACGGACTCGCGTTCCTCGGGTGGTCGTCTTCGCCAGTCGATTTGCCCCAATCGCGCCCGGGCCGTGATGGCTTTTAAGGCGGAGAGGCAGGTTGCCGTGCCGGTCCAGACCACTGAACCGTCGCAAGGGTTTGTGCTGTGCAGGGTGCGTTCGGAAGCGGGGTTCATTTTAAGGGCGAAAACAAAATGTTGTCCCCCGGCCGCACCTCCAGGGCCAGAGCGGCGGCAGGGCACAGGCTGACGCTTCCGCCCGGCTTGGTTTCGACCGCTGCCAAGGCGGCGCGAAAGTCGAGTCGACCGTTGCTGACCAAGGCAAGCGGGGCCGGCGCGGACGGGGCTTCGGAGGAAAAGCTGGCGCGTGTGAGCGCACGCAGGGTTCGCAAATCGTCCATCCGGCCGGCGACCAAGGGGCCGGCGTCGAAGATATCCACTTCCGACGTTCGGTTCAGGCCCTCACCGAGTAAAAGCGCGAGGGCGGGTTCAGTGTCACGATGCACTGCCCCGATGGAGTCGCGCGCGGACTCGGGCAATAAATCCAGGTAGATCGGATGACGGGGCATCAGATCCCGGATAAAGTCTTTTTCGCCCAGCCCGCTGAGCTGGTCGGCTTCGTAAAAGTCGCGGGCGAAAAAGTGGCGGCCCACCGCTTCCCAAAAAGGGGATCGTCCGTGCTCGTCGAGTCGGCCGCGCAATTCGGCGATCAAGGTGTCCGCGAAACGCTCGCGGTGGGCGGCGATGAAATGCAGCCTGGCCAGGGACAGCAGGCGCCCGGCGCCGCCGCCGCGCTCGGTCGGCGCGAGCAGGAGGCTGCAAAGTTCGCTTGGTCCTTTGTGGTTTGAGCGCAGGCGGAGCACCGCTTTTTCCCGATCCACGCCCAGGGGGGCGTGAACAAAGCGATCATGCGTGACCTCGTAGGTGTAGAAGGGGTCGAAACCGCCCACTCTCGCCACCAAGCCGCTGCAACCGACCAAACGAGTGAACGGGTCGAGTCGCTCCAGAACAAATAGGTAATTCTCCGCTCCGGGCCGCTTGATGTGCGGATGGAATGCCCGGAGGGAGTCGCGCACCCGGTCCTCGATAAATTTTCGATTTCGTGGCAGGCTAGTGAGGCTGTCTGGAATCGTTTCCACCAGGGCCAACAAGCCATCGATGTCGCTCTCGCGGGAGGGACGGACCACAAAGCGCGGTTGCGCGTGTTGGCTTGGACTATGGGAAAGATAAGCACTCATTCGGTCGCCTTGGCTTCCTGGTTTTCATCCGGACTTCAGGGCGCGCGGCGGGACGACACCTGACGGGTGGGCCGGTGAGGTTTCCTTCACTGTGAAAACTTCGGCAGTAACACCGGTGACAGGCTTGGCGCTGCGGTGGATCGTGCGCTGGTTCGGCATGGTTTCACGCAAGGCGCGCGGCGGGTCGTCTCAAATAAAATGAACCTTAAGCGGTCACCTTACCACTTTGGATGTATGGATGCTGGGGCTAATCCTGCTTTAATCCCGGGTGTATGAATTTTAAAAGTTATCGTCTCCCGCTGCGGCCCGGCGGCCAGCCCACGGCGAGGCCTTCGGCTCGGCTTCGGTCGAGGATTCTCGTTGGCGGCCTATGGGTGGAGCGATACTCGGTCGCCTCCTTTCTGTTGGTGTGTCTGATTCACCGAATCGCCCGAGAAACCTACTAGCTTTCAATGACCTCCAGCCCGCGCCCTCCCAGCCCGTCCAGTTCAAACGCGCCCCAGGCGGTTTCTTCCGTTTCACGCTTTAGGTTCGAGCCGCCTGACACGTTCGTGCTGATTTTTTTCGTCGTTCTGCTGGCGGCGTTGAGCACGTATCTGATCCCGGCGGGCGTTTTTGAAACCCGTCCGCTGGAGTATCGCGTGGGCGAGCAGGTGAAGACTCGCGCCGCGTTGGTGCCGGAGAGTTTTAAGTTGGCGGAAGACGAGGACGGACAACCGCTGCATCAGACCGTGGCGCTTTTCGTAGCGGGCAGCGGGTCCGACGCGGAGAGAGTTTTGCCGGCCACGGCTCGTTCGGAGCACGGGGTCCTGAATTATCTTTTCGACGGACTGACCTCGGGTGATCGCAACGGCACGGCGGTCGGGGTGGTGATGTTTATTCTGATCATTGGAGGTTCCTTCGGAATCATCCTGCGCACGGGAGCGATCGAAGCCGGCATCCGGTTTGTGCTTACGCGAGTTGCGGGAGCGGAAGTGTGGTGTCTGCCGGTTTTGTTCGTGCTCTTTTCGCTGGGTGGGGCGGTGTTTGGCATGGGGGAAGAGGCCATTGCGATCGCCATGATCGTCGTGCCGATGGTGATTCGCATGGGCTATGACAGCATCACCGGAGTGATGATCACCTATGGAGCCACCCAGGTCGGGTTCGCGACTTCTTGGATGAATCCGTTCAATGTGGCCGTGGCCCAGAGCATGGCCGGTTTGCCCGTGTTCTCGGGTGCAGGATACAGGTTTGGGGTATGGGGCTTCTTCAACTTGCTCGCGGTGGCCTTTGTGTTGTGGCACGCGCGTCGGGTGAAGGCGCGTCCGGAGCTCTCGCCCAGTTACGAAACCGATGGGTGGTTTCGAGCCCAGGCCGACCAGCCGGAGCAGGCGAGCGCGGGAGACGGTTTTGGAGCGGGGGAACGCGTGGTGCTGGGGTTGTTTGCGCTCGGGTTGACGTGGGTCGTCTGGGGCGTGACGGCGCGCGGTTACTACATCGGTGAAATCGCCACCCAGTTCTTCGCCACCGGGGTGGCCTGTGGTGTCGTAGCGGTGTTGTTTCGGGTGCGCGGAATGAGAGTTAACACGATCGCCGACAGTTTTCGCGACGGCGCCTCGCAGATGGTAGGCGCGGCCTTGGTGGTGGGCATGGCGAAAGGTATCGTGCTCATCCTGGGCGGAGGCGGCCCGACGGAGCCCGGGGTGCTCAACACCTTGCTGCATCACGCCGGTGAGGCCTTGAGGGGCCTGGCCGCGCCGGTGTCGGCGGGGGCGATGTATTCGTTTCAAAGTGCGTTTAATTTTTTCGTGCCCTCCGGCAGCGGGCAGGCTGCCTTGACCATGCCCATCATGGCACCGCTGGCCGACCTTGCCGGTTTGAGCCGTCAGGTAGCGGTGTTGGCCTTCCAGCTGGGCGATGGCCTCACCAATCTACTGATCCCGACCAGCGCCGCGCTGATGGGGACGCTGGCGGTGGCGCGTTTGCCTTGGACGACCTGGCTGCGTTTTCAGTGGAAACTGCAGGTGTTGTTTTTCGCCGCTGGTTACGGGTGTCTGCTGCTCGCCATCGCAATCGGATACTAGCGGCTAGGGCAGCGTGACGACACCGTTGGCGATGCGGTGAAGAAGCAGGGCGGCCATCTGGGCTCGCGGCACGATACTGGATAGCTGCACGCATTCTCGGTCACTGTGAAGGTGGTCGCCGATCGGCCCGAGTCCGTCCAGATTGGGCAGCCCAGCGGCGGAAAGCAGGTTGCCGTCGGAACCGCCGCCGGTGTCGATCCAGTTCAAGGGCGGGTATCCGAGGTCTGCGGCGCACGCTTTTAGGCCGGCGAACGCGGTTTGTTCAGCGGGGCCGCACTCCTTCGGTGGGCGATCGAACGCGCCTTCAATCTCGATGCGATGGCCTTCGCGGGCGTTGATGGGTTCGGCAAGGGCGGCAAGACGAGTCGCTACCCGGTGCTTTTGCTCGATGCGGGTGATGCGGGCGTGGAGTTCGGCGACCGCGAGATCGGGGACGATGTTGATCACGCCGCCTCCGCGAATGACGCCGACATTGAGCAGGACGCCGGGGAGTTCCTCGGGGATGCGTTGGGCGGCGACGAGGAATTCCGCAAGGGCGGTGATGGCATTGCGCCCGGCCTCAGGCTGGGCGCCGTGGGCGGCACGGCCGCGCGAGGTGACCGTGAAGACGCCGGTGCCCTTGCGTGAGCGCACGATTTCACCACTCGGGCGGGCGGGTTCGAAGACCAGCCCAAAAGCGCAGCGACCGGCGGAGCGGTTGATTTCGTCCAGGCTGGCGCGCGAACCAATTTCCTCGTCGGGGGTGAGTAGAACTTCGATTCCGATTCTGGCTGCCGCCGGAGTTTGTTCAAAGGCCTGCAGGGCGGCGAAAAGCACGACGAGCCCGCCCTTCATGTCGGCTACTCCGGGACCGCGAAGACAATCGGAGTTAACCAGAACGGGGTGTTGGAACGGGTGGTAGGCATCAAAAACCGTATCGTAGTGGCCATTGAGCAGAATACGCCTGGGTGCTTGAGGGCGGAGAATGAGTCGTAGCGCGCGGACCGAGGTGTTGAGTAGTTCCGGCTCTTCGATCGAGGCGTCGGGAAAAGCGTGAGCGAAGGTTTCGCGCAGCGCCTGCCGCATGCGATCCAGCCCGGCCGCGTGGTCGCTGCCGGAATTGATGGCGCTCCAGGAAAAGAGCAGGGCGCGCAGATCCGCGTCTTGGGCGGGCAGGGCAAGGATGGACGGTGGAACGGAGGGTGACGACGGAGACATGCGATCGGACTTAGGATGGAAAAGCCCTGCGGGCGCGCTAGGCGAAAGCACGACCGCAGGGCAGGTTGCGTTGAGACGAGTGGAACGGTAGGCGGCTTAGCGCGTGTCAAAGGCTCCAACGCAGACCGAGGCTGGCGGACCAGTCGGTGATCTCGTTGTAGTCGAACCGCGCCTCGGTGCCGTCGTAGGCCTGACCCGCTTCGTTGAGCAGATTCGAGAACTGGGCAAAGACCTGCCAGTTTTTCGCGAAGTCGTAACTGGCGGTAAGGTCCAGCGTGGTGGTCGGCGCGAGGTAGCGACTGAGTTTGGGGTCGTAGTCCAAGGTGGCGGCGTCGGTGCTCAACTCGATGAGCGATTCGCTGCGGTAGTTGAGCGCCAGGCGGGCGCGTAAACCGGATTTGTCGTAGAAGAGACCGGCGTTGATGGTGTGCTCGACTTGGTTGAAGAGCGGCAGGTCCTGGTTGGCGAATTGAGCGAGTCCGGTGTCCACCTCGGAGTCGGCAAAGGTGTAGTTGGCGAACACGCCAAAACCGTCGAGCGGGGCGGGCAGAAAGGTCAATTGCTGGTCGTAGGCCAGTTCAAACCCGCGAACCCAGGCGTCTTTCGCGTTGGCGCGAGAAATTTCGACGTAGTCGTTGAGCGGACCACCGACCAAAAAGCTGCGGGTGGTGTAGGCATTGTCGGACATGTCTTTGTAGAAAAGTCCGGCGGAGAGCACCCCGGCGTTTTCGAAGTAGTGTTCCAAGCCGAGGTCGAGATTGGTCGAGCGGGTGGGCTTGAGGCGAATGTCGCCCTCGGTGATCTCTTCCAGGCTATTGTCCACGATTCGAGTTGGGTTCAGATCGGAGAGACGGGGACGGGCGAGCGAACGAGTGATGGAGAAACGATACAGCAGGTTCTTGGTCTGGTCGTAACGGAAATGAAGACCCGGGAGAACATCCAGGTAGTCATTTTCCTTTTCATAAGGAGTCACGGCGGTGATGTCGCCAGCGTTGTTGGTGGTGCCATTGGCGCCGCGGAAGTTGACGTCGGTCATTTCCAAGCGGGCGCCGGCGATGGAGGTCAGACGCCCCCAGGAAAACTGCCCCATGCCGTAGGTCGCGTAGATGTCTTCGGTGGCCTGGTAGCTGTTGGCGATGGAGCGGAGCGCGTTGTCGAGGGCGGGGCTGTCGAGGGCGCCCGAGTTGGCGTAGGCGCGGATGCGTTCGGGATCGAGAAAGAAGCCGTAATCGTAGCGCCCGTCCAAGGTGCTGGTGGCGGAGTAGGGAGCGATGGCGCGGTTGGCAAAGAAGTCGCCGCCGGCGACCGTGTTCCGAAAAAAGTAGTTCTCGACCTTGTCGTAATCGCGGTCGAAGAGGGTGGCCTTCACCCCGAATTTCCAGAAGCCCTCGCCGCCGGCGAGCTCGGCGTCGCGTTTGGCGTCCAAGCCCACGGTGTAGCCTTGGTCGGTGACGTAGCTGGTGCCGCGATCCGTGCTGTTGAGGAAATAGTCGTTGGCATTGTTGCGAGGCGAGGTGGTGCCGACCGTGGGGGTGTAGCCTCCGGCGGTGTAGCTCAGCGTGCCGCGGCTGGAGCGGAAACGAGCGCTGATATCTTTTTCGGGATCGCCATCAAAGGTGCCACGATTGAAGCCGAGCAAAGGTGTGAACGTCCAGCTCTCCGCCAGCACCTCTCCGGAAATCGCCCCGGTGAGGATCTGTTGCTCCTCAAAAAACTGACGCACGTTCCGTTCGATGCGCCGGGTGGCCCCGGAGGTGCCGGAGCTGCTGGTGAAGCGAGTGTAAGTGTCGCCCACGATGGTGCCGCCGGCGTCAGGGGTGCCGAAGTTAAACACCTGGCGATCGCGGCCCCGTTCCGTGTCGCGGTTGCTGTAGCCGAGGTCGGCGCGAAATTTGGCGGACTCGGAGGGCCGCCACTCGTAGGTCCCATTCAGACCCGTGGCGGAGACGTCGTCATAGAAGTGCTGCAGGGCCACGCCGAGCGGGCGGTAGGCGCCTCCGTTGGTCCGCCAGCCGGTGGTGCTGACGCGTTGTTTCAGAAACTGCCTTTCCCGGTGGTTGGCCGAAATGGCGATGCCGTGTTTGCCGGCCTCGTCGATGACGCTGCTGAACGAGGCCGAGAATTCCAGGGAAGGGTCGGCATACGGATAGTTGCCGGTATAGTCTTCGGTGAGGCTGGCGTAGCCGACCGCCGCTTCGGCGGAGGCGTGAATGCCGTCACGATCGAACGGGCCTCGGGTCACGATGTTGACCGCGCCACCGATGCCGTCGCCGTCCTGGTCGGGTCGCAGCGCCTTGGTGACCTCGATCTGGTCCGCGCTTTTGGCGGAGACGACATCGAGCGGCACACGTCGGGATAGGCCGGAGAAATCCGAAACGGCGGCGCGCACTCCATTTATGGAGACGGCATTAAAATCGGCATTCATTCCCCGAATGGTGATGTAGCGACCTTCGGAGCCGCCGCTGTCGGCATCGGTTTCGACGGTCACTCCGGGCAAACGCTTGACCGCGTCGGCGACGGTTTTGTCGGGGAATTGTCCGGAGAGGTCGGACGAGATGATGTTGGTCAGATTCTGGCTGGTGCGCTGTTGATTGAGGGCGCGGGCCTGGCCCTCGCGGGTGCCTTGGACGACCATGGGTTCCAATTCCACCACTTCGTCGGAGGCGCCCAGAGTGAAGCGAACGGGCACGGAGGCGTCTTCGGTTACGGTGACGTTTACCATCTGGTTCGGGTAGCCGAGATAGTAGCTGGTGAGTTCGTAGTCGCCGGCCGGCAGAGTTAGGGAGAAGGAGCCATCGGCACCGCTGATGGCCCGGGCGGTGGAGCCGGCCACGGTGATTTCGGCGCCGGGCAGGCCGGACTGGGTGGCGGCGTCGGTGACGCGGCCGGTAACGCGACCATCGGACCAGAGGTGGGCGGAGGAGGCGGAGACGAGCGCCAGGGCCGCGGCGAGACGCAGGCGGGAGCGGGTGCTTAGGCGGTGGCGCTCGGGTATCTTATCCGTGGGAAGACTGGCGGGGTGGGAGGAGGTCATTTGGGCTGGGATTGGTTACGTGCAGTGTAACAGCCGGACGTATGCCTTGGACATACATCCAAAGTTGCAAAACTCGGTTTCCGCCGCAGGCTGGATTCGCAACCCTGGATGCCCGGGCTCCAATTCAACCCAGCCGCAAGACACCCGCGCCGTTCAGAATCATCCCATGCCGAAAATCATGTCAGCGGTGCCGCCCGCGCCCGAGTTGTTGACCCGGCTGCATGAGCCGATGCTGGCGCTGCACGCGGCGCTGGAGACGGACGCCTTGTGGAAGGCGGTGCGCGTCTTGGTGCGCACGGCCGCGCCGGCGCACCGGGTGACGCTTTTTCTTGGTCACCTCGGCATGGGCGAGGCGAGGGTGGTGCTGACCGATCCGCCGATTGCTCGTCCCGCGCAGTGGTATGAAGAGCGGGGGAAGGCGAATCCCTTCACCCCCTTCATCAACGCGCACCGCGGGCGGAAGTTTTACCGCTTCGAGGAAGTGTTGCCGCCGCGCACGGAGTGGCGGCGAAGCGAGTTTTATCGACGGTTCGCGAAGGAGGAGGGCTGGGACAAGGGGCTTTCGTTTCTGTTCTGGGCGCGGAAGGAGGTGACGGCGATGTTCAGCATGTATCGGTCGCCCAGCGAGCGGGAGTTTTCGGCTGATGAGGAAGGCGTCTTGTATTGGCTGTATCCTTACATAGGCACCGCGATTGAGCGGGTGCAAAAGCTGCATACCGAGCGCCTGGCCCGGCGGAGTTTGGAGGAGTTTAACAAACACCTTCCGGTGGGGCTGATTGTGGTGGACTGGAATCTGAAGGCCGAGTTCGCGAATCATGAGGGGCAAAGGCAGTGCCTTTGGTGGAATCACGGGCCGGTGGCGGCGAGGGCTTTAAATCCACGGGATGCCTTCGCGGTTCCGGCCTCGGTGCTGGGCGTGTGCGGCGCGTTGAAAGCGGCGGTGCAGGCGCGAAACCCCAAGAAGCTCACGCCTTTGCCCGGCGACGTCGCCAATGTGGCGCATGCCACGCTGCCGGGGCTGCGCGCTCAGGTTTCGGTGCACAACAATCCTGGCAGCGCGTTGGCGAGACCGCGCTTTTTGGTGGTGCTGGATACGCGGCCCGGCGCGGCGGCGGATGGTAGGCTGGCGAAAGGTTTGGGCGAGGCGGCGGCGGGTTCCGCCAACGTGGACTCGGGTGAGAAGCCGGGTGAGCGGTTTGGCGTGCTGCGCGAACTGACGCCGCGCGAGCGAGAAATCGCGCTGTTGGTCTGCGAGGGCTGTTCCAATCTGGAGATCGCGCGCCGGCTGAGCAAAAGCGTGCTCACGATCAAGACCCAGTTGAACTCGGTTTTCCGCAAGTTGGGCGTGAACTCGCGCACCCGTTTGATGGCGCGGATGAGGTGAGCTCCGGCGGAGTGCGACCCGTCCGGAGGGAGAAGTCGGACGGAGGTCCGGTTTTGAGAGCGGTGAGCGCGGGGCGAAACCCGTCGAACCGCTCGGTTTAGAGCAGGACCAACCGGTCGCGGTGGATGATTTCCAAGCGGCGCCGGCCGGGAAAGC
>CAYNUW010000102.1:0-11019 GCA_964400455.1 uncultured Akkermansia sp. | reverse complement strand
TAATAAAAAAAAATAAATAAAGGATGTCTCAGACTTTTAATTTTAAAAATACAAATTATAATCATGATAATCATATAATTAAAAATTATGAAGTAGAAGCTGGCACGATAACAGCAAAGAGTGATGCCTCCATGCCAGCCTCGCCCTCCATCGTCACCTCCGCTTTCGCCGCGCCGGCCGCCGCGAACTTGGTCGTGCCGACGGCGTCCGCGCCCAGCCCCGCGCCCGCCACCCCGGCCGAGTCCCTCGCGATCAAACTCGTCGAGCGCGTCGCCGAAATCTCCGACCAGGTCGCCTCCCGCCCGACCGAACAAATCAAAATCGACCTCGACCTGCCGGACACCCGCATCGAGATCCGCCTCGCCCTCCGCGACGGCCGGCTCCACGCCGACTTCCGCACCGACTCCGCCGACCTGCGCGACGCCCTCTCCCACGCCTGGCGCGACTTCGCCTCCACCCAGGAGTCTTCCTCCGCCCGCTGGGCCGAGCCTTCCTTCTCCACGTCCACCGCCCCCCAACCGGCGACCCCCGCTCAGCCGTCCTCAAACCAGTCCGGCCAGTCCTCCCTGGCCGACCAACGTGAACCCCGCCGCGACGCACCAACCCCCTCGCAAAACCCCGCCGCTCCCGCTCGCCACCGGACTCAATCCTCCTCCGCCCCGGCGCCGTCCGGCACCCGCCTCGACTCCTCCCGCCTCCTCAGCGCCCTAGCCTAAACTCGGACCCCTCTCATGACCGTCGCCGCCACCACCTCCGCCGCCGCCCAGAACTCCGCCGAACCCACCGCGCGTGTTCCGAAAAAATCCATGGGCCAGGAAGACTTCCTCAAGCTCATCACCGTCCAACTGGCCAACCAAGACCCGCTCAAGCCCATGGAAGATACGGACTTCATGGCCCAGATGGCCCAGTTTACCTCGCTGGAGCAGTCCTCGCAAATGGCCCGCGACCTCGTCTCCCTGCGCACCGACTTCGCCCGCCAATCCGCCGCCTCCCTCCTCGGTCGCGAAGCCACCGTGACCACCGCCGACGGCGAAATCACCGGACCGGTCGAGAACGTCGACTACACCCTCGATACCACCCGCGTCACCATCGGCGGCGTCACCTACCCGCTTGATAAGGTCGTGCGCGTCGCCCCCCTCCCCGTCACTCCCCCGGCCAACGAACCCGCCGCCTGATTTTAATCACTCACACCCACCCGCAACCCGCCCACCACCATGTCACTCATCGGCACCCTCACCTCCGGCGTCAGCGCCATGCGCGGCTTCACCAAAGGCCTCGAAGTCATCGGCAATAACATCGCCAACGTAAACACCACCGGCTACAAGAGCTCCTCCGCCAAATTCGAGGAAAGTCTCAGTAACACCCTGCGCTCCTCCGCCCCCTCCAACGGCGCCGGCTCCAACCTCTCCTCCGTCCAGATTGGCACCGGCGTGAAAATCGCCTCCATCAACGGCAACTTCACCCAGGGCGCCCTCTCCTCCACCGGCATCGGCACCGACCTGGGCATCTCCGGCGCCGGCTTCTTCCGCGTGACCAACCCCGTCGACGGCTCCGAATACGCGACCCGCGCCGGAGACTTCCGCATCAACGACCAAGGCTACCTCGTCACCTCCAAGGGCTATCGCGTCCAGGGCCTCACCGGCGGCACCGCCGCCGCCGCCCCCGGCACAATCGGCGACATCCGCCTCGGCACCCCACCCGCCGGCACGCAGCTGCAGAGCTTCTCTTTCGACCGCCAAGGCAACCTCGTCGAGTTCTACTCCAACGGCACCTCCGCCACCACCAATCGCGTGCTGATCCAGAACTTTCAGGACCCCACCGCCCTCCAGCGCGCCGGCGACAACCTCTTCATCGGCATGGCCAGCGCCGGACCGGTCGGCGGCGTGGATCTCACCGCCGCCAACGCCGCCGGCACCAACGGCCTCGGCACCATCGAGGCGGGCTCGCTCGAACTCTCCAACGTGGATCTCACCGACGAGTTCGCCGACATGATCACCACCCAGCGCAGCTTCCAGGCCAGCTCGCGCATCGTCACCCTGTCCGACTCGATCCTCGAAGAGGTCGTCAACCTCAAGCGCTGAGCGCCCCCCACCCATGGCCGAGAAAAAATCCGACGCCGCCGCGCCCGCCCCGGCCCCCGCCCCGGAAAAAGGCGGCGGCGGCCTCAAAGCCATGCTACCGGCCGTCCTCGCCATCGTGCTGGCTCCGGCCGCCACCTTCGGCGTCGCCCAGTTCGTCCTCCTGCCCAAATTCGAGGCCAGCCTGCAATCCGCCCTCGCCGACCCGGCCGACCCCGCCGCCGCCCACGCCGCGACGCCCGCCGCGCCCGCCAAGGCCGCGGGCGGCCACGGCGGCAAACCCGCCAAAGGCGGCGAGGCCGCCGCCGCCGGCAACGCCTACCGTTTCGAGAACGTGGTCGTAAACCTCGCCGGCACCATGGGCACCCGTTACCTCAAGGCCTCCTTCATGGTCACCGGCCCGGGCGCCGACATCGTCGCCCGCTTCGACGCCGCCCGCCCCCAGCTCGGCGACGTCACCATCGCCGTCCTCTCCTCCCTCACCCTCGCCGACCTCGAAGAATCAGGCTCCAAAAACATCATCCGCGAACGCCTCCTCGCCGCCTACAACCAGGCCCTCGGGGGCAAGATCGTCGATAACCTCTTCTTCTCCGACTTCGTGGTGCAATAAACCCGCGCCGCCTCCCCGTCATGCCCGACGCCAACGACTCCCCCGGCATACTCGACCAAAGCGAGATCGACCAACTTCTCGCCCAGGCCGCCACCGAGACCCGCCCACCCCTCATCCGCGCCGACGGCTCCCGCGGCGACGAGGCCGAGGCCGCCCGCGTCGAGACCTACGACTTCCGCAACCCTGCCTTTCTCACCGAGGTCGAGTTGCGCCGCCTCCGCATCCTCCACGAGGACTTCATTCGTTACCTCTCCGCCCGCCTCTCCATGTTCCTGCGCATGGAGTGCGGCCTGAAAATGGCCCGCCTCCAGACCCAGGCCTACGCCAAATTCACCGAGGGCCTCGCCTCCCCCACCCACATCTGCCTCTTCAAGGCCGAACCCCTGCTCGGCGTCGGCGTGCTCGATGTCAACCCCCGCCTCGCCCTCACCCTGGTCGATCGCCTCCTCGGCGGCCGCGGCCACTCGATCAAGGCCGAGCGCTACCTGACCGAGATCGAGATAGCCCTGCTCGAGGACGTCATAAAAATCATCCTCGACGAGTGGTGCGCCCAATGGCGCGAAGACCGCGAGCTCCACCCCCAGATCATCGGCCACGAAAACAACGGCCGCTTCCTCCAGACTTCCCCGCGCGATGCCATCGTGCTCGCCCTCGCCATCGAGGTCTCCTTCGGCGACTGCTCCGAACAAATCCAGATCGGCCTGCCCTACTACACCATCGAACCCCTGGTTAAGGCCCTCCAACAACGCCGGCAAAAAGACACCACCCCGGCCTCCCCGCCCGCCAAGGCCGAATGGCGCCCCATCTACGAACACGTCACCATCCCCGTGCGCGCCGAATGGCGCCTCGCGGACATGCCCCTGCGCGAGGTCGCCGCCCTCCGCGTCGGCGACGTCATCCAGTTGCCCGTGGACATCCTCGACCGCACCCGCGTCCTCCTCAGCGGCACCCCCAAATTCACCGGCACCGTCGGCATCGAGGACGACTTGGTCGCGGTTAAGCTGGTTCGCAAAATCGACCCCGCTTCCGCCGAGGCCCGCCCCTAACCCGCCCACCTCTTTCCCACCATGGACTCTTCTTCCCTCGATCTCGTGCTCGACGTGAACGTCAAGGTCACCGTCCAGCTCGGCTCCTGCCACCTCCCGATGCGCGAGGTCCTCGCCCTCGCCCCCGGCTCGGTCATCCAGCTCCAGCACCGCGCCGCCGAACCCGTCGGCCTCTACGTCAACGACAAGCTCGTCGCCTACGGCGAGGTCGTCGTCGTCGAGGAAAACTTCGGCATCAAGATCACCGAGTTGGTCAAATCCTCGTGAGCTCCCGCTCCTCATCCCCTTCCAGCGTGACCCGCTGGCTGCTAGTGGTAGTCGGCTGCGCAGTTTTGGAGACTGCGCAGCCGATGAAGGCGGCCGACACCCCGCCTTCCCCCTCCCCTTCCGCCCCCGCCGCCGCCTCCGCAGACGATCCAAATCGCATCATCTATCCCGCCGGCCTCGAACGACCCACAACCGATCCCGCCGCACCCGCACCCGCCCTGCTGCCCGGCGCCGGCTGGGTCTTTATCCTTTTGGTAGCCGCCGGGGCCGCAGGCTTCTGGGCCTGGCGCCGCTACCGCCCCGGCCATGCCGCCGCACGCCGCACCATCCAGATCGAAGACACCCGCGCCCTCGGCAACCGCCAGTTTCTCGTCGTCGCCTCCTGCGACGGCCGCCGCTTCCTCCTCGGCGTCGCCCCCGGGGGCATCCGCCTCCTCTCCCCGCTCGAATCCGATCTGCCGGATGATGCCGACGATGCGCGCCCTCTGCCCTGACTTTCTCCGGCGCTGCCTCGGCCCGGTCGCCGCCACCCTCATCCTGCTCGCCGCCGCCGCTCCGGCCTCCGCCCAGGAACTCGCCCCGCCGGCCGACTCATTTGACTTTACCCTGCCCCCGATCGAGGGCCTGCCGCCGCCCGCCCTCCCCACCCCGCCCGCACCCGTGGTCGTCCCGGAGCCGCCCTCGGCCGACTCCGCCAGCTCGCCCACTCCGGCCGCCTCCGGCGACCCCTGGCGCCTCGCCATCGACCTCGAGGGCGGCGGCCGCTCCGGCTCCGCCGGCGTAGGCGTGCAGATCGTGATGGTCATGACGCTGCTGAGCATCGCCCCGTCGATCCTCCTGCTCATGACCAGCTTCACCCGCATCGTCATCGTGCTCGGCTTCGTGCGCACCGCCATCGGCGTGCCCAGCGCCCCCGCCAACCAAATCGTCACCGGCCTCGCCCTCTTCCTCACCTTCTTCATCATGGGGCCCACCCTGCAGCGCTCCTACGACGAGGGCCTCAAACCCTACTTCGACGGCAAGGCCGACACCGCCACCAGCTTCGAGGCCGCCAGCAAACCCCTGCGAGAATTCATGCTCCGCCAGACCCGCACCCGCGATCTGGAATTCTTTCTCCAACTCGGCCGCTTCCCCCCCACCCGCGTCGACGACCTGCCCCTCCGGGTCATCGTGCCCGCCTACGTGATCAGCGAGTTGCAAACCGCCTTCCAAATGGGCTTCCTCATCTTCCTGCCCTTCCTCGTCATCGACCTGCTCGTCTCCTCCACCCTGATGGCCTTGGGTATGATGATGATGCCCCCCGCCATCATCTCGCTCCCATTTAAACTTCTGCTCTTTGTCCTGGTGGACGGCTGGCACCTCGTCGTGCAAAGCCTGGTCGAGAGCTTCCGCGTCTAAACCGCCATGAACGCCGAGGCCGCCATAGATATCTTCAAAACCTTGGTCACATTCTCCCTGATGATCATGCTGCCCTTCTTGGGGGCCATTCTGCTCGTCGGTCTCATCACCAGTCTCTTTCAATCCATCACCAGCATCCAGGAGCAGACCCTCACCTTTGTGCCCAAGGTCGTCGTGTTCGCCCTCATGCTCATCCTGCTCGCCCCCTGGGTCCTGCGCCTGACCAGCGAGTTCGCCGTCCAGACCTTCGCGCGCATCTCCACCATGGGTCCGTGACGGCCCGGCTGCTCCAGCCATGATCTGGGAAAACGCCTTGCTCATCGTCCTCGGCTCCCTCCGCGCCGGAGGCATCGTCGCCGCCCTCCCCACCCTCGCCGGCCGCACCCTGCCACCCATGCTGCGCGTCACCCTCGCGCTCGCCCTCGGCGGCCTCCTCGCCGGCATCGGCTCCTCCACCCCCGTCCCCGCCCCGACCGGCGTGGGCGACTTCACCACCATGGTCGTGCACGAGATTTTGCTCGGCCTCGCCATGGGCCTGGTCATCCGCGCCCTGCTTTCCGCCGCCGAGCTCGCCGGCCGCCTCGTCTCCAGCGAGATCGGCCTCATGGCCGCCCCCGGCTTCGACGCCCCCGTGCCCGCCCAGGAACCCCTGCCCACCCTCTTCGGCCTTTTCGCCGGCCTCATGTTTTTCCTCCTCCACGCCCACGAGGGCGTGCTCGCCGCCTACGCCCGAAGCTTCGACCTCGCCCCCGCCGGCCGCGGCATGTTGGCCCCCGGCGCCATCGAAACCCTCATCGCTTCCGTTGTCGCCTTGCTCCAGCTCGCCCTCCGCATGGCCGCGCCGTTCATCGCCCTGAATTTTGTCATCACCATGGGCTTCGCCATCCTCGGCCGCGCCGTGCCCAAAATGAACGTCTTCATGGTCAGCATCGCCCTCCGCTCCATGCTCGGCTTCACCCTGCTCGCCGGCGCCGGCACCCTCCTCGCCCGCTACCTGTCGAGCGAGTTCGACCGCCTCCCCTGGCGCATGTTGGAGCTGGTCAGCACCCGTTGAACCACGGCCACCGCACCCCGCCCACGCGGACTTGGCAAACGCTCGCTTCTCCGACCAGCCTCGCCCCGCACCTCGCCACCATGCGCGCCTACTTGCCCACCCTGCTGCTGCTCTTCGCCTCCAACGTCTTCATGACCCTCGCCTGGTATGGACATCTAAAATGGAAATTCCTCGAAGGCCGCAGCCTGCTCACCGTCATCCTCGTTTCTTGGATAATCGCCCTCGCCGAGTATTGCCTGATGATCCCCGCCAACCGCCTCGGTTACGCCAACGGCCTCTCCGGTTATCAGCTCAAGGTCATCCAAGAAGCCCTCACCCTCACCGTCTTCGTCGGCTTCGCCTGGCTCGTGCTCAAGGAACGCCTCACCTGGAACTACGCCGTCAGCTTCGCCCTAATCTTCCTCGCGGTCTGGTTCGCGGTCGCGTTCAAACCCGCCGCTGCGGCCGCCCCCGCCGGCCACTGAGCCGGTAAACGGTTGCCCTCCGACCACCTCCCGGCATCGTGCTCCGCCGCGATGCTTCTTTCGCCCCCGCCCCACCCCCCGGCCCGCACCGCTTCACGCCTGCTCCGCCTGACCGGTTGCCTGCTCGCCTGGACCCTCGCCGCCCTCGCCGGCGAGTGGCATGTTTCACCCGACGGTGACGACACCGCGTCCGGCTCCGCCACCGCCCCCTTTGCCACCATCATGCGCGCCCAGACTGCCGCCTCCACCGGAGATACCGTCTGGCTCCACGGCGGCACCTACCCACTTCGCACCGACCAGATCGCCCGCACCGACAACCTCTACGCCTACGTCCACGACTTCACCAAACCGGGCATCGCCTACCGCGCCCTCCCCGGCCACACCCCCGTTTTCGATTTCTCCGCCGTTCGTCCTCCGGCCCGTCGCATCACCGCCTTCTACATCCGCACCCACGACCTCCACTTCGACGGCCTGCACGTCATCGGCGTCCAGGTCGTCATCCGCGCCGGCGAAGCCTCCAACACCCAATCCGAGTGCTTCCGCATTCAAAACGGCAACCGCAACCTCCTTCAACGCCTCGTGCTTCGCGACGGCATGGGCATCGGCGTCTACATCATCGGCCATAGCGCCGACAACCTCGTGGTCGACTGCGACGCCTACAACAATGTCGGCCTCGACTCCCTCTCCATCGGCAACGTGGACGGCTTCGGCGCCCACACCTCCGCCTCCGGCCCCGGCAACACCTTCCGCCGCTGCCGCGCTTGGCTCAACAGCGACGATGGCTTCGACCTCATCAACTGCCGGGCCCCCGCCTACATCGAGGACTGCGTCGCCGCCTTCAACGGCTACCTCGACGCCTCCCTGACCCGGGGCGGCGACGGCACCGGCTTCAAGGCCGGCGGCTACGGCCGCAACGGCTCCACCCTGCCCTCCCCGATTCCCCGACACGTCGTCCGCCGCAGCTTGGCCGTGCACAACCGGGCCAACGGCTTCTACGCCAACCACCACCCCGGCGGCCTCGACTTCCTCCACAACACCGCCTTTCGCAACGCCAACAACTACAGCTTCCTCAACGTCCTCGCCGACAACCTCACCAACGTGCCCGGCTTCGACCACCGGATAAAAAACAACCTCAGCTTCTCCCCGCGTTCCAATCACGTCGTCTCGCTCGACCCCGCCGCCAGCGACGCCTCCCATAACTCCTTCGACCTTCCCCTCACCGTCACCACCGCCGACTTCGTCTCCGCCCCGACCGCCGCCGCCACACTCCTCGCCGCCCTCTCCGCCCCGCGCGACCCCGACGGCTCCCTTCCCGCCTACGATCTACTCCGCCTGCGCGACGACAGCGGCCTGATTGATCGCGGCACCCCCCTCCCCGGCGAAACCTACCACCGCTCCGCCCCCGACCTGGGCTGGCGAGAAAACCTTCATACTCCGCCCTCCGCCTTCGACTCCTGGCTCACCCTCCGCTTCCCAACCGCCACCCCGCCCGCCCACACCACGCCTCTCGCCGACCCCGACCACGACGGCCAGACCAATCTGCTCGAGTTTTTCCACGCCACCGATCCCCTCGCGCCCAATCCGCCCGGCGACACCGCCGCCCTGACCCGCCAAACCGACGGCCACCTCGCCCTGCGCTTCCCCATCGCGCGTGACCTCGGCGACGTCTCCTGGCAACTCGAGGCCTCCCCCGACCTCGCCACCTGGCAAAACGCACCGCTGCCCTTTGAAATCGAGAGCGAGGAGCCCGACCGCCTCCGCCTGCGCATCCGACTGCCCTCCCCGTCTCCCGCCCCCTTCTGGCGCCTGCGCGTCACACGCCCCGAGGGCTAAGTTCGACCCAAGGTGCAATCGACCTTGGGCGGACTGGTGTGACGAAAAACCGCCCACCCCGGTGCCGCGGCCACGCCAAAAATCCGCGCCGCCGGCATTGCGCCGCCCGGTGCCCCGGCCCATCCCTTAACGTCCATGCCACCGCGTCCGCTCCTCGCCCTTCCTTTTCTTCTCCTCCTCGCCGCCTGCTCCACCACACCCGCCCGCCAACCCCTGGCCGAAGCCTCCCTGCTCAACCTCTCCGACGCCAAGGCCGCCGTGCTCGCCTACGCCGACGACGGCCGCTACGCTGCGGACCTCGCCGCCGTCGCCGCCCGCGCCCAAGCCTGGCTAGTCACCCGCTCCGCCGCCCGCCGGCCCGGCGAACGTCTCGCCGTCGTCTTTGACCTCGACGAAACCCTGCTTTCAAACCTGCCGGCCATGCGCGACGAGGATTTCGGCTACCGCCCCAGCGAATGGACCCGCTGGACCGATCGCGCCGACGCCCCCGTGATACCCGAGGTCAAACGCGTCTACGACACCGCCCGCCAGCTCGACTTCGCCGTCTTTTTCCTCACCGGTCGCGATGACCCCCGCGAACGCGCCTCCACCGAGGCCAACCTCCGCCGCGTCGGTCTCGACCATTACGTCGAGCTTCGTATGCGCCGCGCCGATGACACGGGCCGCACCGCCGCCGCCCGCAAACGCGCCGTGCGCGCCGGCTGGGAAGCCGCCGGCTGGACCATCGTGGCCAGCATCGGCGACCAGGACAGCGACCTCTCCGGCGGCCACGCCGAGCGCACCTTCAAACTACCCAATCCCTTCTACCGCATCCCATGAGCGCCACCTCCGCGACGGCCGTGCCCGCCGCCGCCATCACCCTGCCGCTCCTCTCCTCGGTCGGCTACGTGGCCGCCATCCTGCTGGTCAAACGCGCCTCGATCTACGGCGTCGGCCTCTGGCGCACCGCCTTCGTCTCGAACCTCTTCATGGGGCTGTGCTTCGCTCCGCTCTGGCTGCTCGGCGGCCAACCCCTCGACGCCGTCGCCGCCAGCCAGGGCCTGCTCTGCGCCCTGCTCTTCTTCGCCGGCCAGATCTTCACCTTCATCGCCATGGCCGGCGACGTCTCCCTCGCCACCCCGGTGCTCGGGCTCAAAATCCTCTTCGTCGCCGGCGCCTCCGCCGTTCTGGTCGACGAGCCCGTCCGCCCCGCCTGGTGGGGAGCCGCCGCCTTGGCCACCGCGGCCGTCGCCCTGCTCCAATCCGCTCCCCGCGATCCCGCCCGCCCCGCCGCCCGTCCCGGACGGACCATCCTCCACGCCGCCCTCGCCGCCCTCGCCTTCGCTCTTTCCGACGTGCTCGTGCAACGCTTCACCCCCGCCTGGGGCGCCGGCCGTTTCCTACCCCTCATGTTCGGCCTCGTCGCCGTCCTCTCCTTCGCCCTCGTGCCGTTCTTCTCCGCCCCCCTGCGCGGCCTGCCGCCCGCCGCCTGGCGCTGGCTTGCCCCCGGCTGCATCCTCCTCGCCGTGCAGGCCTCCGGCATGGCCTACGCCTTGGGCGTTCATGGCCATGCCACCCTGGTCAACATCCTTTACGGCTCGCGCGGTCTCTGGAGCGTGCTCGCCATCGGCCTGCTCGGCGCCTGGCTCGGCTCCGCCGGCGAAAACCGCCTGCCCCGCCCCGTCTTTCTCCGTCGCCTCGCCGGCGCCGGCCTGCTGCTCGCCGCCGTCGCCCTCGCCCTCGGCTGACCGCGCCCTCGCCTCCCGCCCCGACTCAGTGTTCGTATTACGAACATTGCCGGCAGCCCACCCGCCGCCCGCGTTTCGAGCGTGATGTTCGCGCCCTCAGGCCGGGCGGATCAGACCGCCCCGCGCCGCCTCCCAGAACGGGAAGAATCCCGCCGTCGCCCGCGGCCAGAGCGCCGCGTCCCCCGGCCTCCGTATCCAAACTATGGGCACACCGGCCGCCTTCCCCGCCGCCGTCAGCGCCGCCGCCCCCGCCCGCCCCGGCCCGGTCGGCGGCTCATAGGCCAGCACCGCGCTGAGGCGCCGCGCCCGCACCCACTCCGCCAGCGCGCCGGCCAAATCGTCGTGCTCGCCGCCTTCGGCCTCCACCCCGAAGTGCGCCGCCGCCCGCGCCGCCCCGTCCGCCCCCCCCCCCCCCCCCCCAGGCCCCCCCCCCCGGCCCCCCCCCCCCCCCCCCCCCCCCCCACCACCCCCCCCCCCGGGCCCCCCCCCCCCCCCGGGCCCCCCGGGCCCCCCCCCGGGGCGGGCCCCCCCGCCCAAACGCC
>CAYNUW010000101.1:0-11202 GCA_964400455.1 uncultured Akkermansia sp. | reverse complement strand
CCAACCAAAGGCAAGCCCAGAGGCGCTCAGGGGGCTTCAATTATTTTCCACCTGTTTTGGCACCTGATAAATTTTTTTTCTTCTTATCTCCTAAAAAATTGATTATTATTGTTTTACGTTAAAACCCTGAGGGTCTTCCCTGCCCAAAATGCCAAAACATAGTCATGTCGGATCTTAAAGCGCGAACACCTCGGGCTCGGTTTTGCCAAATGAATCTTATCTGTATGTCGCACCCACGATTGGTGTTACACCAATCCCCTTAGGAATCTAGACTTTCTATCAGTCTAATTTTTGACCACAGATATCACGGATAACACTGATCAAAAATACTTTGTATTGATCGTGCCCATCCGTGCAATTCGTGGTTAAAGTCTGAAAGCTTGGGGTGCTTGGTATTACGCCCGCCAAAAACGCCCACCGTAACGAAAAGAACACCAAAACACGTTTCTTAAAATCTAATCGCAATATCTTAATTACTTTTCCCGGCGGCGTATTCAGCGCTTGATTGCAGCTACGAGTCATGGAACGACGTGGCGATCATGACCGCCCCCCGAGGCGACGCGAAGAGAGAAGTTACAGTGGCACCCACCTTTCCCGCCAACGCCGGACCGGGTAAAAGGTGCCCGTCAGACCAGCACTTAGTTACGCAATCAAGCACGCGTTGTTGTCAGCCATTCACCCAACCTTTTTCCGACCACCTGCGAACCTTCTTTCGATAGGCCACCAAACAGAAGAGGTGGCTGGCCACCGGAGTGGTGATTAACTGAAATGCTATGGCCAGCCAGATCTTCCACCAAGCCACACCTTCGAGTTTCAAACCTAGACCCAGCAGCATCAGAACCACCCCCAGACTCATGGCTTTGCCCACCGCGTGCGCACGGCAATAGACGTCGGGTAAACGCGCCACCCCAATGGCCGCAACAGCCATAAAAAACACTCCACCGGCTAAAAAAATCCGACCTAGAATGAGCAGAAGATCGTGCATTAGTCCCTTCCCTCCTCTTGGCGTAAATCCCCTTCGCTGGTGGGAAGATGCGAGAGATAATAGTAAAAAGCCACCGTGGAGAAAAAGGTCAGGGCCGTCGCGAGGATAATCAACTCCACATAGTCGGCGGTGCCCTCATGGATCGAAAACAAAGTCAGGAGCCCAACCACCGTGGCGGTCAACAAATCGAAACCGACCATACGGTCCAACGTGGTCGGCCCCACGATAACTCTCCACAGTCCAAAGAATAAACCCGGGGCCAGTATGGCCCAACCCGAGTAGTAAAGAAATTCGTTCCAATTCATTGATGGATGAGCAAAGTTTTGTCAGCGACTCCACGCCAGCAGCGGTTTCTCCAAACCTTGTCGAATCGACTCCCGAACCGCCTCAGGATCACGCGCGTCAAAGGCGTGGACCAACAATACATCCCGCGAAGGTGAAATCTCCACCGACGTCGTTCCGGGAGTGAGGGTTATACTGTGGGTCAAAATCAGAATCTCCAGCGGCTTCAGACCCTCGAGCGGATACGTTAAAAAGCCCGGCGCCAAATCCTCCCGCCGTTGTAACAACACCGCCTTGGCCAAGGAAATGTTCGCCAACACAAGTTCGCGCGTGAAGTGCCAGCCAAACAAGATAAAGCCCACCGCGCGCGCCGCCGGCGAACGGCGCGGGCCCCGAGCCAAAAATGCGGGACTGTCTTGCCTCATGGCTGCTCTCCTCCAGGGTTTGTCTGCACCGATGATCCAGGGGTCTTGTCCGGATACGAAACCAAGTTAGCCGCCTCCACCGCCGCGACATACCCCGCGCGATCGAGCGTCTCCGCCGCCGCCTGCCTCGCCACCACCACAAAGCGCTCGGCGCCCAAACCGATTACAAGCGAAACTGCGGCCATGGCGACCACCACCGCAGACATGCCGCGCGGGCAGCTCGCAGCCGCAGCCGAACCACGTGACGCGGGAGCTTCCTTCCAAAAGGCACCGAGCCAGATTTTCAACATGCTCATAAGGGTTAACACACTGGCCACCAACGAAAGTCCTACCAATATCCATTCGGCTTGGCTGAAGCCCTCTTGAATGATCATGAATTTGCCCCAGAACCCACTCAAGGGCGGCAGCCCGGCCAAAGACATGGCCTGAAGCACAAACGCCACGCCCAACCAAGGCGCAGCCCGCCACAGCCCTCCGGTCAACGCAAGTTCATCCGTCCCGTTCAAACGAATCACTGCGCCACCCACAAGAAACAGAGCCGCCTTCACCACAATGTGGTGCATAATGTAAAAAATGGCGGCCGTGAAGGCGAAGGGGCTAAACAAACCCACCGCCAGCGCCATAAAACCAATCTGGCTCACGATATGATAACTCAAGATGGTCTGCACCCTCGACTGACCAACGGCTCCCAACACCCCGACCACCATCGTAAGTCCAGCCGTCCACGCGATCAAAGAATGTAGATTCGACAACCCCGGCGGCAGCACGGTCCCGAAGATTCGGATAAGCACATACACGCCCACTTTGGTCAACATGCCGGCATAGAACGCGGCCATTGGCGCCGGCATCGCAGCATAACCGCCCGGCAACCATTGATACAGCGGGAACAAACCCGCTTTAAGGCCAAAAACCAACAACAGGGCGATGGCCAGAAGGGTGAGCCTTACGTCACCCGCCAAAGCATCCGTGCGTATCGCCAACTCCGCAAAGTTAAGCGTTCCGAAAAGGCTGTAAGTGTAGCCGCAGGCAGCCAGAAACAAGGCGCTGCCCACCAGGTTCAAGGTCAGGTAAGGCCAAGCCTGACGCGATTCACGCGCCCCCGACTCCAAGGTCATCAAGGCGTAGGACGAAAGCAACATGACTTCGAACGCCACAAAAAGGTTAAACAAATCTCCCGTGACGAAGCTTAGGTCGATGCCCGCCAACAGAAAAAAGACCAGCGGTAGACGCAGTGGATGCTCATCCCTGACCGAGGTTTCAAAAAAGCCGAAAACCACGCACGCCAACCCGGTGAAGGAGGCTAGACTCAACATAATCCCAGCCAAAGTATCCGCGACCAGAACGATACCAAACGGCGATATCCAGCCACCCAGGCGCAGAACCAAGGGGTCTCCGGACAGGTTGTGAGCCACCACTCCCAACGCATGGCCCAGCAGGATCGCAACGGCCGCCAACGCGATCAAGCGTCGGATCATGGACGGCCGAGGTATAAACAACAACAACAACGCCACCAAAACGGGAAAAAGCACCGAGAATGCGGCATGATTCGCCGACCAAGCTGTAACATCGAATATCATGTCGCATCCTCCTTCGCCGCCGCGCCCTTGGGAGGCTCTTGATTAAACAATGTCGTCACGTTGGCTGTGCCACGATCGGTGTAGAGCCGATACACCAGCACCGAGAGGTAAGCCGCCACCGCAAAGCCAATCACAATCGCGGTCAGGATCAAGGCCTGCGGCAGGGGATCCACCGCCGGCACTCCGGCGGCGCCGCCCAAGAGCACCGCAGAACGTTTTCCCGACGGATCCCCGGAAACGCCGATCAAAACCAGATTGGCCGCATTCGAAACCAACAGAAAACCGAATAAAACTCGGAGCAGTCTGCGCGACAAACACAGGAAGATACCACACCCAAAAAGTATGGCCACCAATACCGCAGTGTCTAATTGATTGCTCATGTCAGACGCGCTCCTTTGCTGCCGTTACTGCCCGAGGCGAACTCACGTCGATCGGCTCATCGGCCCGTGCGGCAAAACGCGCCTCTTCTTCCGCCACCAAACCAGGCAGGCCATGCACCGACTTCATTAGAGGTAGTATCATTTTTAAAGCCGTTCCGACCACCGCCAGATATACCCCGAGGTCGAACCAGAAGGCACCGCCAACATAAAACACACCGCCGAGGTAGTGGTGAAAATGATGGAAGACGGGCAAACCTTGGACGAAGACCGGCAAAAGCGCCGTTGCTACCGCCAAGACGACCCCGCCCGCTGCGATGATGATTGGATTCACTCGTAGCAGCCGACGCACTCCATCCACCCCGAGAACAAAAGTGAGCAGAATCAACGATATGGCCGTAACCAGGCCCGCCGGAAAGCCCCCGCCTGGCTCGTTATGTCCACGTAAAAACACGTGAATCGCGAATAGATTCAGGGGCACAAAGATACCCACCACCACGGCCTTCAGAATAAAATCATCCGGCACGGGAAAAAAGTTTTTACCCGGATGCTCCACCGGCAGACGCGCATCCGCACCGTCGGCTCTCCGCCTCGCCAGCAGCCCCAGACAACCCAACGTGGCGATGACCAGAACGCATATTTCCAGCAAAGTATCAAAACCACGGAAATCAATCACCGTGGTGTTCACCGTATTCGTGCCTTTGGCGAGGTCGATGGTATGCGCCAAATAGTAATCGCCGGCCCGCTCCGGAAGCGGTGCTTGCTGGAAGAAGAGAACTCCACCTCCCAATAACAGTCCGGCTAGCACGCTCACCGCTACCCGCGCCGTCAGCGGGGCGACCCCGGCCGGAGGCAAGGGTTCGGTGTCATTCCCCTCTCGCTTCAAACGCAATACCACCATCAAAACCAAGATAAGGGTGGCGGACTCCACCAGAAGCTGGGTCGCAGCCAAATCCGGCCCTTGATAAAGCACATAATAAAACACCAGGCACAATCCCACGAGCGACAAAGCAAAGAGCTGCGGCAGGGCGCGCCGGGCCACTGCTGCATAAATGGCCGCCGTCCCCACCAAGCCCACGATGATCCAACGAATCCAACCCGCCTGAGTAGCCGGCCAGATCTCCCACAGTTTCGATTGCTGCAGCAATGCGTCGGTATGTGACGCCAAAAACCAGACCGGCAGAAGCGTCATGACCGCACCCACCACATACAAATAGGCGTAAGGTGTCTCGAAGCCGAGGGCGCGATTTAAACGCCGCGCCGCATAAGGCACCGCCTCCACCGCCTGCTCAAATACCAAATCCAAGCGCAGGCAGCGCGGAATCTCCACGTTTCTCCACCGCTTGGGTCCCACCGCAAAATACAAAATCAAACCGCCCGCGACCGCACCCAGACTCGTGATCAACTCTTTCGTGACGCCATGCCAAAGGTGCAGCCCTCCTTCGGCCGCCGCCCGTCCAGCCGAATCCATAAAACCCGCGGTCAACCCACCAAAAACACCCGCCCCCAGTCCGCCAAGGAGCGTCAGAGCACCAAGGAAAATCGGCGAAGCCTGCAAACCCGCGGAAGGACCATGAAAATGCGCCTCCACCTCCGGAGTGACTCGCCCAAAAAAAGCCGCGGCCACCCGGGCCGCCACCGCTACGTTGATCAGCGAGCCCGTCACCACCGCAACCAAGGGCCACCAGCCCAACACCCCGGTTTGGACCGAATTAAAACTATACAAATCAATCAAAAGCATCTCTTTGCTCAAGAACCCGGTCGTCGGGGGCAGACCCGCGAAGGCTGCGAGCGCCAGCAAAGCCGCCGTGCCAAGGATCGGCATCTTTCGCCACAATCCGCCGAGCTCGCGTAGATCACGCGTGCCGGTGCTGTGATCAATAATGCCGACCACCATAAAAAGTCCGGCTTTGTAAAACACGTGATTCAAAACATGCAACGCATCCCAAGCAACCGGAGCACCACTCGCATGCAGACCGTAGTATCCGATCAACAAGCCCAACTGGGCCACGGTCGTGTAGGCCAAAACACCTTTTAAGTCTTGTGAAAGGAGCGCGAACACCGCCCCCAGTAAAAAAGTGCCGAACCCGATCGCCGTCAGCACCGGCATCCATGACTCTAAACCACCAAAAACCGGGAGGAGTCGCGCAGTGAGAAAAACACCCAATTTCACCATCGTCGCCGAGTGCAGATAGGCCGACACCGGCGTCGGCGCCGCCATCGCATTGGGCAGCCAGTAGTGAAAGGGAAACTGGGCCGACTTGCCGGCGATTCCTACGAAACAACAAAAGAATGCCGCCGTGACCAAACCTTCGCTGCCCGCCGGCGGAGCCCCCAGCGCGAGAATCTCCGCCAAGTCGTAAGTTCCATAAGCCACCCGCAGCAACACCACTCCAGCCAGCAGGGCCAGTCCAGTCGTCCCGGTGGTGAGCAAGGCCATCCTCGCTCCGCGCCGCGATCCGTCTTTATCATGTAAAAACCCGATCAGCAAAAACGAGGTCAGTCCGGTCATTTCCCACGCTACAAACAGCGCCAAAAGATTGGCCGACGTCACGGTTACCAACATCGCCCCCATAAACATTAAGAGGTAGCAGTAGAACTTTCCGTGGTCTTTATAATGGTGGTCGTCCAAATAGCACGCCGCGTAAAAAACCACCAGGCACCCCACTCCACTTACAATCAAGGCGTATAGCCGGGCCAAGCCGTCCAACGTAAAGGTAAGATTCACGCCCAAACTCGGTATCCATTCCCAGGTCACCCCCGGGCTTAACGCCTCCGGACCCATACCGTGCAACCTCAGCGCGGAAACGAAACAGACCACGGGGGCCAGCAAAGCCACCCAACCCACTTTGGCGCCTAAAAAGCGCCCCAAAGCCGGCAACCCCAGCGCCAAGGCAAAGGGTGCGATCAACATCACTAGGACGAGGTTGGTCATCAGTTAAAAATGCGATTTGGCTTTGAGTTTAAGTGAAATACGACGGCGTCAGGACATGAATAACGAGCGCGGAGCGAAAAGTTGAAGCCGCGGTTGTCAAAGTCTGTTCGCATAAATTGAAAAGCTTTCAACCCGGATTGCTCGATTTTTGCGGCTGAACCTCACGCGACTTACGGGCGCTCCTGAACACCAGAACGGGCCGGGATGCCCGCCGCACCCCGTGTTGACTTCGACTTCTCGGCCAACCCTAACCCAAGCACTTAACCGCCAGTTCGCGCATGATGGCCGGCTCTTCCTTGGGCCGCGAAATCAACTCCTCAAAGGCGGCGGCAAGCGCCAGCTGAATGTCGATGTGGTGCTTGAGCGGCCAAGCCTTGGCCCCGGCGGCCAGTTTGCCCACATACCACGAATTCTGACTAAAAAGATTCGCCGCGCTCTTTTCGCCCGCGCCGACAAAGTGCTGGCCATGCGCCGCGGCGGCGCGGTCGATCATGCCTTTGTCCGGCGCTCGCCCGCCCTGCGGAGCCAGCGACCGTATCTGGATCAGGAGCCGGTTGCGATTTTGCATCGAAATCAACAACGGGCGCGCGCTCTCTCCGGCAAAAAAATGCCGGTCAAACGCCGCCAGGGTGCCGGGTAGGTCGCCCCGGAAAAAACGTTCCGTCGCCTCAAAAAAATCCCCCTCGGCAATGTTCGGCGTGAGCTGCTCCACGTCGTCCTCGGTGATCTGTTTCCCCGCGTCGGCGTGGGCGGCGAGTTTGTGCACCTCGCCGACGATGAAACGCGTATTGTTGCCCGCCCGAGCCAGCAGCAGGGCCAAAGCGTCACGCGTCAACTCCACGCCCAAGGTGCGCGCCTCGGCCAGCGCCACCATCGCCAGCGCCTCCGCCGCATCCGCCGCGTCCGTCGCGCCCAAAAACTCAAAATCCGCCGTCTTCTCACACCACTTGTAGAAGGCCTTGCGGCGATCCACCGGCGAAGCGGTGATCAACACCGCCACCTCGGCGGGATTCAACCCGCCCAGCAGCCCTTGCAACTCCTCCACCGCACTCTTCACCGTCTCGGAATTGCCGGTTCGCGAATCAGCCAGAAAATTCACGTCCTTGAACCAAACCAGACGCCGCCCGCCAAACATCGAAACCGTCTGCACACTGTCGCGCAACCGGACGATAGCCGCCTCCGCTTCATCCACCGTGTTCACAAAACCGCTGATCGTCTCCCGCGAAAACTCGTCCTCAACCTCGGACGCCAGCGCGGCGTAACGCTCCCGGCCGGCGCGCCCGACCAAAAAGTCATCCGCGCCGCCGATAAAAATAAAAGGTTTTGGAGAACCAGCCATCACCGCACCATTCCCGCCTCCCCTGCGCGGCGCAAGTCACAGCTGCGGCCCGGCCCCACCGAAGCGAGCGCCCAAAATCTGCGCGCAACTCCCCATTTCCGCGCCAATTCCAGCCGGAGACCCGCTGGAATCTTTTCCGTCGTTTTTGCGCATCTCCGGCATTGCCCCGCGACTCCGGTCGGGTTTTTACTCCGCCTGACCATGGACGCCGCCACACTCCAAGCTGCCTTGCGATCCGGATCCGACTTGACCTCCGTCGTGGCGGAGCGCGACCCAGCCGTCTGGCGGGCGCCCAACCCCGCCGGCAACACCGCCCTCCACATTGCCGCCCGTCATGGCCACCTCGACGCCATCCCTTCCGACCTGGTCAACCCGGCCGACTTTTCCCTCAAGAACCAGGCCGGCTACACTCCGCTGCACCATGCGTTCGAAGCCCCGACCGCACCCGTTGGCCTGCCGCCCCGCCTGCTGATGCACGACCTGCTGGCGATCACCAGCAACGCCGGTTTCTCCGTCTATCACATCGCCGCCGCCCGCGGCTATCTCGGCCTCCTCTCCCACTCCATCCTCACTCCGGAGTTGCTCACCATCCGCACCCACCTCGGCAACACCCTCCTCCACGAGGCCGCCGAAACCGGCCTGATCGAGGAAGTGCCGCCCGTTTTCCAAAACACCGCCGCCTACGCCCTCTCCAATCTCACCGGGGAAACGCCTCTCCACACCGCCGCCTTCAACGGCCACCTCCCCCGCGTCCCACGCGCTCTCCTGACCCGCGACGCCCTGCTGGCGCGCACCAACGCCGGCGACACCGTGCTCCACGCCGCCGCCGTGGCCGGCCATCTCGGCGACATCCCGGCCGAACATCTGGTGCCCGAAACCCTCGTGCTCTCCAGCAAGGGCGGCTACACCGTCATTCACGCCGCCGCCGAAAGCGGGCAACTGCGCGCCATCCCCGAAACCGCCTTCACCCCCGCCCTGCTCGCCACCCGCAACGACAACGGCGATACCCCCCTGCACGCCGCCGCCGCCCATGGTCACCTCGACCAGGTTCCGCGCCATTTGCTCACCCTCGAAGCCATGGGCCTGCGCGACTACGGCGGCATGACGCCGGTGGACATCGCCCGCCACGCCGGCCATGCCGACCAGATCCCCGCGTCCGCCCTGCCCAAGCCACCTTCGCCCTTGGCCAAACTCGCCCGCGCCCTCGGCTTCGGCAAACACGCCTGACACCGCCCGGCGGCGACCCGTCGTCGCCCGACCCCGCCAAGAGGCCTCCTCCGTAAGAATCCGTTGTTTTTGACGCGGAAAAGCCTTTTGTCTTCCGCCTCGCATGAACGACGCCGACCTTGAAGACCCTCTCCACGACTCCGCCGCCGAGCCCGGCGAGGTCGGCCTGGTCGAACCCAAGGACTTTGTCTCCGCCGAACCCTTCGCCTGCGACGACGGCCGCACCCTGCCCGGCTTCACCCTGCGCTACGAGACCTACGGCCGGCTAAATCCCGCCCGCGACAACTGCATCCTCGTCTGCCACGCCCTCTCCGGCGACCACCACTGCGCCGGCATCCACTCCCTCGCCGATAAAAAACCCGGCTGGTGGAACAACCTCATCGGCCCCGGCAAGGCCGTCGACACCCACCGCTTTTTTGTCGTCTGCGCCAACGTCCTCGGCGGCTGCCAGGGCTCCACCGGCCCCCTCTCCCTCGACCCCGCCTCCGGCCGCCCCTACGGCGTGCGTTTCCCCGCCGTCACCATCCGCGACATGGTGCGCTCTCAAAAACGCCTGCTCGACCACCTCGGCGTCGCCCGCCTCCACTGCGCCCTCGGCGGCTCCATGGGCGGCATGCAGGCCCTCCAGTGGGGCATCGAGTATCCGGATTTCTGCGACCACGTCCTCGCCATGGCCACCACCGCCCGCGAGGGCGCCCAGGCCATCGCCTTCAACGAGGTCGGCCGCCAGGCCATCCTCCAGGACCCCGACTGGCGCGGCGGCGACTACCGCCCCGGCGAGGGCCCGCGCGTCGGCCTGGCCATCGCCCGCATGATGGCCCACATCACCTACCTCTCCGACGCCTCCATGGACCGCAAATTCGGCCGCCGCGAGGTCCGCCCCCCCTCCTCCGCCCCCGCCGCCGCCCCGGCCAAGGTCTTCGACATCGAGTTCGAGGTGCAGAGTTACCTCCGCTACCAGGGCCAGAGCTTCATCAACCGCTTCGACGCCAACACCTACCTCTACATCACCCGCGCCATCGACCGCTTCGACCTCGCCGCCACCTACGGCGGCTCCCTCGAAAAAGCCTTCGCCCCGGTCCGCGCCCGCACCCTCGTCGTCGGCTTCACCAGCGACTGGCTCTTCCCGCCCTCCCAAAACCGCGAGATCGTGCTCGCCCTCCAACGCGCCGGCAAACACGCCTCCTACGCCGAGCTCGCCACCGACCTCGGCCACGACTCCTTCCTGCTCGAAAGCCCCGAGCTCTACGGCCTCGTCCGCGCCTTCCTCTCATGAAAAAAGTCATCGTGCTCACCGGCTGCACCAAGGGGCTCGGCCGCGCCTTGGTGGACGAGTTCATCGCCCTCGGCCACACCGTCGTCGGCTGCGGCCGCGACCCCGAGTCCGTCCTCGACCTCCGCTTCGGCCAGCCCGCCCCCAGCACCTTCGACGTGGTCGATGTCGCCGAGGCCAAAAAGGTCGAGCTCTGGGCCGAACGCATGGTGACCCAGCACGGCGCGCCCGACCTCGTCATCAACAACGCCGGCCTGCTCACCGACGCCGCCCCCCTCTGGCGCCAGAACGCCGCCGCCGTCGCCCGCCTTTTTCAGGTCAACCTCACCGGCGTCATGCACGTCGTCCAGGGCTTCGTCCCCGCCATGATCGCACGCGGCTCCGGCGTGGTCGTGAACCTCTCCTCCGGCTGGGGCCGCTCAGTCTCCGCCGACTTCGCCCCCTACTGCGCCAGCAAGTGGGGCGTCGAGGGCCTCACCAAGGCCCTCGCCGAGGAGCTGCCCGCCCCCCTCGCCGCCATACCGCTCAGCCCCGGCGTCATCGACACCGCCATGCTCCGCCAGTGCTTCGCCGACGGCGCCGCCGGCTACGCCAAACCCGCCGCCTGGGCCAAGGTCGCCGCCCCCTACCTGCTCGGCCTCGACCGCCGGCACAACGGCCAGAGTCTCACCGTCCCCGGCTTCGAGGCCTAACCCTAAATACGGCAGTCGGACGGCGGAGTATCGCGCAAGGTGTTGAGCTGATTGTTGATCGCGGAATCCCGACGTGCACCCAGCGGGTGC